>CAYOXI010000032.1:0-22147 GCA_964407855.1 uncultured Chromatiaceae bacterium
CGGCTTCGCCACATGTGCACCAGCATCGCGACGAAGAGCCCGCCGGCGATGAGCTGCCAGGCGCCGTCAAAGACGTTGTGATCGAGGAAGGAATCCTGTTCCCGGACGGCGGCGATGGACGCGGCGAAGACAAAGGTGATGCACAGGCTCCGCCAGACGGTTGATACGCGGGCGCCGAGCCAGAACAGGCCGGCTGTGGCCAGCAACAACGTGCTCTGGAAATACTCCACCAGGGAATCTTCGCCGTACCGGCTGGCTGTGCCCAGGCGGTTGCCTTCCCAGGTGGCAGCACTGGCAACCAGAGCAATGAAGGCGCAGTAGAGAAAAACGCGAAGCAGGATTGTGCCCATGATGCTGACGGTGCTCCGATCCCTGACGGGATCCCTCCGCGAATCCTCGCGCGTAAGCCGAACCGGGCGCAAGTCGCCGCGGAGCGATCAGCTGAGCCAGACGCCGTCCATCAACTCCCGGGCCGCCTGCCGGGCAGGCTCGCGGGATAAATGCCTTGCCATACCCCGGTGCCCTGCACTAAGGTCCGCCGCGAGTCGGCCAGGCAATCGCTCTTTCCGGACGGCAGCAATGCCTGAGGGGAGGGGAGGAAAGTCCGGGCTCCGGCGGGCAGGGTGCCAGGTAACGCCTGGGAGGCGCGAGCCTACGGAAAGTGCCACAGAAAACATACCGCCTAAGGGCTCGTGGAGTAATCCGGGAGCCCCGGCAAGGGTGAAAAGGTGCGGTAAGAGCGCACCGCGCGGGTGGTAACACTCCGCGGCACGGAAAACCCCACCCGGAGCAAGACCAAATAGGGAAGCAGTGCTTCGCAAGGAGCACACCGTCGCCCCGCGGGCTTCCGGGTAGGTCGCTAGAGGCCGCTGGTGACAGCGGTCCCAGAGGAATGATTGTCCCAGACAGAACCCGGCTTATCGGCCGACTCATTTTTCTTCTGCAGGAACCAGCTGTGCCGCGCTTGGTTGCTTCAGTTCTTTAGCCGGTATCCCGTCCGGAAAACCCACCACACAGCCGTGAGGCACACGACCAGAAACAGGCCGATCATACCCATGCTGACGCCGATGCTCACATCAGCCACGCCGTAGAAGGTCCAGCGGAAGCCGCTGATCAGGTAAACAACCGGATTGAAGAGCGTGACCGTCTGCCAGAAGGGCGGCAGCATGCTGATGGAATAGAACGCGCCGCCAAGGAAGGTGAGGGGTGTCACGATCATCAGGGGCACGATCTGCAGCTTCTCAAAGCCGTCGGCCCAGACGCCGAGCAGAAAGCCGAACAGGCTGAAGGTTATGGCAGTGAGGGCGAGCAGGATGAGCATCAGCAGGGGATGCTGGATCTCATAGGACACGAAGAACCGCGCAGTGACCAGGATGATCAGCCCCAGGATCACCGACTTCGTGGCTGCCGCGCCCACAAAACCGAGCACGATCTCCACCGCGGATATGGGGGCTGACAGCAGCTCATAGATGGTGCCGTTGAATTTGGGCATGAAGATGCCGAACGAAGCATTCGAGATGCTCTCACTGAGGAGGGAGAGCATGATCAGCCCCGGAATGATGAAGGCCCCGTAGCTGACGCCGTCCACGAGTCCCATGCGCGAGCCGATTGCGGCGCCGAAGACGATGAAATACAGGGACGTGGAGATGACCGGTGCGGCGATCGTCTGCCCCAGCGTCCGCCAGGCCCGCGCCAGCTCGAAGAAGTAGATGGCCCTGATCGCGTGGAAGTTCATGGTTGCTCCCGAACCAGGCTGACGAAAATGTCCTCGAGGGAGCTCTCGCTGGTATGCAGGTCCCGGTAGCCGATTCCCTGGTCGCCGAGCCGGCGCAGCAGCGACGCGATTCCCGTCCGCTCACCATGCGTGTCGAAGGTGTAGACCAGTTCGGTACCGTCGGCCGACAGGGTCAGTGGCACGTCACCGAAACCGGCCGGAATGGCCGCCAGGGGTGTCTGCAGACTCAGGCGCAGCTCCTTGCGGCCGAGTTTGCGCATCAGTGCAGCCTTTTCTTCCACGAGGATGAGTTCGCCCTTGCGCATCACGCCGATCCTGTCGGCCATCTCCTCGGCTTCCTCGATATAGTGGGTCGTGAGGATGATGGTGACCCCGCTGTCGCGCAGTTCCCGGACGAGGCCCCACATGTCCTGCCGCAGTTCCACATCCACGCCGGCGGTCGGTTCGTCCAGGAAGAGAATGCGGGGTTCGTGGGACAGCGCCTTGGCGATCATCACCCGACGTTTCATGCCGCCCGACAGGGCAATGATCCTGGCATCCTTCTTGTCCCACAGGGACAGGTCCCGGAGGATCTTTTCCACGTAGGCCGGGTTCGGTGGCCGGCCGAACAGCCCCCGGCTGTAGTTCACCGTGGCCCACACGGTCTCGAAGGCATCCGTGCACAGCTCCTGCGGAACCAGGCCGATGAGCGACCGGGCTGCCCGGGAATCGCGGATCACATCGTGTCCGTCGGCCAGGATGGATCCAGCGCCCGGTGTGACGATGCCGCAGATGATGTTGATCAGCGTCGTCTTGCCGGCCCCGTTTGGGCCGAGCAGGGCGAAGATCTCGCCCCGGTGAATGGTGAGGCTGATGTTACGGAGCGCCGGCAGGCCGGAAGCGTAGGTTTTGTTCAGTCCCTCGATCGAGATCATCGGTGTCATGTGACGTACTGCAGGGTCCAGAGGCTGAGCATGCCGGCCAAAAACGGCAGGAAGGGATTGCGCCAACGGTAAGCCACGGCCAGCACCACGAGCCCTGCCCCGAGTTTGGGATTCAGGAACAGCACGGAGTCGTTCGCCACCAGCAGATCCGGGGCCACGACCGCGGCCAGGGCTGCCGCAGGCGCATAGCGAAGTGCGCGCTGGACAAGCGACGGCAGCGGCACACGGCTGCCCAGCACGATGAAGCTCGCCCGGGGCAGTGTCGTGGCGAGGGCGATCGCCAAGAAGGTGAGCCAGATGGTCCAGCTGTCCGGCAGTCCTGCACTGAACATCTGTTCAGGCTCCCACGGCCGGCAACCGGCGGCTTTCTGCGGCAAACCCGCCCAGGATGCCCGCCACCATGCCGATCAACAGTCCCATCCGCAGCGGCAGGCCATGCAGCGCAACGGCCACCGCGCCACCGGTCAGCGCGGCCACCAGCATGGGCCGCGTCGCTGCCATGGGCAACAGCAGGGCGAGGAGCGCGATGGTGGCCATGAACTCCAGGGACCAGGACTGCGGGATCGCGCCGGCGAACAGGATGCCGATCAGTCCGCAGACCTGCCACAGTCCCCAGCCCCACAGGGATGGCGCCAGGTAGTGGCCGAGGCGCCACTGGGGGTTCTCATTGCGCAGCATCGGCTCTATGCAGATGGCGAAGACGCCGTCCACCAGCAGATAGCCGATACCCCAGCGGGCCGAGGTCCGCAGATGCTGGAAGTTCCGCGCGATACCGGCGCTGAAGATGACGAAACGGAGATTGACGGCCAGCGCCGTGGCAACGATGAGCCAGAGTGGCGCTCCGGCGGCGATCAGGGGCAATGTGCCGAGCTGCGCGGTGCCCGAGAAGACGATCAGGTTCATGCCGACGGACTGAAGCGGGGTGAGGCCGCTGCCGACCATGGCCACACCCGTGACCAGTCCCCACGGAATCAGGCCGATCGAGACCGGCAGAAACGCGCGAAAGCCCGCGCCGGCACCAGCGCGAAATTCCGGAGTCAGGGGGAGGCGGTCGAGGAGAAACACGGCGGCGGATTATAGGCGGAGTGGCAGCGGCGAAATCGGCAGCGGAACGGTGCCGGCCATCGGGTCAGCCGCCTGCCCCCCGGCGACGCCTGCGGCCGGCGAGGCCAGGGCCTGCTGCGCGGATTCGACCCCCGATGGCGCTCGCGTCGCCTCGCCGCCGGATGCGGCGGGTCTGCGGGGCATTGCAGCCCTGATGGAGAAACCCAGGCTAAGACCATGATTTTCTGCCCGGATGAATGCAGCCACAGCCGACCTTGCGGCAGCTGCTCCACGCTAAGCAGTTGTGTCGCGATGGTTTTTTCCCGACGCCGGTTGACGGTGGTACAGGTGAAACCTATAGTGTCGCGAAGTGGTCCATCGTGGGAGAAAATGGGCTGAAAGGCCTGAAAGTCCATGTTCCGCGGGGCAACCCAAATCACCCTGGATGCGAAAGGGCGCCTGGCCATCCCGTCCCGTTATCGGGAACGGCTGGCGACGCGTTGCAGCGGGCAGTTGATCTGCACCGTGGACCAGGACCACTGCCTGCTGCTCTATCCCCTGCCGGACTGGGAGGAGATCGAGCGGAAGCTGATGCGGCTGTCCAGCTTCAATCCGGGCACGCGGCGCCTCCAGCGGCTGATGGTCGGGTATGCAAGCGAGCTCGAACTGGATGGCCACGGCCGGGTCCTCGTGCCCCGGGAGTTGCGGGAATTCGCGGGGCTCGAGCGGCAGGCCATGCTGGTCGGGCAGGGCAACAAGTTCGAGTTGTGGGATGAGCAGCGCTGGAACGAACGGCGCGACAGCTGGCTGACCAGCGGAACCGGGGATGGCCCCGGGCTGCCGGCCGAGCTCGAGTCGCTCTCGCTGTAGCGCACGACCTAATAAAACGTAAACAAACGCGTCAGGGCGGCAAGGCGCGGGGTGTTGGGGTGAGTTCACATGTACCTGTCCTCAAGGACGAGGTGCTGCAATTTCTGGCCATTCGGCCCGACGGCTTCTATGTCGACGGTACCTACGGGCGCGGGGGACATTCCCGGGCAATCCTGGCGCAGCTGGGTCCGTCTGGGCACCTGCTCGCGCTGGACCGGGATCCGGAGGCCATTGCAGCAGGACGCGAACTTGAGGCCCTTGACCACCGCCTGCGGATCGTCCGGACACCGTTCTCACGCCTCGGCGACCTGCTCGAAACAGCAGCTGTTGCAGGAGGCGTGCAGGGGATCCTGCTCGACCTGGGCGTGTCATCGCCCCAGCTCACGGACGCGGCCCGGGGCTTTGGCTTCCGGAACGATGGCCCGCTGGACATGCGCATGGATCCGGACCAGGGCCTGTCCGCCGCGGACTGGCTCAACAGTGCTGACGAGTGGGAGATTGCCGACGTCCTGTGGCGCTTCGGCGAGGAGCGGGCCTCCCGGCGCATTGCCCGGGCAGTCGTGGCCGAACGCGCCGTTGCGCCGCTGCGGACTACGGGGCAGCTGGCACGCCTCATCGCCGGCGTGGTCCGCGGCGAGCCCGGCCGGCATCCGGCCACGCGCAGTTTCCAGGGGATCCGGATCCACATCAACCAGGAACTCGCCGAGCTCGAGGTGGTCCTGGAGGCCGCCCGCCGGCACCTGGCGGTCGGCGGGCGCCTGTGCGTCATCAGCTTTCACTCCCTCGAGGACCGGCTCGTGAAGCGCTTTCTCCGGGACCATGCCAGGGTGGACCCCGCCCTGCGTGGCCTGCCCGTGGTACCGGACAGCGCCCAGCCCGACCTGCGACTGCTGAGCCGGGCTGTGCGGCCGTCACCGGCCGAGGTGGAAGGCAATCCCCGGTCCCGGAGCGCGGTCCTGCGGGCGGCGGAGAAGATCCGATGACGCCGGCGCGGCGCACACATGTCGTGCTGGCGGCCCTCGGCGTAGTCGTACTCGTTTCGGCAGTTGCCAGTGTCTATGCGAAGCACCAGAGCCGGAAGCTGTTCGTCGAGTTGCAGGCGCTGGTCGGCGAACGGGATCGACTCGAAATGGATTGGGGGCGCCTGCAGATCGAACAGAGCACCCAGGCCAGTCATGCCCGGGTAGAACGCATTGCCCGGGAGCGCCTTGCCATGCGTGCCCCGTCCCCGGCCGAAGTGGAGCTGGTGTCGCCGTGAGTGGAGTCCAGCGCGCCCACAAGCCCGCGTATCACAGTTTCGTCGTCCGCTTGTGGGTCGTGGGCATCGTGCTGGCGCTGTCAGGGTCGGTCCTGGTTGTCCGTGCGGTCCAGCTCCAGGTGTTCAACAAGGATTTCCTGAACCGCGAGGCCGCTGCCCGGCATCTGCGCGTGGCGACCATCTCGGCCACCCGTGGCGTGATCAAGGACCGGAACGGCGAGCCCCTGGCCGTGAGCACACCCGTGGACAGCATCTGGGTCAACCCGACGCAGCTGCTCGAGGTGCCGGACCGGATCCCGGAACTGGCGAAAGCGCTGAAGCTCAATCCGGGTGACCTGACCGGCCGGCTGACCCGCAATGTCCGCAAGGAGTTCTACTACCTGAAGCGGCACCTGCCGCCGGCCGATGCGGCTGCCATCGACGCCCTGCGCCTGCCCGGCGTGCATCTGCTGCGGGAATACCGGCGCTATTACCCGGCGGGCGAGGTCACCGGGCACCTGCTCGGCTTCACCAATATCGATGACAAGGGTCAGGAGGGACTCGAGCTGGCCTTCGACAACTGGCTGCACGGTACCCCGGGCAAGAAGCGGGTGCTGCGGGACCGGTTCGGGCGGGCCATCGAGGACGTCGAAAGCATTCTGCCGCCGCAGCCGGGCGGTGAGCTGGTGACCGCCATCGACCTGCGCATCCAGTACCTGGCCTATCGCGAGCTGAAGTCGGCCGTGCAACGCTTCAAGGCAACCTCAGGGTCGGTCGTCGTGCTCGACGTGCAGACCGGTGAGGTTCTCGCCAACGTCAACCAGCCCACCTTCAACCCCAACGACCGCGAGCAGTTCAATCCTGCCCTGTTCCGCAACCGGGCCATCACCGACATCCTGGAACCCGGCTCCACCTTCAAGCCCTTCATCATCGCCGCGGCTCTCGACAGCGGGCGCTTCAATGCCGGGAGCCGGATCGACACGAATCCGGGCTTCGTCCGGATCGGAGCGAGGACCATTGAGGACAAGAACAATTACGGGGTGATGGATCTGGCCACCCTGCTCGCCAAGTCCAGCAATGTCGGCGCCGTGCAGGTCGCGATGGCGCTCGACCAGGAAACCCTGTGGGGCACGATGAGCCGCTTCGGCGCCGGTCGCCTGACCGCCAGCGGCTTTCCCGGCGAGTCGGCCGGCGTGCTCCCGCCCTTCCAGAGCTGGCGGCCGATCAGTCAGGCCACCATGGCCTATGGCTATGGCCTCTCCATGACGCCGCTCCAGCTTGCCCAGGCCTATGCAGTGCTGGGCGCGGACGGGCTGCATCGGCCGGTTTCGCTGGTCCGGGTTGAGCGCCCGCCCATTGCCCGGCGCGTCGTCAGCCCGGAGGTGGCCCGCGATGTGGTCCGGATGATGGAGGGCGTGATCTCCCGGGACGGCACCGGACTCAAGGCGGCCGTGACGGGCTACCGGGTGGCCGGGAAGACCGGCACGGCCCGCAAGCTGGCTGCCGGGGGCTATGCCCAGGACCGCTATACCGCGGTCTTTGCCGGGGTCACGCCTGCCAGTGCACCGAGGCTCGCCATCGTGGTGGTCATCGATGATCCCCGCGGAGCGCTGTTCTATGGCGGCGATGTGGCCGCGCCCGTGTTCTCAACGGTAGCCTCGGGTGCGTTGCGCCTGCTGGCGGTGCCGCCCGACAACGTGACCCTGCCGCAGGCGCCACGGGTCACCACCATCGCCGTGAACCTGCCATGACCGTCGCCGGCACCTTGAGCATGGATCTGCGCACCCTGTTTGCCGGGTTCGGGGTGGACTTACCGGGGCGTGATGTCGTGGACCTCACGATCGACAGCCGGACAGTGGTGCGGAACGGCTTGTTCCTGGCCTGTCGCGGGACCAGGGGTCACGGCCTCGACTACCTGCCGGCCGCCATGGCTGCCGGCGTCGGAGCAGTCGCCTGGGAACCCGTTGACGAACGGCCGGCACCCCGCCTGCCGCCGGCCGTTACGTGCTTCCCCGTGCCCCGCCTGCGGGAACGGCTCGGGGAGCTCGCCAACCGGTTCTTCGGCACGCCGTCGGCCCGTCTGCGGGTTACCGGCATCACCGGCACCAACGGCAAGACGACCACCGCCTGGCTGGTGGCCCAGGCCATTACCCGCCTCGGAGGCGTCGCTGGCTACCTGGGCACGCTGGGCAGTGGCTTCGGCAGCCGGATCAGCGGCGCCTCGCTGACCACGCCGGACTGCATCAGCTTTCATCGCCAGCTGCGGCAACTGATGGACGAAGGTGCAACGCACGTCATTGCCGAGACGTCATCCCACGCCCTCGACCAGGGCCGGGTGGATGGCGTGCAGTTCGCCAGCGTGGCCTTCACCAACCTGAGCCGGGACCACCTGGACTACCACGGCAATCTCGAAGACTACGGCGCCGCCAAGGCCCGCCTGTTTCGCACCGGCGCACCAGCGGCGGTAATCAACCTGGATGACCCGTTCGGCCGCGTGCTGGCGGCCGGGCTGCCGCCGGCCACGCACCTCGTCGGCACGACGCTCGAGCAGCGTCCGGCAGCGGGCCTTGCCGGGCGCGTGTCCTCTACCGGTACTGAGGGGCTCGCGCTGATGATCAGTGGTGGGTTCGGCACTGCCGAGCTGCACAGCCCGCTGTGGGGCCGCTTCAATGCCGAAAATCTGCTGCTGGCGACGGGCCTGCTGCTGGCGGACGGCTGGTCGCTGGTCGAGGCGGTCAATGCCCTGGCCAACGGCACGGCGCCACCGGGTCGCATGGAACGCGTCGCCGGTACGCCCGGCCAGCCACTGGTCCTCGTGGACTATGCCCACAGCCCGGACGCGATGCGCCAGGCGCTGACTGCCCTGCGGGAGCACGCCACGGGTGCGGTCTGGTGCGTCTTCGGCTGCGGCGGGGAGCGGGACAGGGGCAAGCGCGGCGCCATGGGGGCCGCGGCCACGGCCATTGCTGATCACGTCATCCTGACCGATGACAATCCCCGTCGGGAGGATCCGCAGCAGATCATCGCGGACATCCTGGCAGGCGCTACGTCGCTGGACAGTCTGCAGGTCGTACCGGACCGCGCAGCGGCGATCAACCGGGCGATCCGCTCTGCCGGCCCCGGGGATGTCGTGCTGATTGCCGGCAAGGGGCATGAAACCGACCAGATCATCGGCGACGAGCGCCGACCATTCTCCGACCGCGCCGTGGCCTCCTCGGTCCTCGCCGCCATGGGCCCGGGCGGGAGCGCATGACCATGGCCAACCTGGCCTGGGTTGCGGCAACGGCTGGCGGCAGGCTGGTTGGTGCTGATGCTGGCTTTGAGTCGGTCAGCACGGACACCCGAAGCCTGTGGCAAGGGCAGCTCTTCGTTGCCCTGCGCGGGCCGCGCCACGATGCCAGCGGCTTGCTGCCTCTCGCGGTGGAAAGAGGCGCGGCCGGGGCGCTGGTCGAGCAGCGCCAGGCCGTCGACCTTCCGCAGGTCGAGGTGGCAGATACCGGCCTTGCCCTGCGCCAGCTGGCCACGGCCTGGCGCCAGCGCTTTGCCGTGCCGGTGATTGCCGTGACCGGCAGCAACGGCAAGACCACCGTCAAGGAAATGCTGGGCGCGATCATGCGGGCCGAGGTGCGCGAGCCCGGCGAAGACGGCGGCGTGCTGGTGACCTGGGGCAACCTGAACAACCACGTGGGGGTGCCCATCACGCTGCTCTGGCTCCGGGACACGCACCGGGCAGCGGTGATCGAGATGGGAGCGAGTGCGCAACGGGAGATCGGCGTGCTGGCGGCCATCGCACAGCCGACCGTCGGCATCATCACCAATGCCGGTCCCGCCCACCTTGCCGGCTTTGGCGGCACCATCCGTGACGTCGCAACAGGCAAGGCCGAGCTCTTCACCGGACTGGCGGCCGGCGCGGTCGCGGTGGTCAACCGGGACGACGACTACTACGGCTACTGGCGGAGCCTGCGGGACGACCTCCGCTATCGCTCTTTCGGCCTGAGTCCGGAGGCGGATTACCGGGCCGTGAACCTCCGCGAGCTGGGCGCCGGCGGCCTTGAGTTCCTGCTGGTCGCGCCGGAGGGCGAGGTCGAGATTCACCTGCCGATGGCCGGCAGCCACAACGTGGTGAATGCGCTGGCCGCCGCGGCCGCAACGCTGGCCGCCGGCGCCGGCTTGCCCGCGGTCCGGGCCGGGCTCGGTGCCATGCTCAATGTGGCCGGACGCCTGCGTCCGGAGCCGGGACCGGCTGGCAGCACCATCTACGACGATTCCTACAACGCCAATCCCGGCTCGGTTGCGGCCGCGATCCGCTTCCTGGCTGCGCAGGCCGGACAGCGCTGGTTCGTGCTGGGTGACATGGCGGAACTCGGCAGCGAGGAGGTGGCCTTGCACCAGTCCGTGGGCGAGCTGGCCGCGCAGAGCGGCATCGACCGCTTCTATTGCGTGGGCCGCCTCGCGCGACACGCGGCAACCGGCTTCGGGTCGTCAGCGCACTGGTCACCGGACGTGGCGACGCTCGCCGCGGAACTCAGTGCCCAGATCGGCCCGGACGTGCAGCTGCTCGTGAAGGGCTCCCGCAGTGCCGGCCTGGAGCGCCTGGTTCATGCCCTGACAGGCCGTTTCCCGGACAGGCCGGGGTCACACTGATGCTGCTGTTGCTGGCCGAGTATCTCCGGGAGCATGTCTCCGGTTTCAATGCCTTCACTTACCTCACGCTGCGGGCGATCCTCGGTGCCCTGACGGCCCTCGCCATTTCGCTGCTGCTGGGCCCGACCTGGATCGATCGCCTGACCCGACGGCAGATCGGCCAGGTGATCCGGGACGACGGGCCCCAGTCCCATCTGCAGAAGGCCGGTACCCCGACCATGGGCGGCACGCTGATCCTGCTGGCCATCCTGGCCAGCACACTGCTCTGGGCAGACCTGCGCAGTTTCTATGTGTGGGTCGTCATCGGCGTCACCGCGGCCTATGGCCTGCTGGGATTCGTCGACGATTACCGCAAGCTGGTTCTCCGCAATCCGAAGGGCCTGTCGCCACGGGAAAAGCTCTTCTGGCAGTCCATCGTGGCACTCGGGGTGGCCATTCTGCTCTACCAGCAGGCGGATACCCCAGCCGCGACGGCACTGCTCGTTCCCTACCTGAAGGACGTGCTGATCCCCCTCGGCTGGCTGTTCATTCCCTTTGCCTACCTCGTGATCGTCGGCACCAGCAACGCCGTGAACCTGACCGACGGCCTGGACGGTCTCGCGATCATGCCGACCGTGCTGGTCGGCGGGGCGCTGGGCATCTTTGCCTGGGTGGCGGGCAATTCCATTTTCTCGTCGTACCTCGATATCCCGTACGTGGTGGGCGCCGGTGAACTGCTGGTGTTCTGCGCGGCGCTGGCGGGCGCGGGCCTTGGATTTCTGTGGTTCAACACCTACCCGGCCCAGGTCTTCATGGGCGACATCGGGGCCCTGTCGCTGGGGGGAGCACTGGGCACCGTCGCCGTGATCGTCCGCCAGGAACTGGTGCTCGTGATCATGGGCGGTATTTTCGTCGCCGAAACGGTCTCCGTCATGATGCAGGTGGCCTCATTCAAGATGACCGGCAAGCGGATCTTCCGGATGGCGCCGCTCCACCATCATTTCGAGCTGAAGGGTCTCGCCGAGCCCAAGGTGATCGTCCGCTTCTGGATCGTCACCGTGATCCTGGTGCTGGTCGGCCTGTCGAGCCTGAAGATCCGCTGACATGGCTGCAGCACTGCACAGCGGTCCGCCCCCCCTGCCCGCAGCGAGCGCCCGGGAGCTGCTGGCGGCGCGGGCCCACGCCCTGGTGCTGGGCATGGGCGGCACCGGCGTGTCCTGTGCCCGCTTCCTGGCGTCGAAAGGCGTTGCTGCCACGTTTGCAGACACCCGGACTGCCCCGCCCGGACTCGCCGCGATCCGGGCAGTCATGCCCGGAGCCAAGGTATTTTCCGCCGAAATGCCCGGGGTGCTGCCAGCGGAGATCCGCTGGCTCATCGTATCGCCCGGCGTTGACCTGAGGTTGCCATTGCTGGCTGCCGCCCGCGCCCGGGGGCTACCCGTCCTCAGCGACATCGATCTCTTCAGCAGCCAGGTGACTGCCCCCGTGATCGCGATCACCGGTTCCAACGGCAAGAGCACCGTGACCTCGATGCTGGCCCGGATGCTCGCCAGTGCTGGCCGGCGAACGGTGGCGGGCGGCAATCTGGGCACTCCGGCTCTCGATCTGCTGGATCCTGCGGTGCAGACCTATGTGCTGGAACTGTCCAGCTTCCAGCTGGAGCGGAGCGAGCCGGTGAAAGCCGCCGCGGCCGTCGTGCTCAACGTCACGCCGGATCACCTGGATATCCACGGCGACCTGGCCGCCTATCAGGCCGCCAAGGCCAGGGTTTATCTCCACTGCGAGGTGGCTGTGGTCAACCGGGATGCGCCCGGTCTGGACCAGCTGGTTCCGGACGGGATTCCGACGGTGGGCTTCGGCCTTGGCGAGCCGGCTGCCGGCGACTTCGGCATCCGGCAGCACGACGGTGCACTGTGGCTGTCCTGGGGCGGCGTGAACCTGCTGCCCGTGTCGGCTCTCCGTGTACGCGGCGGTCACAACGTAGCCAATGCCCTGGCTGCCCTGGCCCTCGGCGTTGCGGCCGGCGCTGACGCACAGGCCCTGCTGCCGGGCCTGCAGGCCTACACCCCGCTGCCCCACCGGATGGCACTGGTGGCGAGCCGGGATGGTATCGACTGGCTTGACGACTCGAAGGCCACGAATGTGGGGGCCGCGGTCACCAGTATCGGCAGCGTGGCCGGCCCGCTTGTGCTGATTGCAGGCGGGGACGCCAAGGGCGCCCGCTTTGACACGCTCGCAGACGCGCTGCGTGGTCGCGAGTGCGTGGTCATCCTGCTGGGCCGGGACCGGGAGCTGATCGCCGCTGCGCTGGATGGCATCTGCCCCGTGCACCGGGTCGGTGACATGGAGGCGGCCGTTGCAGAGGCGGCGCGCGTGGCCCGCGCAGGGTGGACCGTACTGCTGGCTCCTGCCTGCAGCAGCCTCGACATGTACCGGGACTATGGAGCGCGCGGTGACGCCTTCCGGGACGCGGTGCTTGGTCTTGCCGGGGGTACGTCATGACGACGCGTCCGGCAGCGCTGTTCACGGCCGAGCGACCCGACCTCCTGCTGCTGGCCGCCACGGCCGCCCTGCTGGCCATCGGCCTCGTGATGGTTGCGTCTGCCTCGATCGCGGTTGGCGACCGGGCCTATGGCAACGCCTTTCACTTTCTGGAACGCCAGATCTTCGCCGCAGCCCTCGGACTTGGCTCGGGCTGGTGCCTGCTGAAGATTCCGAGCGGCCTGTGGCAGCACCTGGGATCGTGGCTCGCCGGGGCGGCGCTGCTCCTGCTCGTGCTCGTGCTGGTGCCGGGATTCGGCAATACAGTCAATGGCGCGACCCGCTGGATCAGCGTGGGCGGCATCAGCATCGTGCAGGTCAGCGAGCCGGCCCGTCTCCTGCTGCTCGTCTATGTCGCGGACTACGCTGTCCGGCGCAACGCCGAACTGCGGGCAGGCATTCGCGGACTGGCCAATCCCATGCTGGTGGTCGGTGTTGCGGCGGGCCTGCTGCTGCTGCAGCCGGACTTCGGGTCTGCGGTCCTGCTGGTCATGATCAGCTTCGCCATCCTCTTTGTGGCCGGCGCCCGGATCCGGGATGTACTTGCGGTCCTGACCCCATTGCTGGTCATTTTCGCGCTGCTGGCCAAGTTTTCCCCTTACCGGATGCGCCGGCTGCTGGGCTTCTGGAATCCGTGGGCGGATCCTTTCGGTGATGGCTTCCAGTTGACCCAGTCCCTGATTGCCATCGGCACCGGTGAGTGGACGGGCCTCGGTCTCGGCAGCAGCGTACAGAAGCTCTTTTACCTGCCGGAAGCCCACACCGACTTCATCTTCGCCGTCATCGCCGAGGAGTTCGGCCTGATGGGCAGCCTCGTGATGGTGTCGCTCTATGTCCTGCTGGTCTGGCGGATCTTCGCCATTGCCAGGGCGGCGGCCGCACGCGATGCTGGCTTCCAGTGCTATGTGGCCTTTGGCCTGGGTGTCTGGATTGCCATCCAGGCGGCCATCAACCTGGGTGTCAACCTGGGCGTGCTGCCCACGAAGGGCCTGACGCTGCCCCTCGTCAGCTACGGGCGCAGCAGCCTGATCGTGATCCTCGCCGCGCTCGGCCTGCTCCTGCGCATCGACCTGGAAAACCGTGGCCTGGTCGGCACCGAGCGCCGGCGGGTGAACGGGCGGGTGCAACGATGACCGGTGCGCCCGTGCTGATCATGGCTGGTGGTACCGGAGGGCATGTATTTCCTGCCCTCGCCATCGCCCGGGCGCTGCGCCAGCGGGATGAAGCGGTGATCTGGCTGGGCACCGACCGGGGCCTGGAGGCCAGGATCGTGCCTGCCGAGGGCATTCCCCTGGAAAAGATCCGCGTGGCCGGCATCCGTCGCCGGGGGGCGCTGGCCTGGTTGCTGGCCCCCGTCCGGCTGCTGCTGGCCCTGTCCGACGCGCTGCGCGTGGTCCGGCGCCATCGACCCAAGGTGGTGCTCGGCATGGGCGGCTACGCTGCCGGACCCGGTGGTGTTGCTGCCTGGCTGCTGCGCCGGCCCCTCGTGATCCACGAGCAGAACGCGGTGGCGGGGTTGACGAACAGACTTCTGGCTGGATTGGCCCGGGAGGTGCTGGAAGCCTTCCCGGGCAGTTTTTCCGGCCGGCGTGGCACGCATGTCACCGGCAATCCGGTGCGTGCCGATATAGCGGCGCTCCCGCCGCCCCGGGAACGCCTGGCCGGTCGCCGGGGCCGGCTCCGTTTGCTGGTGCTTGGGGGCAGCCAGGGTGCCCGGGCGCTGAACCAGGTGGTGGGACCAGCGGTCGCGTTGCTGGGGGCCGATGAGCGGCCCGAGATCCGCCATCAGGCCGGAGAGACGACGCTCGCGGCAGCCGGTGAGGCCTACGCCCGCGCGGGTGTCGAGGCGGCGGTGATGCCGTTCATCACCGATATGGCCGAGGCCTATGGCTGGGCGGATGTGGTGCTGGCCCGTTCAGGGGCGCTCACCGTGGCCGAACTTGCGGCCGCCGGCGTGACCGCCGTGCTGGTGCCCTATCCTGCGGCCGTGGATGACCACCAGACCCGCAATGCCGCCTATCTGGTCAATGCGGGGGCAGCAACCCTGCTGCCCGAAACCGGGCTGACCGCCGACAGGCTGGCGACAGAGCTGCGGCCTTTCATCCGGGATCGGGGTCTGGTTGTGGACCGGGCGGAGCGGGCCCGAGCCCTGGCTCACCCCGCCGCCACCGACGCGATCGTCGCCAGGTGCCTCGCGCGGAGCATGCCCGATGCGTGACCGGATGCGCCGGATCAGCCGCATTCACCTGGTCGGCATAGGCGGGGTCGGGATGGGCGGCATTGCCGAGGTGCTGCTCAACCTGGGTTATGCCGTGCAGGGCTCCGACCTGCGCGAAACCAGTTTCACCCGGCGACTGACGCGCCTGGGCGCCCTCGTCCAGATCGGCCACCGGGCCGGGAACATCGGGGAGGCCGACGTGGTGGTCGTGTCCTCCGCTGTCGGCGCCGACAATCCGGAAGTGCTGGAAGCCCGGGCCCGCCGCAAGCCGGTGATCCAGCGGGCTGAGATGCTGGCCGAGCTGATGCGCTTTCGCCATGCCATCGCAGTGTCCGGCAGTCATGGCAAGACCACCACCACCAGCCTCGTTGCGAGTGTCCTCGCCGAGGCCGGCCAGGACCCCACCTTTGTCATTGGCGGGCGCCTGAAGAGTGCCGATACCAACGGCCGGCTGGGCGCGGGCCGTTACCTGGTTGCCGAAGCCGACGAGAGCGATGCTTCGTTCATCCATCTCCAGCCGATCATGTCCGTCGTCACGAATATCGATACCGACCACCTCGGCACCTATGGCGGTGACTTCGAGCGGCTGAAGCAGACCTTCGTCGAATTTCTCCACAACCTGCCGTTCTACGGCCTGGCGGTACTCTGCGCCGATGACCCGGGCGTGCAGTCCATCCTGCCCCACCTGCATCGCGCGATCCTGACCTACGGCTTCTCTCCGGAGGCGGATGTGCGGGCCGAGGACCTGGTGCACGACGGGCTCCAGTCGCATTTCAGGGTGCTCCGCCCCGGTGCGAAGCCGCTGGCGGTCACCCTGAACCTGCCTGGCCGCCATAACGTGCTGAATGCGCTGGCGGCGGTGGCCGTCGCCTTCGACCTGGAACTGGACGACGCCGCCTGCCAGCGGGCTCTCGCAGGCTTCGAGGGCGTCGATCGCCGCCTGCAGGTTCTGGGCGAAATTTCCCTGGCCGGCAAGTCGGTGGTGCTGGTGGACGACTACGGGCACCACCCCACGGAAATCGCCGCCACCATCGATGCTGTCCGGCATGCCTGGCCCGCGCGTCGGCTGGTGGTGGCCTTTGAGCCCCATCGCTACACCCGCACGCGGGAACTGCTGGATGACTTCGCCGAGGTGCTGTCGGCGGCTGACCGCCTGCTCGTCACCGAGGTTTACGCGGCCGGTGAGGCGCCGATTGCGGGGGCCGATGGCCGGGCGATCTGCCGGGCAATCCGCAGCCGGGGACAGATCGAGCCGGTATTCGTCCCCGACCTCGGTGACCTGCAGTCCTTGCTGACCGGTGTCGTCGAGTCGGGTGACATCGTGCTGACCCTTGGTGCCGGCAGTATCGGCAACGCGGCGCTGCAACTTCGCGATCTGTGCGCGGTGGGGGACAACGTCCTCACTGGGGCGGCGACGTGATGCCGAAGATGAGCGAGCCCATGGACGGCATTCGTCGCAACGAACCCATGTCGAAACACACAACATGGCGAGTCGGCGGTCCCGCAGACGTGTATTATTCCCCGCGTTGTCGCGATGATCTTCTGCAGTTCGTCCGCTCCCTCGATGCGGACACGCCGGTGTACTGGATAGGGCTCGGTAGCAACCTCCTGGTCAGGGACGGAGGCATCCGGGGCGTTGTCATTGCCACCGGCCAGGCGTTGAACGGGCTTCGCAATCTGGGTGGCGGGGTCATCGAGGCCGAGGCAGGCGTGCCGTGCACGGTGGTGGCGCGGCAGTGCGGCCGCTGGCAATTGGGGCCGGCCGAGTTCTTTGCGGGCATCCCGGGCACGGTGGGTGGTGCGCTGCGGATGAACGCGGGGGCCTTTGGCGGCGAGACCTGGGGAAAAGTCATCGAGGTCGACGTGGCCGATCGCCATGGGAACGTCCGTACCCGGGATCGGGGGGCGTACCAGGTCGGCTATCGCGACGTTCGTGGTCCGGTTGAGGAGTGGTTCCTGGCAGCTCGTTTCCAGTTCAGCGAGCACTACGAAGCGGCAGCGGACCGCATACGGACACTTGTCTCTGAACGGCAGGCCCGCCAGCCCCTTGGACTGCCCAGTTGTGGCTCCGTCTTCAAGAATCCCCCCGGCGACCATGCAGCCCGGCTGATCGAGGCTGCAGGACTGAAGGGTGCCCGGGAGGGTGGCGCCGAAGTGTCGCCCAAGCATGCCAACTTCATCATCAACACGGGCGGCGCCACGGCGGCCGACATGGAGGCGCTCATCGGGCGGGTCCGGGCCACGGTCGAGCGGGTGCATGGCGTCGGGCTCGAGCTGGAAGTCCGGATCCTGGGCGAACCGGCCGGAGGCGCGCTGTGAGCAGGCTGCCAGGGCCCGGCCCGTTCCACGCCATTGCCGACGCAGCCGACTTCGGCCGCGTCGCGGTACTGATGGGCGGGGATTCAGCGGAGCGGGACATCTCCCTGCTCACCGGTGAGGCCGTGCTCAAGGCGCTGTTGCAGCGGGGGGTGCAGGCCGTCGGCCTGGACGTGCGGGGCGACCTGGTGACCCCGCTGACCGGTGACCGCTTTGACCGGGTATGGATTGCGCTCCACGGACGGGGCGGCGAAGACGGCACCTTGCAGGGTCTCCTGACCTGTCTCGGCTTGCCCTACACCGGGTCCGGCGTCCTCGGATCCGCGATCAGCATGGACAAGCTCCGGACCAAGCGCCTGCTGCAGGGTGCGGGTCTTGCCACACCCCGCTATTGCGTGGTCCGCAACGAGGCCGATCTGGTAGAGGCCGGCGAGCAGCTCGGCCTGCCGCTGATGCTGAAGCCCTCGGACGAGGGCTCGAGCATCGGCATGAGCCGGATCGACCGCCCGGAGCAGATGGCCGACGCATTGCGACTGGCGGCCGGCTTCGGCTGCGAGGTCTTTGCCGAGGAGTGGGTGTCCGGCCCCGAGTACACAGCCGCCATCCTCCACGGGCAGGTCCTGCCCCTCGTGCAGATCCAGACCGACAGCGCCTTCTATGACTACCAGGCCAAGTACTTCAGTGATGACACGCGCTATCGCTGCCCGGCTGGCCTGCCGGCGGAACAGGAGCAGGCGCTCGCCAGGCTTGCGCTGGCCACCTTTGACGCGGTCGGCGCCGCCGGCTGGGGTCGTGTGGACCTCATGGTGGGGCCTCAGGCTGGACCAGTAGTCCTCGAGGTCAACACGGTACCCGGGATGACCAGCCATAGCCTGGTGCCCATGGCGGCGGCGGCAGCCGGGATTTCTTTCGATGAACTCGTCTGGAG
This sequence comes from uncultured Chromatiaceae bacterium, assembly GCA_964407855.1. Classification (GTDB taxonomy): domain Bacteria; phylum Pseudomonadota; class Gammaproteobacteria; order Steroidobacterales; genus SHZI01. The sequence goes on from CAYOXI010000032.1 coordinate 18,436, forward strand.
AATTCTCGAGACGAGCCTGCCCGTGGATGACCGGGGGGCATCGTCATGAGTCTGCTCGGCCGGGGCAACAGGCGGAAACGTCCGGAGTCGAAGCCCAGGCTGCCAGCGCTGCCCTGGGTCGCCATCTCCGGCATCCTTGGGGTCCTCGTGGTCGTGGGCGGCATCTACACGTCGGCGCGCTGGCTGCTGAACCGGCCGGTCGAACGGGTAGTGATCAATGGCGAGTTCGAGCGCGTCTCGGCCGACCAGCTGGAGGCCGTGCTGCGCACGTCGGTCGGCGAGGGTTTCCTGGCAGCGGACCTGAAGGAGATCCAGCAGCGGATCGCCAGTCAGCCGTGGGTTGCCTCCGCCCAGGTCAGTCGCCTGTGGCCGGATACGCTGGCAGTGACCGTCAGCGAAGAGCAGCCGGCCGCCCGCTGGGGCCAGAGCGGTCTCCTGAACGCGAACGGCCGGCTGTTCATCCGCGAGGCGACCCACATCCCTGCGGAGCTGCCGCGCCTCAGCGGCCCGGAGGGCTCAGAGGTGGAGGTTGCGTCGCGGTATCTCGTGATCCGCGAGGAACTGCTCGAGCGGGGACTCGGGCTGGCCGCGCTGGAACTGGACAGCCGCGGAGCCTGGACCATGCGGCTCAGTAACGGCATTTCGGTACGGCTCGGCTCGACCGACGTGGATGCGCGCCTCACCCGCTTCTACGAAGCCCTGGATGTGGTGGTCACCAATGTCGCTGCCGACCTGGAATTTGTCGACATGAGATATACCAATGGCTTCTCGCTTGGCTGGAAGCGGCCGCGACCCATGCGCAGCGCCGATGGCGAGCCACTGGCGGAGAAATTGCCCCGTGCCTAAGAAAGATGACAGGGGAATCATCGTCGGTCTCGATATTGGCACGTCCAAGGTCGTGGCCGTCGTCGGTGAGCTACAGGACGACGGCCAGCTTGAAGTGATCGGCTTTGGGTCGCATCCGTCCAAGGGCCTGAAGCGCGGTGTCGTGGTCAACATCGAGGCCACCGTCGCTTCCATCGAACGCGCGGTCGAGGAAGCCGAGCTGATGGCGGCCTGCGAGATCCACCAGGTCTACGCCGGCATCGCCGGCAGTCACGTGCGCAGCCTCAATTCCCACGGCATCGTCGCCATCCGGGACCGGGAGGTGACCCAGAGTGATGTTGACCGGGTCATTGATGCCGCACGAGCCGTGGCGATTCCCGCCGACCAGCGGATCCTCCACGTGCTGCCCCAGGAATTCATCATTGATGGCCAGGAGGGTATCCGGGAGCCGATCGGCATGTCCGGCGTCCGCCTCGAAGCGCGGGTCCACATGGTCACCGGTGCCGCCAGTGCCGCCCAGAACATCGTCAAGTGCGTCCAGCGCTGCGGCCTGGAGGTGCAGGACATCGTCCTCGAGCAACTGGCGTCGAGCTACGCCGTACTCACCGATGACGAGAAGGAGCTGGGCATCTGCCTCGTGGATATCGGCGGTGGCACGACCGACATTGCGGTTTTCAACAACGGAGCCATCCGGCACACGGCGGTTATTCCCATTGCCGGAGACCAGGTTACCAATGACATTGCGATCTCGATGCGGACGCCGACGCAGTACGCAGAGGAAATAAAGATCAAGTACGCCTGCGCCCTGTCACAGCTTGCCAACCTGGACGAGACCATTGAGGTACCCAGTGTCGGCGACCGTCCGCCCCGCCGCCTGGCGCGGCAGACGCTGGCGGAGGTGGTCGAGCCGCGCTACGAGGAACTGTTCGGCCTGATCCGCGGCGAGCTGCGGCGCAGTGGCTTCGAGGACATGATCGCAGCGGGCATCGTCCTCACCGGCGGCAGCGCCAAGATGGAAGGTGCCGTGGAGCTGGCGGAGGAGGTATTCCACATGCCGGTCCGGCTTGGCGTGCCACAGCATGTGCGCGGACTTGGCGACGTCGTGCGGAATCCCATTCATTCCACGGGCGTTGGCCTTTTGCTTTACGGGAAGTCGAGAGCGGTACGCACGGGCATTGATCTGTCCGGCACGCCGGGTATGCGGGACGCCTGGGGGCGGGTGAAGAGCTGGTTTGAGGGAAGTTTCTGATTCGGGTTTTGTTGTTGCTGCTTTTTCGGGAGACGTAAAATGTTTGAACTCATGGATGCGTACAGTCAGAACGCCGTGATCAAGGTGCTGGGCGTAGGTGGTGGTGGTGGCAACGCCGTGCGCCACATGGTCAGCACCGGGATCGACGGAGTGGACTTCATTTGCTGCAACACCGATGCGCAGGCCCTGCGGACCTCCAATGTCCGGACGGCCCTGCAGATCGGCTGCAACATCACAAAGGGGCTCGGGGCCGGGGCCAATCCCGACGTCGGGCGCCAGGCTGCGATGGAGGATCGTGACCGGATCATCGAGGTGATCGAAGGTGCGGACATGCTGTTCATCACCGCCGGACTGGGTGGCGGTACCGGCACCGGCGCGGCACCGATCGTGGCCCAGGTGGCACGGGAACTCGGCATCCTGACGGTTGCCGTGGTCACGAAGCCCTTCTCGATGGAGGGCAAGAAGCGCCTGGGTATTGCCGACCAGGGCATCGCGGAGCTCGGCAAGTACGTTGATTCGCTGATCACCATTCCCAACGAGAAGCTGCTGTCGGTGCTTGGTCCGGAGACGACGCTGCTCGATGCGTTCAAGGCAGCCAACGAAGTGCTGCAGGGCGCGGTGCAGGGGATCGCCGAACTGATCACCCGTCCGGGACTCATCAATGTCGACTTCGCGGACGTGCGCACGGTGATGTCCGAGATGGGCATGGCGATGATGGGCTCGGGTTCGGCCCGCGGCCAGGACCGGGCCCGGGAGGCAGCCGAGGCCGCGATCTCGAGCCCACTGCTGGAGGATGTGAATCTTTCCGGCGCACGGGGGATCCTGGTCAACGTGACGGCTGGAGAGGACCTGTCCATCGGCGAATTCCGTCAGGTTGGCGAGACGGTGAAGCAATGTGCCTCCGAAGACGCCACGGTCGTCATCGGTACTGTCATCGATCCGGAGATGGGCGACTCGATCCGGGTGACGGTCGTCGCCACCGGGCTGGGTCAGCCGGCCGTGGTGAAGCAACAGCCGCCGATGCGGGTGGTTCCGCAGGCGCCGGCCTACCAGCCGCGGGTCGCGACGGGCCAGTCAGCCCACCAGCCTTCACAGGTGTCAGCGCAGAATGGCTCGGAGCCCGTTGGCTACGGGGCTTACGACCAGCCCACCTTCATCCGCCAGCGGGCAGTCGGCGACCAGCTGACCGACAGCGGCGAGGGCGGCTTCGATCTGCTGGATGTGCCGGCCTTCCTGCGGCGACAGGCTGACTGACGCGCTGCCGGGTGGTCTCGCATCTGTGACGGGCGTCCCGGTGTGCGCCGGGCTCCGCCGGTTCATGTTGGCTGTGCGCAACACCGGACCTGCGCCATTGCGTCATTTCGCGGGCGTGTGTTAGGGTTTTGTCATAGTTTGTCATGGGTTGCGACCGGCTCGGGTTGCCGGTCCTTTCGACGGGCAAGTGCGGGTCAAGAGAGTCTGCGGGACGACTTCCCTGGAGTGGAGGCCGTTCCCCGTCTACACTGGCGGGCCCGGTTCAGCGCGCGTTACAGCTTGCTGACCGAGTCTCGCGATCTACCGGATCCATCAGGGCTGCCATGAAGCAACGTACGCTGAAGAATGCCATTCGCGCCTCGGGTGTGGGACTGCACACCGGGC
>CAYOXI010000032.1:22247-25645 GCA_964407855.1 uncultured Chromatiaceae bacterium
CAACGTACGCTGAAGAATGCCATTCGCGCCTCGGGTGTGGGACTGCACACCGGGCGGAAGGTATTCATGACGCTGCGTCCGGCGGCGGAGAATACCGGTATCGTCTTTCGCCGCATCGACCTGGACCGACCCGTTGATGTTCCGGCCGACGCGATGGCCGTCGGCGAGACCATGCTGGGCACCACCCTCGTACAGGGGGACGTCAAGGTGGCCACGGTTGAACACCTGATGGCCGCGCTTGCCGGTATCGGTATCGACAACGCCTATGTGGACCTGAGCGCTGCAGAAGTCCCGATCATGGACGGCAGCGCGGCACCCTTCGTATTTCTCGTGCAGTCAGCGGGAACCGTCGAGCAGAAGGCGGCCAAGAAGTTCGTCCGGATCCGGAAGACGGTGCGCGTTGAAGACGGCGACAAGTTTGCCGAACTGCGGCCGTACGCCGGGTTCAAGGTCAACTTCAGTATCGATTTCGACCACCCGGTCTTTCGCCGTCACACCCAGACAGCGAGTGTCGATTTCTCGACCACGTCCTTCCTCAGGGAAGTTTCCCGGGCCCGGACCTTTGGCTTCGCCCGGGAAATCGAGATGCTTCGGGCCCGGGAGCTGACCCTTGGCGGAAGCATGGACAATGCGATCGTCCTGGATGATTTCCGGGTCCTCAACGAGGATGGTCTGCGCTTCGAGGACGAGTTCGTCAAGCACAAGATCCTTGACGCGATCGGTGACCTGTACCTGATCGGTCACAGCATCATCGGCGAGCTGACGGCCTGCCGCTCGGGCCATGCGCTCAACAACCGCTTGCTGCGTACGGTGCTGGCGGACCCCTCCGCCTGGGAACTGGTCAGCTTCGAGGATCAGCGGGAAGCGCCGATTTCCTATCAGTCACCGGTGCCGGCCTGCTGAGCCTGCCGCCGGTCAGCTGCCCGGTTCCCGGGACACGTTCCGTTCCACCCGCAGCCTGAGCCGGGCGGCCTCCGGGCGGAAGCTGCGGCATCCCGCCAGCAAGGTCTCCCCCTCGAATCTCAGTCTCGCCGCCCATTCGGGGCTTGGCGCCAGCACCACCAGGGTGCCGTCTTCCCGCAGGTTGCAGGCCGCAACGCCTGCCCGCAGCTCTTCGGGCAGCAAAGCCCTGATCCGCACCACCAGATCCATGCGGCTGTCGGCCTCGGCGGCAAGCCGGCCGAGGGCCGTACCCGGTCCCACGACGTCTGCCAGCCGCATCGGGTCTTTTTGGGATGGGTTCCGCATAGGGGGAGGCCGGGGCGTGAGCGGTTCCTTGATTTAGTCAAAATACCTCGGGCATATTGAAACACAGCCAGGCCAGCAGCAGGACGACGGTGAAAGACGGCAAGCAAGCGCTACCTTCCGTGCGGGCACATCTCCTGCCGGCTGCCGCGGGTGCCTGCATGGCCCTGCTGCTTGGCGTGACCGGATTCGGGGTTGGCGCCCTGTATGCCGTGGCGACGCCCCAGCCTGCGATGCCCTTCGCTGCAGCACCCCAGCCGCAGCAACCGGTGGGTTCGCCCACTGCCCGGCTGCCTGTGGCCAGCGCCGCTGTCGGGGGCCCTGACGAGCCGGACTTCGAGGTGGAGGTAATCCCCTTTCCGCCGCGAACTTCCCGACCAGTCGACCGCCCGTACATGACCAGTCCGGTCATGGGCAGTCCGGTCATGGGCAGGCCGGTCGCGGATGGCTGGGTATCCAGCCACTACGGACAACGCATCGACCCCTTCTCCCGGAGGCCTGCCCTCCACCGGGGCATGGATTTCGCCGGCGCGGGTAATTCGGCCATCCTGGCGGTCGCTCCGGGGGTCGTGAGCTGGTCTGGCCGGCAGCGCGGCTATGGCAATCTCATCGAGATAGACCACGGCAACGGCTGGATCACGCGCTACGGGCACAACGCCCTGAACCTCGTCGAACCGGGCGACTACGTGAAGCCCGGCCAGACCATTGCGCTGATGGGCGCCACGGGCCGGGCGACGGGTACCCACCTGCATTTCGAGGTCCTGTACCGCGGGCAGCACCAGAATCCCGCCCGGTTTGTCGCCCGACCAGGCTGAGGGTCGCCCCTTCGGCCTGCTAGAATAGCGACCCCCGGCCGACCGGCTGTGGAGGGGACAAAGCTTGTTGAAGTGGTTCACGCGGCTTTTTGGCAGCCGCAATCAGCGGATGCTGCGGCGCTACAACCGGATCGTGGCCGCCGCCAACCAGTTGGAGGCCGCCACCCGGGCCCTGGATGACGAGGCCCTGCGGGCCCGGACGGCGGAATTCCGCCAGCGGCTGGCCAATGGCACGCCGCTGGACGACCTGATCCCGGAGGCCTTTGCCACCGTCCGCGAGGCCGCCCGCCGCACCCTTGGCCTGCGTCATTTCGATGTCCAGCTGCTGGGCGGAATGGCCCTGCATGAGGGCAAGATCGCCGAGATGCGCACCGGCGAGGGCAAGACCCTGGTGGCCACGCTGCCGACCTACCTCAACGCGCTCCCCGGGAAGGGCGTGCATGTCGTCACCGTGAACGAGTATCTGGCCCAGCGGGACTCCGAATGGATGGGTCCGGTATTCCGCTTCCTGGGGCTCGAGGTTGGCGTCATCCGCAACAGCCAGACCAGCGCCGAGAAGCGGGCGGCCTATGCCGCGGATATCACCTATGGCACCAACAACGAATTTGGCTTCGACTACCTCCGGGACAACCTGGCCTTCCGGCGCGAGGACCAGGTGCAGCGTGGTCTGGTTTTCGCGGTGGTGGATGAGGTCGACTCCATCCTCATCGACGAGGCCCGCACCCCGCTGATCATTTCCGGTCCGGCTGACGACAGTTCCCAGCTCTACCTGCGGATCAACAGCCTCGTGCCCAACCTCACCCGCCAGGAGAAAGTAGCCACGGACGACGACCAGGGCGGGCCGGGCGACTTCTCGGTGGATGAGAAGTCCCGGCAGGTTTTCCTGACGGAGGACGGACACCAGAAGGTCGAAGAGCTGATGGTGCGGGAGGGCCTGCTGGCCGAGGGCGAGAGCCTCTACGACGCCGCCAATATCCGCCTGATGCACCACCTGACCGCAGCGCTGCGCGCCCACGCCCTGTTCCGCAGGGACGTCGAGTACATCGTGCGCAATGGCGAAGTAGTGATCGTTGACGAGTTTACCGGCCGCACGATGCCCGGCCGGCGCTGGTCGGACGGCCTTCACCAGGCAGTCGAGGCCAAGGAGGGCGTGCGGGTCCGGGAAGAGAACCAGACCGTCGCCTCGATCACCTTCCAGAACTATTTCCGCCTCTACAAGAAGCTGTCGGGCATGACCGGCACGGCGGACACCGAGGCCTTCGAGTTTCAGCAGATCTATGGCCTCGAAGTGGTGGTCGTGCCGACGCACCGCCCGATGGTCCGCAACGACCAGCCGGA
>CAYOXI010000032.1:25745-29584 GCA_964407855.1 uncultured Chromatiaceae bacterium
AGCCGCTTCTACCTGTCCATCGAAGACAACCTGATGCGGATCTTCGGCGACCCGGAGCGCACCAAGGGCATGCTCCGGGGTGTGGGCATGAAGGAAGGGGAGGCCATCGAGAGCAACCTGCTCACCCGCCAGATCGAACGCGCCCAGCGCAAGGTGGAGGCCCACAACTTCGACGCCCGCAAGTCGCTGCTCGAGTATGACGACGTCGCCAATGACCAGCGGCGCGTGATCTACCAGCAACGCAACCAGCTGATGCAGGTGGACGACATCTCCGAGACCCTGGGCGAGATTCGCGCCGAGGTGGTGAATAACCTGATCAGCGAATTCATCGTGCCGGGTAGTGTGGAGGAGCAGTGGAACGTGCCCGGGCTGACCGAGGTCCTGGAGAAGGATCTGGCGATCACGCTCAACATCCAGCAGTTGCTGGATGAGGAGACCAGCCTCGACGAGGACGGCATTCGCCAGCGGATACTCGCCGACGTGGAGGCCGACTACCTGCGCAAGTTCTCGACCATCCAGCCGTCCGAATTGCGGCAGCTCGAAAAGCAGCTGATGCTGCAGCAGGTGGACCTGCACTGGCGGGAACACCTCGCGGCGATGGACTACCTGCGCCAGGGCATCCATCTGCGGGGCTATGCCCAGAAGAATCCCAAGCAGGAGTACAAGCGCGAGGCCTTCGAGATGTTCAGCTCGATGCTCGATGCCGTCAAACGGGATGTCATCACCATCCTCGCCAAGGCCCGGGTCCGGACCCCGGAGGATGTGGCGGCCGAGGAGCAGCGCCGGCGCATGGTAGAGCAGCTCCAGTATCGCCACGACGAGGCGCCGGCCGTGGCAGCCGGTACCGCCGCCGGCGCACTCGAGGGCGAGGCCGGGTCGGCCAGTCCGGGGTCGACGGGTCCCGCGCCCCGGCCGATGGTGGCCCGACCGCAGGCCCAGGCTCCCGTGGTGGCACCCGCAGGGCCCGTGGTGCGCAAGGAGCCGAAGGTCGGCCGCAATGAACCCTGCCCCTGCGGATCCGGCAAGAAGTACAAGCAATGTCACGGCCGGCTGGACTGACGCCCCACGGCGGGCAGTGACCTGCCCGGCCTGTGTCCCTTCCGCCCCTGATCCGCGTAGCTGCCGGTGTTGTTGTTGATGGCAGCGGCCGCGTCCTGATCGCGCGCCGGGGCGAGGGGCGTCATGGCGCCGGATTCTGGGAGTTTCCCGGAGGCAAGATCCAGGCGGGGGAGACCCCCCGGGCCGCGCTGGACCGCGAACTGGCCGAGGAGATCGGCATAGCCGTCATTGCGGCCTCAGCTTTGCTCAGCTATCGCCACGACTATCCCGAACGCTACGTCGAACTGCACGTGTTCCGTGTCGAGGAATTCCGGGGAAGCCCCCGGGCCGTCGAGGGCCAGCCACTGCAGTGGGTCATGCCCGCCGAGCTGGGTAGCGTTGGGCTGCTGGAGGCCGACGTGCCGATCGTTGCGGCGCTGAATTCCGGCCTGTCCGGTCTCAGCAGATCGTGAGGCGGAAGCGCACGTCCTTGTTGGTCTGACGGGGACGCTCCATCGCGTCGGGCCACTGCATGAAGCGGATCGTGAAGCGGTGGTGGCTGCCGCTGATCTCGGGGTAGAGATCAACGCCCGCCGGCAGTGTGACGCGCAGGAGGCCGGCCACGCCTTCGCCCACCATGCCGTGCTGGAACACACCGTTGGTGGCCACCTGCTCCGAGACGTGGCCGCTTTCCCGGATCAGCCAGAGCAGCTCTGCGATGCTGTCGCAGAGCGGGCGCAGGTTTTTCATCCACCGTTCGATGTCCTGTACGCGGTCTTCGTAGGCGTGATTCAGCCAGTGGCTGTAGTCCGGCAGGTCGAACTCGCAGGTACCACCGGGAATGGCACTGCGATGTTTGACGGCCGCGAGAAACTCGCTGTCGCGGATCGGCTGGAGGAACTGCGGGCCGACGGAGAACAGGCGCTGACGCAGTTCCTGCAGATTGCGCAACACGCGCTTCAGGCGCGCCTCATCGATGCCCGCGAGGTTCTGGTACCGGTCGTAAATGCCGATCTGCCGTTCCAGCTCCTTCAGCACATCGCCGCGCACATCGCCCCGGCCGAGGATTGCCACGATGTCGAGCAGGCCCGTGATCGCGGCGCGGCTGCCCCATTCGGAAACCTGCTCAAGGTTGAAGCAGAACTGCTGGTAGAGATATTCGAGGCGCAGGAAGGTCCGCATCCGCTCGCTGAGCGGCTGCTCGTAGAGGCCTGCAGCGCCGGATGCAGAAGCCTCGGTGAATAGATCCGCAGTAGGAATGCTAACCATGAATGGCCGGTTTCGTGCCCTAGCCTTTGTTTTCCCGGTATTCTGCTCCTACCCGGTGGGGCAGGGCAATCGCCCGCAACAAAGAACTGGACACCTTTTTTAGCCAGCGCCCTTCACGCCTCCCTGCTTCATGCCTGAACCCGGTCCGCCGGCCAGCGCCAGATACCGTTGGTGCAGCCCGGCCACCTGACGCCGGGCGTCCTCCAGCGCCCCCTTATTACGCACCATATCATCGGCCCGGGCGAGCCTGGATGCCCGGTCCAGCTGGGCCGCGAGCAGGCGCTCCACACCAGCTGGCGTTTCCCCGTCCCGCTGCAGGAGGCGGGTGCGCTGCAGTTCCTCGGGACAGTCCACCACCAGCACCCGGTCAACCCGGCGGTCCAGTCCGGACTCGACCAGCAGGGGCACCACCAGCAGCTGGTAAGGGCCGCCGGCCTGCCGGCTGGTGGCTTCGAGCGCCCGGGCGATGGGCGGGTGCAGCAGGGCCTCCAGCCGGCGGCGGCGCTCCGGATCCGCGAAAACCAGTGCCCGGAGCCTCTGCCGGTCGAGGCTGCCGTCGGGCCGCCGGAGCTCCGGGCCGAACTCCCGCAGGACCGCCTCAAGTCCCGGTGTGCCCGGCGCGACCACGTCCCGGGCCAGTTCGTCCGCATCAATCACGGGCACCCCCAGGGCCCCGAACATCGCCGCGACCGTGGACTTGCCGCTGGCGATACCCCCGGTGAGGCCGACCCTGAAGATCGTCCAGTCCCGTTCCGCGGCGGGGGTATTGCCTGCCACGGGCGGAACGGCCCCTCAGGGCCTTGCGCTCCCGAGCCAGGCGGTGGTCAGTACGGGTCCCCAGATCAGCGCTACGAAGCCGGCCGCCGCCAGGAACGGCCCGAACGGGATGGGTGCCTGGCGTCCCTGGCGACCGGTGACGATCAGTGCAATCCCGACCAGGGCACCGGTGAAGGCCGACAGCAGGATGATCAGGGGCAGCATCTGCCAGCCCAGCCATGCTCCCAGCGCGGCAAACAGCTTGAAGTCGCCGTAACCCATGCCCTCCTTGCCAGTCACGAGGCGGAAGGCGTGGTAGACCAGCCAGAGACTGAGGTACCCGGCCACGGCCCCCACGACGCCGCCCGCCAGGTCGGCGAAGGGCTCGCCGGCATCGGGCACCCACAGGTGAAACAGGAGTCCGGCCCAGAGCAGCGGCAGGGTGATCACATCCGGCAGAAGCTGGTGATCAAGGTCAATCACGGCGAGGGCGATGAGAGCCCAGGTGACCAGCAGAGCAGCGGCCGCTTCCGGGCCAAAGCCGAAGTGCCAGACCACCAAGGCCGACAGCAGGCCCGTGAACGCCTCCACCACCGGGTAGCGCGCCGGGATGGGTGCCCGGCAGGCCACGCAGCGACCCCGGAGCCAAAGCCAGCTGAAGACCGGCACGTTGTGCCGGGCCTTGATCGGCGTGTGGCAGGCCGGGCAGGCGGACCGGGGCCGGAGCAGGTTGAAGACTTCTGGCGGGGATGCCGCCGGGATTGCCGTCTCACTAC
>CAYOXI010000033.1:0-29039 GCA_964407855.1 uncultured Chromatiaceae bacterium
CGGCACGGCCTGCAGGAGCGGGGGCACGACGTGCGGATCGCCTGCACACCCACACCCCGCGCTTCCCTGTGGCTGGCCCGTGCCGGCCAGGCAGTGGCCCTGCGTACTTACCCGGAGCTGCAGCAGGGACTGGCGAATATCGGCGTGGTCCACCTGGGCTGGCCGGCGAAGGCTCTGGAGCTGCTCCGGCAGATGGGACTCACCACGCTCGGTGACTGCGTCCGGCTGCCCCGTCAGGGCTTTGCCCGCCGGCTCGGCCCCGGCCTGCTGCGGGAGATTGACCAGGCTTACGGCCGGGCACCGGATCTCCGTCGCCCCTGCCGGTTGCCGGACAGTTTCGAACAATCCCTGGAGTTGCCGGCGGACACCACGGATGCCGGCCTGTTGCTGGAGGGCTTCCGGATATTGTCCTGCGATCTGCACGCCCGGCTGGTGTCCTGTCAGGCCAGCGTATCCGGCATCTGGTGCCGCCTGATGCATCCGGACGGTGGGGAAACCCGGTTGCGGCTTGCACTCCGGCAGCACGCGGGAGTGGCGCTGTTGCCGGAACTGTTGCGGTTGCGCCTGGAATCCCTGGCACTCCCGGCTGGCGTCAGCTCGCTGGTCCTGCAGGCGGAACTGCTGCCAGGCGGACCGTCTGCCGGCACGGATCTGCTTGGCGACGAACTCACTCCCGATGGCGAGCTGACCAGCCTTCTCGCGCGGCTGCGCGCCCGTCTCGGCCATGCAGCCGTGCAGGGTCTTGCGCTGGTGCCGGATCATCGCCCGGAGAGGGCCTGGCGCACGCTCGAAGACTTTCCCGCGGCCCCGACTGATTTCTCCGGCGCGACGCTGGAGCGCCCGGTGTGGCTGCTCCCGGCACCAGAGCTGCTCGGACAGAGCGCCGGCCGTCCGGCGTGGCGTGGCGTACTGTGCCTGGAGCGCGGACCCGAGCGCATTGAAAGTGGCTGGTGGGACGGGGGCGATATCCGCCGGGACTACTACCTGGCGAGCAACCCTCACGGCGCGCTGCTGTGGATCTACCGGGACCTGCGCAGCCAGGCCTGGTATCTGCACGGCATCTTCGGGTGAGCGCCTACGCTGAACTCCACTGCCTCAGCAACTTCAGCTTCCTGCGGGGCGCCTCCCACCCGGCGGAACTGGTGGCCCGGGCTGCCGCACTGGACTATGCCGCCCTGGCACTGACCGACGAATGCTCCGTCGCCGGCATCGTCCGGGCTCATGTGACTGCCCGGGAGCATCGTCTCCGGCTGCTGATCGGCAGCGAGCTCTGTCTGGCAGACGGCCTGCGTCTGGTGGTTCTGGCCGGCGACCGGGAGGGCTATGCCCGCCTGTGCGGCCTGATTACCCGGGGCCGGCGGGCGGCTGCCAAGGGCAGCTATCACCTCACCCGGCAGGACGTGGCGGAACTTGCCCCGGGGTGTCTGCTGCTCTGGTTGCCGCCCGAAGTGCCGGAGCCGGACGATGCAGCCTGGTTCCAGGCCCACTTCCCGGGTGATACCTGGCTGGCGGTGGAACTCCATGCCGATGGCAATGACCGGCAGCGACTGGCCCGCCTGCTCGGGTTTTCCGCGGCTACCGGACTGCCGGCGGTGGCAGCGGGCAATGTGCACATGCACAGCCGGGGCCGGCGTGCCCTGCAGGACACGCTCACGGCGATCCGTCAGCGGCGCACCCTGGGCGAGGATATTGCCGGCCTGCATGCCAACGGGGAACGGCACCTGCGCACACTGCCCGAACTCCGCCGTCGCTATCCGGAGCCCCTGCTGGCCGCCACGCTCGGACTGGCCGCTCGCCTGAACTTCTCACTGGAGGAACTGCGTTACCAGTATCCGGAGGAGATCGTGCCGGTGGGCCATACACCGGCAACCTGGCTGCGGCAGCGGGTCGGGGAGGGGTTGCGGGAGCGCTGGCCGGACCATCCCCCGCCGGGTGTGCTGCAGCTGGTGGATCACGAGCTCGCGCTCATCACCGAACTCCGCTACGAGGCCTACTTCCTGACGGTAGATGACATCGTCCGCTTCGCCCGCAGCCGCGGCATCCTCTGCCAGGGCCGGGGTTCCGCCGCCAACTCCGCCGTGTGTTTCTGCCTCGGCATCACCGAGGTGGATCCGGCGCGGATGTCCCTGCTCTTCGAGCGCTTCATCTCCCGGGAGCGCAACGAGCCGCCCGATATTGATGTGGATTTCGAGCATGAGCGCCGGGAGGAGGTGATCCAGTATCTCTACGCACGGTATGGCCGGGAACGGGCCGCACTGACGGCCACGGTCATCAGCTACTGCCCCCGCAGTGCCATCCGGGATGTGGGGCGCGTGCTCGGCCTGTCATCCGCCCAGATCAGCCGCATCACCCGCAACCTCCAGTGGTGGGACGGCCTGGAGGTGCAGCCGGGGCGCCTCCGCGAGGCGGGACTTGATCCGGACAGCCCGGTGATCCGGCGGCTGCTCGGCCTGGTGGAGCAACTCCTCGGCTTTCCGCGCCACCTGTCCCAGCACGTGGGTGGTTTTGTGATCGCTGGTGAGGCCCTCTCCCGGCTGGTGCCTGTCGAAAATGCCGCCATGGCGGAGCGCACCGTCATCCAGTGGGACAAGGACGACCTGGACGAGCTCGGCATCCTGAAGGTCGATATCCTCGCCCTCGGCATGCTGTCTGCGATTCGCCGCAGCTTCGACCTGCTCCGGCAGCACACAGGTCGTCTGCTCAGCCTGCACACCGTGCCTGCCGAGGATCCGGCTGTCTACGCGATGATGTCCCGCGGTGAAACGATGGGCGTCTTCCAGATCGAGTCCCGCGCCCAGATGGCCATGCTGCCCCGTCTCCGGCCCCGCTGTTACTACGACCTGGTGATTGAGGTGGCCATCATCCGTCCCGGGCCGATCCAGGGCGACATGGTGCATCCCTATCTGCGGCGCCGGAACGGGGAGGAGCCAGTGACCTACCCGAGCCCCGAGGTCCGGCAGGTACTGAAGCGCACCCTCGGGGTGCCCATCTTCCAGGAACAGGTGATGCAGCTCGCCGTCGTGGCTGCGGGCTTCACTCCGGGTGAGGCAGACCAGCTGCGCCGGGCCATGGCGGCCTGGCGACGGCGGGGCGGGCTGGGACATTTCGAGGCCCGCCTGGTTGACGGAATGCGGGCCCGGGGCTACAGCGAGGTGTTCGCGCGCCAGATCTTCCAGCAGATCTGCGGCTTCGGTGAGTACGGCTTCCCCGAATCCCATGCGGCCAGTTTCGCGCTGCTCGTCTATGTTTCTGCATGGCTGAAGCACCACGCCCCGGCGGTCTTCACGGCGGCGCTGCTCAACAGCCAGCCGATGGGGTTCTACGCACCAGCCCAGCTCGTGCAGAGTGCGCGACGTCAGGGGGTGGAGATCCGGCCGGTGGATGTGAACCGGAGCGACTGGGAGTGCACGCTGGAACCTGCCGGTGCGGCCACTGAACACCGGCTGGATGGCAACCATGCCCTGCGTCTCGGCCTGTGCCTGGTCAGCGGTCTTGCCCGGGAGGCGGGTGAGCGCCTGGTGTGCAACCGGTCTGTGTCCTATGGCAGCGTCCAGCAGCTGCAGGAGCGCGCCCGGCTGGACGCTGGTGATCTGGGCGCGCTGGCTGCCGCCGGTGCCCTGGCGGAAATTGCCGGTCACCGGTACCGGGCCCGCTGGGCCGTCGCCGGGGTGGAGGCCGCGCTCCCGGTGTTTCCCGTCCTGCAGGTGGCCGAGGGCCTGCCGCTGCTGCGCGCTCCCACGGAGGCCCAGGATATTGCCGGGGACTACCAGAGCCTGGGGCTGACGCTGGGCCGGCACCCGCTGGCCCTGCTGCGGACCGAACTGGGAGAGCTGGGCTGCCTGCCTGCCGGGGCGTTGCAGGATCTGGCGGATCATGCCCGGGTGCAGGCTGCCGGCATCGTGACCACCCGGCAACGGCCCGGGAGCGCTGCCGGCGTGACCTTCGTCACCCTGGAGGATGAGACCGGCTATGTGAATGTGATCGTCTGGCCGCGACTGGCAGAGCGCCAGCGCCGGATCCTGCTGGAGGCGCGGTTGCTGGGTGTGCGGGGGGAGCTGCAGCGCCAGGGCGACGTGCTGCACCTGGTGGCGACCGGCCTGACGGATCACACGGCGCTGCTGGGCGGGCTGCTGACCCGCAGCCGGGATTTCGGCTAGACCTCGAAGTCCTCGAAATCCTCGATGGCCTGGGCAATCCGGCGCCGCTCGAGATAGTCCTCGAGTTTGCGCCGCGCACAGGAAGTCTCGATCGTCCCATTGTGGCTGTGGCGGGATTCGGCTTCGAGTTCGGCGATCAGGCCTTCGACATTGATCTCAACCGACTGTTCGCCGACGTTGTCGGAAGCCGCACCATCCGGCGCCAGATCATCATCAAGCTCGCCGGCAACGGTCGTTGCATCGTCAACGTCATCGTCAGGCACCACCACTGCCTCGGTGGGCGGCGGCGCCTGCCGTACCCTGGACTGAAGCCCCGCTCTGCGACCCATGGTCCGACCCTTATGTTCAAAGCCGACAGCCGACGCCGTTTTTATAATGAGGAAGGGTGACTCTGACAATACTCTTTTCTGGAATTCGTGAACGGGTACCGGATCCGCCGCACAGTTGCGCGGCAATGGAGATGCTGTCAGCCAACCAGCTGATTCAGCTGGAAGATCGGTAGCAGGATGGCCAGCACGATGAGCAGCACGAGCGCGCCCATCGTAATGATCAGACCTGGTTCGAGGATGCCCAGCAGCGTCGCAATGAGACCGTCCATCTCCCGTTCCTGGTTCACGGCGGCCCGGGTCAGCATGTTCTCGAGCTCACCGCTGGCCTCGCCGCTGGAGATCAGGTGGATGCACAGCGGCGGGAAAAAGCCGCCTACGGCCAGGGACTTGCCAATCGGTGCCCCTTCCCGCACCCGGTCCGCGGCCTTCTCGACGGCCTCCTGCATCGGCACATTGGTGACCACCTGCCCGGCTATCCGGAGGCCCTCCAGCACGGGCACGCCGCTGCCGGTGAGGATGCTCAGCGTCCGTGTGAAGCGGGCGGTATTGGCGCCGCGGACCAGCTTGGCGACCAGTGGAATGCGCAGCAGGAACCGGTCGAAGGCCCGACGAGGCCCCGGATGGCGCAGGGCGCGACCGATGCCGAACGCCGCCGCCACCAGCGCAACCAGCAGGACGAGCCCATAAGCCTGGAGGAAGTCGCTGAGGCCGATCAGGAATTGCGTCAGGCCGGGAAGTTCCCGTCCGGTGTTGGAGAACACGCCCACCACTTTCGGCACGATGAAGACCAGCATGCCGCTGACGATGGCAATGGAGAACACCGTGAGCACCACCGGATAGATCATGGCCTGCTGGATCTTCTGCCGCAGTACCTGCCGACCTTCGGTGTAATCGGCCAGCCGCTCGAGCACGGCGTCGAGATGTCCCGACTGCTCACCGGCGGAAACCGTGGCCCGATAGATTTCGGGAAAGGCCTTTGGAAAGTCCGCGAAGCCATCGGCCAGTGGGTGACCCTCCATGACGCGTGACCGTACGCCCAGCATCACGCTTTTTACACGCGGCGATTCGGTCTGCTCGGAGACCGCGAGCAGCGCTTCTTCCAGGGGGAGCGAGGAGTGCACCAGGGTAGCGAGCTGACGGGTTACCAGTGACAGGTCAGCCGGTGACATGGACCGGCTGAAGGAGAAGGAGGCGCGTTGCCGGGTGGCCTCCCGCTCGGCAACCTCGGCAACCGTCAGGGGCAGGAGCTGGCGCTCCCGAAGCAGCTGCCGCACCTGGCGGGCGGTATCCCCCTCGAGGATGCCGCGGCTTTCCTTGCCGCTGGCATCAACGGCCGTGTACTCGAAGGCGCCCATCAGTCAGCGCGGGTAACGCGGAGCACTTCTTCCAGGGTGGTGGCGCCCGTCAGGGCCTTGCGCAGGCCATCGTCACGGATGCTGGGGCTGCGCGTGCGGGCGTAGCGTTCCAGCTCGTGCTCGCCGGCGCCGTCGTGGATCATCGTGCGCAGTTCGTCATCAATGGTGACCAGCTCATAGATGCCGGTCCGGCCGCGATACCCGGGCGCACCGGCCCGCACGGCTGCTTCGTCCGGATGGTAGAGGGACGGCGGGTGGGCCGGATCGACGCCGAGGGTACGGCACTCGTATTCGCGGGCGGGATAGGCCACCTTGGTGGCCGGATCGAGTACGCGCACGAGGCGCTGGGCAAGCACGCCGATCAGGCTCGACGACAGCAGGAAAGGTTCAACGCCCATGTCCCGGAGACGGGTCACGGCGCCAACGGCGGTGTTGGTGTGCAGGGTGGACAGCACCAGATGGCCGGTGAGGCTCGCCTGGACCGCGATCTCGGCCGTTTCCAGGTCGCGGATCTCGCCGACCATCACCACATCCGGATCCTGGCGGAGGATGGCCCGCAGGCCACGGGCGAAGGTCATGTCCGCCTTGGTGTTCACCTGCGACTGGCCGATGCCGTCGATGTAGTACTCGATCGGATCTTCGACCGTCATGATGTTCCGCGTGTTGTCGTTGATGCGCTCCAGCGCGGCATACAGCGTGGTGGTCTTGCCGGAGCCCGTGGGGCCGGTGACCAGGATGATGCCGTGGGGCTTGTGAATCAGCTCGTCAATGACGCCCTGGGCAACGGGATCCATGCCCAGGCCCTCGAGTTCGAGGCGGCCGGCATGCTTGTCCAGCAGCCGGAGCACGACGCGTTCGCCATGGCCAGACGGCATCGTGGACACCCGTACGTCCACCGCCCGACCCGCGATCCGCAGCGAAAACCGGCCGTCCTGGGGCAGTCGTTTCTCGGCGATGTCCAGCTTGGACATGACCTTGATGCGGGACACCACCAGCGGGGCCACTGCCCGCCGGGACTGGAGCACTTCCCGGAGGACACCATCCACACGGAAGCGCACGACCAGACGGTTCTCGAAAGGTTCGATATGGATGTCGGACGCATTCTCCTTGACGGCCGAGGTGAGCAGCGCATTGATCAGGCGGATGATCGGCGCGTCATCATCGCTCTCCAGCAGGTCGGACGGCTCCGGCAACGCCTGGGCAACACTGAAGAGGTCGGTGTCCTCGCCGAGACCATCCACCATCTGCATCGTGGTGTTGGATTCCCGCTCGTAGGTCTGCTGCAGTTGGCGGTCGAATTCCTGTGCTGGGACGACGCGCAATTGAACCGGTCCGGCGACAAAGCGCCGGACTTCGGAGATCGCGGCCAGCTTTGCGTCGGCGCGCACGACAGCCAGCGGCCGGTCGCCCTCCATGCCGTTGATCAGCACGCCGTGGCGCTTGGCGAAGGCGAAAGGAAGCAGCAGCCGGCGGAGGGCAGCGGGCACCGCTGCCGGCGACGGCAGCGGGTCAGCAACCGACAGGGTCGCCAGATCGTCGAGCAGCTCAGGAACCGCTGAATTCACCGGGAGATACCTCTGGCAGATCGCGCAGGTCTATGGCTGGCTCACCGGTGCCAGTCTCGTCTGGCAGTGCCGGGAGCTCCGGCCTGGGCGTCAGGGGCATCAGCCGCGGCTTGGGTGGCTTGATCGCCAGCTGCTGGTCCCTCATGTAGTTGTACTTCGCGTTGGTCTCGAATACCGCCGCAACATTGTCGCGAAGGATGGTCGGCTTGATGAAGACCATCAGGTTGGTCTTTCTGCGGGTGTTTGAATCCGAGCGGAAGAGGGCCCCAAGTATCGGGATCCGGCCCAGGATCGGGACGCGCTGCTGGGTTTCATTCAGGGTTTCCTGGATCAAACCCCCGAGCACCAGGGTGCCGCCATCCTCAACGATGACTGTGGTATTGATGGACCGGTTGGTGGTGATCAGGTCAACTGCCTGACCACTGGGCGCGAGATCGGAGATCTCCTGCTCGATCTTCAGCCGCACGGCATTGCCTTCATTGATCTGCGGCGTGATCTTGAGCGACAGCCCGACCTGTTCCCGCTGGATGGTCTGGAACGGATTCACGGATGTGTTGCCGCCCGTGGAGCCGGTGTTGGTGAACTGGCCGGTGATGAATGGCACCTGCTGTCCGACGCGAATCTCTGCCTCTTCATTGTCGAGGGTCACCAGTGTCGGTGTGCCGATGATGTTCGTGCTGCCATCGGTCTCAAGGGCCTCGATCAGTGCGACGAAGCTGAAGCCGGAGTCGCTGAGCCGGCCGACCCCCATCGTGATGCCCCGGCCGAGTGCGGACGCAGCGCCAGCGGCACCCCCTTCGCCTCCGCCGAGGATCGCCCCGGCCACCCCGGCAACGCCGGTGGTGTTGTCGAACCTGGTCAGGCCGACGACGTTCTCGAGATCACTGTCGCCGATGGCCCAGGTGACGCCAAGCTGCGCGGCCTTGTCCGACGAAACCTCGACGATGATGGCCTCAACCAGTACCTGCGCCCGGCGGATGTCCAGTTTGTCAATCACGGCCATCATCGACTTCATCGTCTTGGGCGGTGCCGTGATGATCAGGGCGTTCGTGGATTCATCGGCCCAGATGCTGATATCACCCCGTTCGCTCGGGGCTGCTTCCTGGCCGGCAGTTCCCCGGGCCCCGGAATACTGGGACTGCAACTTGGTGGCGAGGTCGGCCGCGTTGGTGTAGCGGAGGTAGCGGACCTGGGTATCTCCGCCTTCCTCGAGTGGGGTGTCCAGGTGCGCGATCAGCGTCCGGTAGCGGAGTCTTTCAGTCTTTTCGCCGGTGACCAGGACGCTGTTGGTCCGCTCGTCGGCGACCAGCGATACCCGCAGCCCGCCGCCACCGTCGGCCTGCTGCGCACCCTGGTTGAGTGCCCCGACGATCTTGACGATCTCGGATGCGGAGGCGTGTTGCAGCTGGATGACCTCGTAGTCCTGGTCTGCCGCCTGGTCAATGCGGGCCACGATTCTCATCATGCGGTCCACGTTGGAGGCGCGATCGCTGATGATGAGCAGATTGGAAGGCGGGTGAGCCGCCAGGTGTCCGTACTGGGGAATCAGCGGTCGAAGGATGGGTACCAGCTGGGCCGCCCCGACATTCCGCACCGGGATGACCCGCGTGACGATGTCGTCGGGCCGGCGACCACCGCCCGGTTCGGATTCGGCACCGGGCAACTGGCGGGCATTGGCATCCGGCAGGATCTTGATGACGTCGCCGGAGGGCACGGCGACGAAACCGTACACCGACAGGATCGACAGAAAGGCCTCATAGAAGGCGTCCGCGCTCATCGGCGAGGCGGAGAGCATGGTTACCTGCGCCTTGACCCGCGGATCCAGGATGAAATTGCGCCCGGTCACCTCGCCAACCGCCTCGATCACCTGCCGGATATCCGCGTCCTTGTAGTTCGGGGTAATGCTCGCCTGCTGGGCACGGAGCGCCGGGCCCGACAGGAGCAGTGGCAGGAGGCAGGTCAGGACTGCAAACCGGTTGCGGACAGCGTCGTGCCCGGGATGGGGACCGGCCGGGATAGCCTGCGGTTTCCTGGTCACTGGGTTGCTCCAAGTGCATTGATCTGCGACATGTTCAGCGAGAGCACCTGCGGCTGACCATCCCGTTCGACCGTAACTGTGACCTGGGTTGCCTCGCCCAGGCTGCGAAAGACTTCCATACCCTGGGCCGGATTATCGAGCGCGATCCCGTTGATTTCGGTGACCAGGTCGCCGGCCCGCAGGCCGAGGGAGGCGAACTGCTGGCGGTTGGGCCCCGGGTAGATCCGGTAACCCTTCAGTTGCCCATTCGGCATGAAGGGCTGGGGCCGGACCACGTCGAGGAATCCGGCAGCCCCCTGCGCCACGATGTCCGGAACGGCGGGTTGTGGTGGCGGAGTGGCAACCTGGGCCATCAGCGTTGCCCGGCCGGTGTTCCGACTGCCGCTGCCGCCGGGCTGGCCCTCCCGCGGCAGTCGCAGCACTTCAAGCTGGCCCGCCCGTGCCAGTACGACCAGGTCAGACTGGATACGCTGCACAGTCGCGCCCCCGGGCAGCGAGCCGTTGGTGAAGTAGACCCGCTCGTTGCCGCTGGAGTCGGCAATGATCGCGTGGGCCATGCGGGGGTCGTCGGCTGCAATGGAACCCCGGAGCTGCAGCGAGAGGCTGGTGTCCGGTGCATTCAGTGCCGCATCACCCGCCAGGGACGGCGCCTCGGCAGAGACTTCACCAAACAGGTGGGCAGCGGCAATCGAGGCATAGTCGGCGGGGGCCAGGGCGACGGGACCAGACTGGGGAAGCTCAGCCGGTGGTGTCCACTGGGGCGCGCCGCCTGCCGGGTAGAGCAGCCAGATCAGGCGCGCCAGGTACCAGGCGAGCAGGATGACGGCAACCAGCGATACCAGGAAGGGCAGTTGCGCTCCCAGGCGCACGGCGATCGCCGGCCCGGAGGGCCCGCCAAAGCGCGAGACGAGGTCTTCAATATTCACAGAAGCCCTCGAAAATTATAGGGATTTAGCATAATCACGTACTTTGGAGCGGGATCCGCCAGAAAGCAACTGTCAAAGCCCCACCCTCGGCCCATTAGATTCCGCCCGACCCGGGACAACCGTGACCCGGTCCACACCCCGGCCAGGCCTGGGGGTGCGCTTCCCTGCCGGTCTGCGGCGCGCCTTCCTGGCACCTTGGCAACTGTCCGGCATCCTAGCGCGGAATTGCGCACCATGAGCATGAAACCGCCGGGTGCGCTGCGGAATCCGGTCGGCTGTCCCGAATCGAATAAGCTACTATCTGGCGTGCTCAAGTTTTTGCCGCGAACGACGACTTCAGAGATGAGTAGCGACAGCGACGACAACGATCTGACGCGCCGCAGGGATGATGGCCGGGGACTTGCCATTGAGGAGGCCCGCCCCAAAGTCAAGCGTCCGCCGCTGTACAGGGTCGTCCTGCTGAATGACGACTACACCCCGATGGAATTTGTCGTCGAGGTACTGGAGCTGATTTTCGCCATGGACAGGCAGAAGGCCACCCGCGTCATGCTCGAAGTCCACACCCGGGGCAAGGGTGTCTGCGGCGTCTTCACGTATGAGATCGCTGAAACCAAGGTCGCCCAGGTCGGCGCCTATGCGCAGCAGCACCAGCACCCGCTCCTTTGCACCCTTGAGGAAGCCTGAACAACCATGTTGAGCAGTGAACTCGAGTATTGCCTGAACGAGGCCTTCCAGCAGGCGCGTACCAAGCGTCATGAATACATGACCGTGGAACACCTGCTGCTGGCCATTGTGGATGTACCAGCGGTTACCGAGATCCTGAAAGGTTGTGGTGCTGATCTCGCGCGTCTGCGCCGCGACCTGGAGCAGTTCATCGAGGAATCCACGCCGCGCCTGCCTGAGGGCAGTGAGCAGGATGTGCAGCCCACCCTGGGATTCCAGCGCGTCCTGCAGCGGGCGGTATTCCATGTGCAGTCCAGCGGCAAGAAGGAAGTGCGCGGCGAGAATGTGCTGGTCGCGATCTTTGGCGAGAAGCAGTCCCATGCCGTCTACCTGCTCGGCCTGCAGGACGTCACCCGCCTGGATGTCGTCAATTTCATCTCCCACGGGCTGTCCAAGCTGCGCGATGACCCGTCGGCCACCAAGGGCTCGGGTGGTGAAGGTGAAGAGGGCGAGGGGGATGCTGCCGGCAGCGCCCTCGACAACTACGCCACCAATCTCAACAAGCGGGCGCGGGAGGGCAAGATTGATCCGCTGATCGGCCGCGAACTCGAGGTCGAGCGCACCATCCAGGTACTGTGCCGCCGCCGGAAGAACAACCCCCTGTACGTCGGTGAGGCCGGTGTCGGCAAGACGGCGATCGCCGAGGGCCTCGCCAAGATGATCGTCGAGGGCAAGGTGCCCGAAGTGCTGGCCAACTGCACCATCTATGCACTGGACATGGGTTCGCTGCTCGCCGGCACCAAGTACCGGGGGGACTTCGAGAAGCGCTTCAAGGCCGTGATCAAGGAACTGTCAAAGGATCCCGGCGCCATCCTTTTTATTGACGAGATCCACACGGTCATTGGTGCGGGCGCCGCCTCCGGCGGGGTGCTTGATGCCTCCAACCTGATCAAGCCGGTGCTGTCCAGCGGTGAACTGCGCTGCATCGGCTCGACCACCTACCGCGAGTACCGCGGTGTGTTCGAGAAGGACCATGCACTCGCCCGGCGCTTCCAGAAGATCGATGTTGTCGAGCCGACCGTACCCCAGACCATTGAGATACTGAGGGGCCTGAAGACGCGCTTCGAGGAGCATCACGGCGTCACCTACACGGATGAAGCCATCCAGGCGGCGGTGGAGCTTTCGGCCCGTCACATCAACGAGAGGCAGTTGCCGGACAAGGCCATTGACGTGATCGACGAAGCGGGTGCCAGCGTCCGGCTGGAGCCGGCAGCCACCCGCAGGACGGAAGTGGGCGTGACCGAGATCGAAAATGTCGTAGCCAAGATGGCCCGCATTCCGCCCAAGAGCGTGTCGGCCTCTGACCGGGATCAGTTGCGCAACCTGGATCGTGATCTCAAGCTGGTCATCTTCGGCCAGGACAAGGCTGTTGCCGCGCTGTCTGCGGCCATCAAGATGGCCCGGTCTGGTCTGCGGGAGGCCGAGAAGCCCGTGGGTGCTTTCCTGTTCGCCGGACCCACCGGTGTCGGCAAGACAGAGGTCACCCGCCAGCTCGCCCATTGCCTTGGCATCGAACTGATCCGCTTTGACATGTCGGAATACATGGAGCGTCACACGGTCTCGCGCCTGATCGGTGCGCCCCCCGGGTATGTGGGCTTTGACCAGGGTGGCCTGCTCACCGAACAGATCAGCAAGCATCCTCACGCCGTTCTGCTTCTGGACGAGATCGAAAAAGCGCACCCTGAGGTGTTCAACCTGCTGCTCCAGGTCATGGACCACGGCACACTGACCGACAACAACGGTCGCAAGGCCGACTTCCGCAATGTAATCCTGGTAATGACCACCAACGCCGGTGCCCAGGAAATGAGCAGGTCATCGATCGGCTTCACGGAGCAGGACAACAGCACGGATGGCATGGCGGTGATCAACCGGATGTTCTCGCCCGAGTTCCGCAATCGGCTCGACGCCATCATCCAGTTCGAGGCGCTCGGCCCTGAGGCCATCCTGCGGGTGGTCGACAAACTCATCATGGAACTGGAGGCGCAGCTCGACAAAAACGCGGTCACGATCGAGCTGGAGCCGGCTGCACGACAGTGGATCGCCGACAAGGGTTACGATCCGCGGATGGGGGCACGGCCCATGGCCCGGGTCATCCAGGAAAACATCAAGCGGCCGCTCGCTGAGCAGCTGCTCTTCGGCGATCTGGTGGCGGGCGGACATGTACGGATTGCGCTCGACAGCGCTGGGGAGTTGATGCTGGTGGCCACGCCGGCCACACTCAGCCTCGAACACATCCCGGATCCGGTCTAGTCCCGGACGTTTCTGGTCCGGATCAGTCCGGATCAGTCCGGATCAGCGGGAGCGGAAGGTAATCCGGGCCTTGGAGAGATCGTAGGGCGTCACTTCAACGGTGACCCGGTCGCCGGTGAGAATCCGGATGTAGTTCTTGCGCATTTTTCCCGATATGTGTGCCGTAACCACATGGCCGTTGTCGAGTTTTACCCGAAACGTCGTGTTGGGCAGGGTCTCGGTGACAACCCCGTCCATGGTGATGGCTTCTTCTTTAGGCATGCGCACTCCGGCTGAACGGGCCGGGATTGTCGTCGAACTGGTTCAGGCGTGCAAGGGAGCGCGTGGCTGGCCAGGTGCCACGAGCACCCCGGTACCCTCGGGCGCTGCTCGCCAGTCGCTGGTTTGGTTTTCGGTGGCCGTGAGCAGGCGGAGCCGGGCGAGAAACTCCGGGCGTCGCATCAGCCGACTTCCCAGCGAGGCCAGATGGGGATTCGCAACCTGGCAGTCGACCATCTCAAAGGATCTGGCGACCAGCACGCTGACCAGCCTCACCAGCGCCACCTTGGATGCGTCGCTGGCCGTGCTGAACATGGATTCCCCGAAAAAGACCCGCCCAAGGGCGATCCCGTAGAGACCGCCAACCAGCTCCGTGCCTCGCCAGGTTTCGACGGAGTGGGCGTAGCCAAGGTCGTGCAGTTGCCGGTAGGCCGCCTGCATTTCCGGTGTGATCCAGGTGCCGGTGGCCTGGCGGAGTGTCGCGCAGGCCGAGATCACGGCCGGAAATGCGGTATCCACCGAAGTCTGGTATTCGCTTCGCCGGAGCCGGCGACGCAGGCTGCGGGAAATGTGCAGATCGCCAGGCAGCAGGATGGCCCTGGGATCCGGTGACCACCACAGGATGGGTTGACCAGGCTCATACCAGGGAAAGATGCCCTGACGATAGGCAGCCAGCAGCCGACGTGGCGTCAGGTCGCCGCCGATCGCGAGCAGCCCATCGGGGTCCGCGCTGGCCCCGGCCGGATCGGGAAAAAAGTCCGGCGGGTCGTCGGCATGCAGGTAGGTCACGGGAGCCATGCGGCACCTCCTACCGGGTCTCCCTGCGATACGGCACGTGCTCCCGGGCCAACTCCATGTAGTCGTCGATGCTCGCCCGCTCCCGGTCCAGATAATTGTCAATGGCAGCGGAGAACTGCGGATGCGACAGCCAGTGGGCAGACCAGGTGACGGTGGGTACGAAGCCGCGACTGATCTTGTGCTCGCCCTGAGTCCCCGGCTCGAAGGTCCGGAGACCCTCGCGAATGCAGTAGTCGATTCCCTGGTAGTAGCAGGTCTCGAAATGCAGGCTGTGAAAGTCACCCAGGCTCCCCCAGTAGCGGCCATACAGCGTGTCGGCGCTGCGGAAGCACAGGGCGGTGGCCACGGGTTCGCCGCCGAGCAGGGCGACGATCGCCACGATGTTGTCGGGCAGTGTGCGGCTGATAAGCCGGAAAAAGTCCGCATTCAGGTAGGGCTCACGGCCCCGGCGCAGGAAGGAGCTGGCGTACAGTGGCATCAGTGCACTCCAGATCCCGTCGTCAAGCTCCCGCCCGCCCAGATGGACAAAGCTGATGCCCGCCTCGGCAACCCGCCGGCGTTCCCGCCGGGCTTTCTTGCGCTTCTCGGCGGTGAACTCACCGAGGAACGCGTCGAAGTCTGCGTAGCCGCGATTCGTCCAGTGAAACTGGCAGTCCTTCCGGGCCAGAAACCCCTCGCTGCAAAGCAGGTCTTTCTCCGCCTCGGTCGGGAACAGGATGTGCAGTGACGACGATTCTGTCTGGATCGCCAGTTCCCTGGCTGCCGCGCTCAGTACGCGCCCGATGAGCTGGGGGTCCTCCTCGGGCGCTGCGAGCAGCCGCGCGCTGGTGGCGGGTGTAAACGGTACCGCCGAGACCAGTTTGGGAAAGTAGCGCAGGCCTGCCCGCCGGTAGGCGTCGGCCCAGGCCCAGTCAAACACGAACTCGCCGTAGGAGCTCATTTTCCGGTAGAGGGGCAGGGCACCGGCAATCTGGCCACCGGCACTGCGCAGAACGAGATGACTCGGCTGCCAGCCGGAAGCACCACCTACGCAGCCAGTCTCCTCAAGGGCGGAGAGGAATTCGTGCCGGAGAAAGGGGTAGTGCGTGCCGGTGAGGCGATTCCAGTCTGCAGCGCTGACGCCACCGAGCCCGGGCAGGACCTCCACCCGCACGGGCAGCGAGCCGGCTTTCTCCGTTGCGCCCATGCCAGGCCGCGTCAGGCGGCGTGCCCGTCCAGAAACTTCTCGGCATCCAGTGCGGCCATACAGCCGGAGCCCGCGGAGGTGATGGCCTGCCGGTAGACGCTGTCTGCCACATCGCCGGCGGCGAAAACGCCGGGCACGCTCGTGGCAGTTGCGCTCCCCTCGAGTCCCGTACGGACGACGATGTAGCCCTTGTTCAGGGCCAGCTGCTCCCGGAACAGGTTGGTGTTGGGGTCGTGCCCGATCGCGACGAAGAAGCCGGTCACCGCGATCTGCTGGCGGGAATCAAGGGACTGATCCGTGGGACGCAGGCGCAGGCCGGTGACGCCGGCGTCGTTACCGAGCACCGCATCGACTTCGTGATTCCAGATGATGGAGACATTGCCTCCCTCCCGCGTTTTCCCCAGGAGCTTGTCCTGCAGCATCTTCTCGGCCCGGAGACTGTCCCGGCGGTGAATCAGCGTGACCCGGGCGGCGATGTTGGACAGGTACAGCGCTTCTTCGACGGCGGTGTTGCCGCCACCGACCACAGCCACTTCCTGGCCGCGATAGAAAAAGCCGTCGCAGGTGGCGCAGGCCGACACGCCCTTGCCACGGAACTGCTGCTCGGAGGGCAGGCCAAGGTATCGGGCTGACGCGCCGGTGGCAATGATCAGTGCGTCACAGGTGTAGCTGGCGGAGCCGCCTTGCAGCCGGAAGGGCCGGCTACCCAGATCCACCGCTTCAATCTGGTCGAGTATTGCCCTGACCTCCAGCCGCTCGCAGTGCTGGCGCAGGCTCTCCATGAGTTCCGGACCCTGGAGCCCGTGGCGGCCACCGGGCCAGTTGTCGACGTCAGTGGTGGTCATCAGTTGTCCACCCTGTTCAAGGCCGGTGATGAGCAGGGGCCTGAGGTTGGCGCGGGCGGCATAAACCGCTGCGCTGTAGCCGGCCGGGCCGGAGCCGAGGATGATCAGTCGGGCATGGTTGTTTTCAGGCATCCGGCCAGTTTAGGCCAAGCCCCGCGCTTGCGTCCAAGCCTCGTACTGCTATGATCGTTTCCGATAACTGCTTGACGGGCAGGCAGTTAACTCTAGTTGTTGTTGCGATATCTCAGCTGCCTGGTACTGGCCCATGCCAGACCTGCTGCTGTGCGCGGGGAAATCGGTGGCCAGAGCGATCGGCATAGACAGTCGTGGGTCCGTGGGACCCCTGACCCACGTGGTGCGGGAAGCCACCCTGTGGGTCTGCGGGGCCATCGCCCTGATCATGCTGGTCGCTCTGCTGAGCTACAGCCCCCAGGATCCGGGCTTCAGTCATACGGGTGACGGCGGACCGGTGCAGAACCGCATCGGTGGCGTGGGCGCGTGGTATGCGGATGTGGTCTACAGCCTGTTCGGCGCACCCGCACTGCTGTTCCCCGCGCTGTTCCTGGTTGCAGGGTGGGTGTTCTTCGCGGCCCGTCGGCACACCGGACCTATCGACCAGCAGATCCTTTACACGCGCCTCACGGGCTTTGCGCTCACGCTGGCCAGCAGTTGCGGCCTCGCGACGCTGCATTTTTCCGCCCGCTCGCTACCCCAGAGCGCCGGCGGCGCCTTCGGCGAGCTGCTCGGGACCGGACTGGCCGGTGGCCTGGGCGGACTCGGGGCCACTTTGCTGCTCCTTGCCCTCTGGCTCGCCGGCATCTCCCTGTTTACCGGCCTGTCCTGGATCGCGGTCATGGACCGCACCGGCAAGTTCGTCCTGGATGGCATCGACCGGGCCCGCCAGCTGATCCAGGAGTTCCGGGCCCGCGCGGACAGCCGCCGGGTGCAGGAGGAGCGCCAGGAGGTCGTCCGCAAGGAACGGAAGAAGACCGAGAAGAAGTCGCCGCCGCGCATCGAACCGGTGCTCGCACCACCGCCCGGCGTGCGCGCCGAGAAGGAGCGCCAGGTCCCGCTGTTCGCTGACGCGCCGGTCGTGCCCGGGCAGCTGCCGGCCCTGTCACTGCTCGACGAACCACCGGAACGGCCCCCGGGGTACTCGAAGGAGTCCCTGGAGGCGATTTCCCGGCTGGTCGAAATGAAGCTGCGGGACTTTGGTGTCGAGGTGGAGGTCGTGGCGGTGCAGCCGGGCCCCGTCGTCACCCGTTTCGAACTCGCGCCGGCCGCCGGCGTCAAGGTGAGCCAGATCAGCAACCTGTCGAAGGATCTGGCCCGGTCGCTGTCCGCGATCAGCGTCCGGGTCGTGGAAGTGATTCCCGGCAAGCCCACCGTCGGTCTCGAAATCCCCAATGAATCCCGCGAGATGGTGACTCTCGGCGAAATTCTCCGCTCCCGCGCCTACGAGGACATGGCCTCGCCACTGACGCTGGCGCTCGGCAAGGATATCGGCGGCAAGTCCGTCGTGGCCGACCTGCAGCGCATGCCGCACCTGCTGATTGCCGGCACCACCGGCTCCGGCAAGTCGGTGGGCATCAACGCGATGGTGCTCAGCCTGCTCTACAAGTCCACGCCGGAAGACGTCCGGATGATCATGATCGATCCGAAGATGCTCGAACTGTCAGTCTACGAGGGCATCCCGCACCTGCTGGCGCCGGTCGTCACGGACATGAAGGAGTCCGCCAACGCGCTGCGCTGGTGCGTGGCCGAGATGGAACGTCGCTACCGGCTGATGGCCGCTCTCGGGGTCCGAAATCTGGGCGGCTATAACCGGAAGGTCAAGCAGGCACTCGACAAGGGCGAGCCGATTCCTGATCCGCTCGTGGGCACCGAGTTCGCGCCGAAGCCCCTGCTCGATGGTGCTGTACCGACCCTGAGCACGCTGCCCCACATCGTTGTGATCATCGACGAGCTGGCCGACATGATGATGATCGTCGGCAAGAAGGTCGAGGAACTGATTGCCCGGCTTGCCCAGAAGGCGCGCGCTTCAGGCATTCACATGGTGATCGCCACGCAGCGGCCATCTGTCGATGTGATCACGGGCCTGATCAAGGCCAATATCCCCACGCGTATCGCCTTCCAGGTATCTGCCAAGGTGGATTCGCGCACGATCCTCGACCAGAGTGGTGCCGAGAGCCTGCTGGGCCATGGCGACATGCTCTTTCTGCCGCCCGGCACCGGCATGCCATTGCGGGTCCACGGCGCCTTCGTCTCCGACCAGGAAGTGCACCGCGTGGTGGCTCAGCTCAAGGGCAGTGGCCCGCCCGAATACCTCGACGAAATCACGGAAGGACCGGCCATGGGGCTACCCGGTGTGCCCGGGGATACGCCGGCCGGTGGCGGCGACGTGGAAGGCGAGGACGATCCCCTCTACGACCAGGCTGTGCAGATCGTCTGTGAAACCCGGCGCGCATCGGTGTCGGGTATCCAGCGCCGGCTGAAGATCGGCTACAACCGGGCCGCACGCCTGGTGGAGACGATGGAGTCTGCCGGCCTCGTGGGTCCGCTCCAGTCCAATGGCTTCCGGGAAGTCCTGGCCCCGCCACCGCCTGACAGCAAGGACTGAGCGGCCATGTGGAGTCGCTCCCTGGCGCCGGCTCTGGTGCTACTAGTCCTGCCGGTACTGCCGACGCCGGCCGCCGCGGATTCTGGTCTGCAGCGCCTGCAGGCCTTCCTGACTGATGTCCAGTCCCTGAGTGGCAGCTTCCGCCAGGAAGTGGTGGACTCCCGGGGACAGGTGATCGAGGTGTCCTCGGGTACCGTCAGCCTTGCGCGGCCCGGCAAGTTCCGCTGGGACTACCAGGAGCCCTTCGAGCGCCAGATCGTGGCGGACGGGGAGAAGATCTGGCTCTACGAAGCCGATCTGGAGCAGGTCACCATCCGGCAGCTGACGGCCGGCATCGGGGATACGCCGGCGGCGCTGCTGACCGGACGGGAGTCGGTACTGGAACGCTTCGAAGTCACGCGCGCCTGGCGCGAGGCGGGCATCGACTGGGTAGCGCTGAGGCCGGTGGCTGCCGACTCCGACTTCGCGGGCATGACGCTGGGTTTCACGGGGGCAACCCTCACACGCCTGCGACTGGATGACCGGCTGGGCCAGCAGACCCGGGTGGACCTCTCCGCCGTCAGGCAGAACCCGGTGCTGTCGCCCGATACCTTCCGGTTCGTGGTGCCGCCCGGGGCAGACGTCATCGACGACAGCGATCTCTGAGGCTCCATGCTTGCGCTTCGCTACGGCTGGGCCTGGCTGACCATGGGCTGCCTGCTACTGATCACCGGCCTGGTGGTCGCGCTGGTTCCAGGCAGCACGCTGATGCCCATGAGTATCAGCGACAAGCTGCTGCATGCCGGCGCCTTCGCTGCCTTCATGGTCTGGTTCTCCGGCATCTTCGAGCCCCGCTATGCGCCACGGATTGCCTTGGCGCTGCTCGGCTACGGGGCGATGATCGAGGGCCTGCAGTCCTTCACCAGCTTCCGCTTCGCGGAGCCCGGCGACCTGGTCGCTGATGGGGTCGGGATTCTGATAGGGTGGGCCGTCGGTGCCGCCGGGCTCCGTCACTGGTGCAGCTTTCTGGAGCGATGGCTCGTCCGTCCAAAGCCCTGACGACGCCTGCGGAATCGGCCTGGCGGCCGCTGGCCGACCGCATGCGGCCCCGAAGTCTGGCCGACGTGGCCGGCCAGCAGCATCTCCTCGGCCCCGGCCAGCCGCTCGGCCGCATGCTGTCCGCGTCGCCGGACCAGACCCCCGGCCGGCTGCATTCCGCGATCCTCTGGGGGCCGCCCGGTACGGGCAAGACGACCCTGGCCCGCCTGCTGGCCCAGGCATCCGGCGCCCGCTTCGTGGCGCTGTCCGCGGTGCTGGCGGGCGTCAGGGATGTGCGCGAGGCGGTGGCGGAGGCCGAGACCCATCCGGGCACGCCGACCGTGCTCTTCCTGGATGAGGTGCACCGCTTCAACAAGGCCCAGCAGGATGCATTCCTGCCCTGGGTCGAGAATGGCACGCTGATCTTCATCGGCGCGACCACCGAAAATCCTTCCTTTGCACTGAACAACGCGCTGTTGTCCCGGGCGCGGGTCTATGTACTCAGGTCCCTGGACGAGGATGCGCTGGTGGCGATCCTGCGGGCTGCCCTCGCTGACACGGACCGCGGCCTCGGTGCCCTCGGGCTGCAGGTGGCCGATGCAGAACTGTCGGCACTGGCCCGGGCCGCGGACGGTGATGCGCGGCGCGCGCTGAACCTGCTGGAACTCGCTGTCGGCCTGGTGGCGGACAGAGATGAAGAAGGCGGCCAGGGCGGGACGGTGCTGGGCCCGGCAGAGGTTGCCATTGCGCTCACCGGCAGCTACCGCCGCTTCGACCGGCAGGGCGATATGCACTACGACCAGATCTCCGCGCTCCACAAGTCGGTGCGTGGCTCGGACCCGGATGCCGCGCTGTACTGGCTTGCCCGGCTGCTTGACGGGGGCTGTGATCCGGCCTACTGCGCCCGGCGGATCCTGCGCATGGCCACCGAGGACATCGGCAATGCGGATCCCCGCGCGCTCGCGCTGGCAATCGATGCCTGGCAGTCCTGGGAGCGGCTCGGCAGTCCGGAAGGGGAGCTGGTCCTGGCCCAGGCGGTGGTGTTCCTGGCCTGCGCGGCAAAGAGCAACGCGGTCTACACGGCCTGGCAGGCGGCGGTCGCTGACGTCAGGGACCATGGATCGCTGCCAGTGCCGGTTGCGCTGCGCAACGCGCCCACCGCCCTGCTGAAGGGCCTGGGCCACGGCCAGGGTTATCGCTATGCCCACGACGAGCCCGATGCCTTTGCGGCTGGTGCCAGCTACTTTCCCGAAGAACTCGGCCAGCGCCGGTACTACGAGCCGGTACCGCGGGGGCTCGAGCAGCGGATCGGCGAGAAGCTTGCCGACTTCCGGGGCCGCAACGCAGTGGCGCGTGCGACGGCTGCGTCTCCGCCAGTTGCGCCTGTCAGGCCCGGGAAAGCCCCGTCGTTGTAAACTGCGTGCCTGCCTGACTCTCCCGGATAGCAACCATGCTCGATCCCAGACTGCTGCGCGCAGACCTTGAGGCCGTGCGCATCAACCTCGCCCGCCGCGGCTTCGTGCTCGATACGGCTGGCTTCCAGGCCAGCGAGGACCGGCGCAAGGCCCTGCAGGTGAGGGTCGAGGAGCTGCGCAGCAACCGCAATGCCCGTTCGAAGGAGATCGGTCAGCGGAAGAAAACCGGCGGCGATGTGCAGGCGCTGATGGACGAGGTGGGGTCGCTCGGCGCAGAACTGGGTGCGGCAGAGGCTGAGCTGACCGGCCTGCAGCTGGTCCTCAATGACCTGCAGCTGGGCATCCCCAACCTGTTGCAGCCGGAGGTGCCTGAGGGCCGCGACGAGACGGCCAACGTGGAATTGCGCCACTGGGGCACTCCCCGGCAGTTTGACTTCACGCCGCGCGACCACGTTGACCTGGGAGGCGGCAATCTGGACCTCGCGGCCGGTGGTCTGCTGGCCGGCGCCCGTTTCGCCGTACTCCACGGACCACTTGCCCGGCTGCAGCGCGCGTTGATCCAGTTCATGCTGGATGTACACACGGGCGAGCACGGCTATACGGAAGTCTATGTGCCGTACCTGGTCAATCGCGCCGCGCTTCAGGGTACGGGCCAGTTGCCGAAATTTGCCGCAGACCTGTTCGCCATCAACGCCAACCCGGAGCTCTTTCTGATCCCGACGGCCGAAGTGCCGGTCACCAATCTGGTGCGGGACCGCATCCTGGAGCCGGCCGAACTGCCGCTGCGCTTCGCGGCCCACACGCCCTGTTTCCGGTCGGAGGCCGGCTCCTACGGCAAGGACACCCGCGGCATGCTCCGCCAGCATCAGTTCGAGAAGGTGGAGCTGGTGCATATAGTCCGGCCAGATGACTCCGCAGCGGCACTGGAGGCGCTGACCGGGCATGCAGAGACAATCCTGCAACGGCTCGGCCTGCCGTACCGGGTGGTGGCGCTGTGCGCCGGCGATACGGGCTTCGGCGCCTCCCGTACCTACGATCTGGAAGTCTGGCTGCCGGGCCAGGACCGCTACCGGGAGATTTCCTCCTGCAGCAACTGCACGGACTTCCAGGCGCGGCGCATGGGTGCCCGCTGGCGGAATTCCGACACGGGCCGGCCCGAACTGGTGCATACGCTGAATGGCTCCGGCGTGGCTGCCGGCCGCGCCCTGATTGCGGTGCTGGAGAACTACCAGCAGGCCGACGGGTCGGTCACGGTACCGGACGCGTTGCGGGCCTATCTGGGTGGCCTTGAGGTGTTGCCGGCAGCGGCGACCAGTGCATGACGCCGGCGACTGCCGGTGCTGCGGGCCTGGTGGGGTGGGGCGTCCTGGTCCTGATCTTCATCCTGGCCCTCATGACGCCGATGCATGACGGGGCACCAGCGTATCCCGCGGCGCCGCCGGTGGATCAGGTGGATGACTACCACGGCACCCCGGTGGCGGATCCCTGGCGCTGGCTGGAAGACCTGGACTCGCCGGCGACCCGGGAGTGGGTCAGGGCCCAGAACCGGCTGACCCGAAGCCAGCTGGGCCAGCTGCCGGGGCGGGCGCATTTTTCGGCCTCCCTGCGTCGCCTGCTTGACCACGAGCGCCAGGGTGTACCGCGGCGGGAAAACGGCGTCTATGCCTACGCCTGGAATCCGGGTCAGGCCGAGCAGGACGTGCTCCGCATAACGCGGGATCTCGCCGATCCCGGCACGGTACTGGTCGACCCGATGGTGGTCCGCGCCGATGGCACGGTCTCCCTCGGCAGTTTCGAACTCAGCCCCGATGGTACCCGGCTGGCCTACGGCCTGTCCGACGGCGGCAGCGACTGGCGAACGTGGCGGGTCCGCGACGTGGCCACCGGTGGCGACCTGCCGGCAGTAATCGCCGGTACGAAGTTCACCGGGGTCAGCTGGGCCCGGGACGGCAGTGGCTTCTACTACAGCCGTTATCCCCGCAAGGCCGACGGCAGCTACGATGATGGCCAGCAGGTGGCGGTCTACTTTCACGTGCCGGGCACGGACCCGGCGGGCGATGAGCGGATCTATGCGGTTACCGACCACCCCACCCGTGATCCCTACGCCACCGTCAGCCGGGACGGGCGACTGCTGGTCCTGCTGATCCAGGACGGCTTTCTGACCAACGGCCTTTACTACCAGCGCCTTGATGCCGGAAGACCGTCAGGCCCCGTCGTGCGACTGCTGGATGACTGGGCTGCCCGCTACGAGTTCCTGGGCAATGACGGGAACACGCTCTATATCCAGACCACCCGGGACGCGCCCCGGGGGCGTATCGTCGCGATTGATCTGACCCGCCCGGCGCCGCTGGACTGGGTAACGGTGGTGCCCGAAGGGGACCTCGCCATCGAGGCAGCCACGCTGGCAGGTGGCAGGCTGCTGGTCCAGTACATCCGCGATGCCCGGGCGGAACTGGTGCGCTACGGCCTCGGTGGCGAGCCGCTGGGGAGCGTGGCGCTGCCGGGTGCCGGCACGGTCGACTCGCTGTCCGGGGAACTCGCCGAGACCGGGGCTTTCTTCCGCTACTCGGACTTCACGACACCCCGGCAGGTGTACCGTCTCGACGCGGCCACGGGTGAGCTGGCGGCTGTCGGTGCGCTGGCGGGCGCGGCGACCCGGGTGGTGGACAGCAGCGCCTACGTCACGGAGCAGATCTTCTACGCCTCACCGGATGGCACCCGGATTCCGCTCTTCATCGTCCGCCGGGCCGATCTCGACCCCGGTGTTCCCCACCCCACGGTGCTCTACGGTTATGGGGGTTTCGGCGTATCCCTGCTGCCGGCCTGGTCGGCATCCCGGCTGGCCTGGGTGGAGGCGGGTGGCATCTATGTCCAGGCCAACCTGCGGGGCGGCGGTGAGTACGGGGAGGCCTGGCATGTCGCTGGCACCAGGCTCAACAAGCAGAACGTCTTCGACGATTTCATCGCCGCTGCCGAGTGGCTGATCGACACGGGTGTGACAACCTCCGCCCAGCTCGCCATCTGGGGCGGCAGCAACGGGGGCCTGCTGGTCGGCGCGGCGCTGAACCAGCGGCCGGAACTGTTTGCGGCCGCGGTGCCCGCCGTTGGCGTGATGGATATGCTCCGCTACCAGACGGCCAGCCTCAATGCGCGCAAGTGGTCGTCGGACTACGGGCTCAGCGAAGACGCGGCGGAGTTCGCCGTGTTGCGCGCCTACTCGCCGTACCACAACCTCCGGCCGGGCTACTGCTATCCGGCGACCCTCGTCCAGGCGGATGCCAACGACGATCGCGTCGTTCCGTGGCACAGCTACAAGTACGCAGCCGCCCTCCAGGCCGCCCAGTCCCGGGAGGAGGGGTGTGCAACACCCGTCCTGATTCGCATCGAGACCCGCAGCGGCCATGGTGCCGGCGCGTCCTTGAGCAAGATCGTCGGGGAGTACGCCGACCAGTGGGCCTTCGTGGCTGCCGCCACCGGGCTGGAGGTATCCGGCAGATAGCGGGCAAAAAAAGGCGCCGGTCGCCCGGCGCCTGATTCTTCTCTGGTGACCAGGCCCGCTTATTCGTCGCGGCCGATACCGAGCAGGGCGAGGAGATTCACGAAGATGTTGTAGAGGCTCACGTACAGGCCGATGGTGGCCATGATGTAGTTGTCCTGGCCACCGTGGATGATGGCGCTGGTCTCATACAGGATGTAGGCGCTCATCAGCAGCACGACGCCGGCCGAGATCGCCATCTGGAAGGCCGACAGGTCGACGAAGAGGCCCACGACGATCACCGCCAGCAGCCCGATCAGCCCGACCATCAGGAAGCCGCCCATGAAGCTGAAGTCCCGGCGCGACTTCAGCACATAGGCGCTCAGGCCGGCAAAGAGCAGGCCGGTGATGCCAAGGCTGGTCATCACCAGCTGCCCACCGTTCGGCACGGCGGTCAGGTAAGCGCTCAGCATCGGCCCGAGGGTCAGCCCCATGAAGCCCGTCAGCGCAAACACGGCTGCCAGGCCCGCCGCGGAGTTGCGCAGCCGGTAGGTCACGAACAGCAGGCCGAAGTAGCCGACCAGGGTGACCACCGGTCCCAGGTAGGGCATGCCCATGGCCATGGCCAGGCCGGCCATCAGCGCGCTGAAGACCAGGGTGGCCGACAGCAGGAGGTAGGTATTGCGGAGCACCCGGTGGGATGCCAGCAGGCTCTGCTCGGCGCTGTCACCGGCAAGGACCGGTCCGGCGCCGGCCACTGCGCGATATTCCCGCTCTGTCATGTAGAGGTCTCCTTCACTGAATGGTGGATAGCATTGTGCCTGACAGGGCCCGCCGGGCAAAAGTTCCCGGCTGCCTGCACTACCTTGCAATCCACGGCCCCCGATGGGGAGAATGCCCCGCTGACCGGAGAGGTGGCAGAGTGGTCGAATGCGGCGGTCTTGAAAACCGTTGAACCGCAAGGTTCCGGGGGTTCGAATCCCTCCCTCTCCGCCACTTTCCGGCCGACGTTGCCTGCCACGACAGCGCACTCATCATCGTGACTTTTCGGCGCGGATTGGCTCACAATCCCCGTTTTGGGGAGATCCAGCGCCCATGTTGAACGTCCGCACCATCCCTGCTCCCGCGCTGCCGGTCGTGCTGCTGGGCCTCATTTGCCTGAGCCTGACCGCCTGCTCCCTGCCGGCCATGCCACAGCTACCCGGAACGGGCGGTTACTACGTGGTGACCGATCCGGTCCGGGGCACGACTTACTACACCGACCGGGTACGCCGCGAGCAGCAGGGTGTTGTCGAGTTCCGGGACGGCGCAACGGGGGCCTGGGTGAGCATTCCGGGTGCTGAGCTCCGGGCCATCTCGGCCGCTGAATTCCGGGACGGCACCCGCCGATAGTTTATGGCCATTGACCCACGGCGTCGCCGACGGCGACAGCGGCGGGCAGGGGCGATAGCCGCATTCCTGGTGCTTGCGCTGGGTCTGGCCTATTTCTTCGAATCCCAGGCCACCACGACCGTGATCATCGTGCGTTACGCCGATACACAGCCCGGGGATGCCGGTGATCAGCCACTCAGTCCTGCCGGCGGGCTCCGCTCGGAAGAGCTTTCCCGGCTGCTCGGTGACGTCGACGTGGTCCGGGGCCTCGACGCGATACTGGTGACCACGCTCCGGGCTGCGCGAGACACCGCGGGACCCCTGGCGCGGCGGCTCAACCTGCCCGTACTGGACGTGGACACGAGCCGGCCCGGTCGCCTGGCGAGGCACATCCTGCGTGAATACAAGGGCAGGATCGTGCTGGTGATCACCGAACCCGAGGCTATCCCTGTGCTGATCCCCAGGTTCCAGGGCAGCAAGAAGGTGCCGCCAATCGCGGACCGGGAGTTCGACAGCCTCTACATCGTGACCGTCCCGTGGTACGGCAAGGTCAAAACCCTGCGCATGCACTACGGCGCGCGGTACCTGCCGCCTAGCGAAACGGATTGGCCGCCAGCTCTCCCTCCGCCGTAAGGGGCGGGTAGGGCACACCCCGCGCCTGGCAGCGGGTGGCGATCTCCGGATAACACCACTCGAACAGTGTTCTCGCGAAACGCTCGGGTGGCAGGCGGCTCTCGCCATACTGGCCCGCCGCTTCGCGCTGGCGGGCAGCCTCATAGAGAAAGAGCGCGGCGGCGACCGAGACATTGAGGGAGGCGACCAGGCCGCGCATCGGCAGCACGGCGTGCAGGTCGGCAAGGGCGGCCGCCTCGGCGGAGACGCCGTAGAGTTCAGCGCCCAGCAGCAGCGCCGTGGGCCGGGTGTAGTCGGGTTGCCGGTAGTCTACAGAAGATGTGGAGAAATGTGCCGCAATAACTTGAAAACCATCAGCCTTTAGCTCTGAAATCGCTGTGCTGATGGACGCATGGCTGCGCACGCCCACCCAGGGCGAACTGCCCCCGGACACGCCGCGGGCACGGCGGAAAGTACCGCCGCTACCGACGGCATTGATCTCGAAGACGCCGACGGCATCGCAGCTGCGCATCAGTGCCGCCACGTTGTGGGGCTTGTGCACGTAATCCGTGAGTACGGTGAGGTCAGGCTGCCGACGACGCAGCGCTGCGCTGAGCAACTGGAAGCGTTCCGGTGTCATGCCGGACATGGTAGGCGAGTTAGAATGCCTCCGCAGCGCCCCGGTAGCTCAGGGGATAGAGCGTCCGCCTCCTAAGCGGAAGGTCCCACGTTCGAATCGTGGTCGGGGCACCATCGTCAATTCACCGGGAGTTCGCCATCATGCGCAGCGTCTGTCTCATGATAATGCTGGGAGCCGCCACTCCCGTCCTCGCCGCGGACCTCCAGCCTTTCCTGGACTACTCGGGTCCCCAGCTGTTCCAGCGCTTCTGCGCCAGCTGCCACGGTGCCTTTGGTGCTGGCGATGGTCCCGTGGCACCTGCGCTGACCGTGATGATCCCCGACCTGCGGGAAATCAGCCGGCGGAACCGCGGTGAGTTTCCGCTCGAGCGGGTGCGTGAGATCGTGGACGGCCGGGCGGTGCTGCCCGCCCACGGCAGCCGCGTGATGCCGGTGTGGGGTTATGAACTGGAGGCCCAGGTGCCCGACGCCGCCTCCGGCCGGGCCGCAGCCCAGACGCTGGTGGACCGGCTGGTGATCTACCTCCGGGACAGTCAGCGCTGAGGTTGCCGCATGAACATCCTGATCACCGGCGCGAGCCGTGGCCTTGGTCTGGAGATGGTCCGGCAGTACGCGGCTGACGGCCACCGGGTGATTGCCACCTGCCGGGATCCGTCCCGGGCCACGGAACTGGCGGCACTGGCTGCAACGCCTGGCTATCACATCACGGTCGAGGCACTGGACGTGGTGGATCACGCGGCGGTCGATGCGCTGGCGGCCCGCTACCAGGGCACGGCCATTGACCTGCTCATCAACAATGCCGGCCACATGGGCCCCCGCGATCCCGACCACAGCCAGATCTACCGGCAGAAGTTCGGCACCATCGATTACGCTGCCTGGCGGGCCGTGCTGGAGGTCAACACGCTCGCGCCCCTCAAGGTGGCTGAGGCCTTTGTTGAGCATGTTGCCGCCAGCGACGGCCGGCAGATGATCTTCATGTCGAGTACCACCGGCTCCAATGTGGAAGGCCAGCACGCGACCTTCCTCTACTGTTCCAGCAAGGGTGCCCTGAACAAGGTGATCACCATGCTGGCCATGGCGCTCAGGCCGCGGGGCATGGTCTGTGCCGCGGTTTGCCCCGGCTGGGTGCGTACCGAGCTGGGCGGTGCCGGCGCCGGGCTGCAGGTGGGGGAGAGCATTACCGGACTGCGGCAGGTGATCGCCGGCCTCACGATGGAGCAGACTGGCAGCTTCAGCCGCTACAACGGCGAGACGATTGCCTGGTAGTGCCGGCGGCAGGAATGGCCGCGCCGCGGCGCCGGGATAAATCTGCATTGCCGCAAGGGGCGAACATCCGGGACTATGCCCGATATGTCCCAGGTCACCCCCCAGGCCACGCCTCCAGCCGCTTCGACCCCGGCCATCAGCGGCAGCAGCCTGGCACTATGGCTCGGCATCGCCTTCAGCTTCGCCTTTACCGG
>CAYOXI010000034.1:0-27413 GCA_964407855.1 uncultured Chromatiaceae bacterium
CGCAGCCGGTGCGCCTGCAGTTCCCGCCCGACCACCGCGCCCAGGCGGTGACGGTGTGTCAGTGACACGACGTCCCGAGCACCGGTTTCCATCGCCGCCGCGATCGCGGCCTCGTCGACCCGTGCCTGGACCAGCAGGACCGGCGGCGGCGGTGTACAGCGGTTGATGGTGCTGTTGGCAGTAGCCAGGTCGAGTTCGGCATCGCCGTCGAAGTACAGGATGATCTCGACGGGTGACCTGGCGAGACGTTCCTCGAGAGCAGCGAGGTCATTTACCCGGGTGCAATGCACCGGGTGCCCGCCATCCCGAAGAATTGAATTGATCGTCGTGGCGTGATCATCACTTCGGCTGATGACGATCAGCGGAATTCCTACGGAGTTGCCCAACCCCACACCTGCCGCTTCCCTGTATTGGAGCGGGATTCTGCAGAGCCTTCAGCGGGGATTATGTGACCGTCGTCCGATTATGTGGTGCGCTGGAAGTTATGTCGCGCCGAAAGGAGCGAGCGGGGTCTTGGCGCTGCGGCCCCCGATCTCCCGGACGAGTCGCGGCACCAGGTATCCCGGCAGCGTGGCAGCCAGGCTTGCGACGAGCTGTCGCGCCTCTTCATCCGGCACGGCGAAGCGGGCAGCACCTTCTACGGGATCAAGCTGATGAAGGTAGTACGGAAGTACGCCGGCGCGGAACAGTGCGACTGAGAGCTCACGCAGGGCCCCGGCTGACGAGTTGATGCCCCGGAGCAGAACGGACTGGTTGAGGAGTGCTGCGCAGACCCCGGCCAGGGATCGCAGGGCCGCGACCACACTGGCATCCAGTTCCCTGGCATGGTTGGCGTGGATGACGACGACCACCGGCGTGGGGAGGTTGCCGAGCTGGCGGAGCAGGGTGTCGTCGACGCGCTCGGGCAGCACGACCGGAACCCGGGTGTGCAGGCGGATGCGCTCCACATGCGGGATTGCGGCGAGTGAGCTGAGCAGGTCGCCCAGGCGCCGCTCGCCGAGGACGAGGGGATCACCTCCGCTCAGAATGACCTCGTGCAGGGACTCGTCGGCCGCGATGGTTGCCAGAGCAGCATCAAGTTCGTGATGCTCGCTGTAGGGAAACGCCTGGCGAAAACAGTACCGGCAGTGAATGGCGCACGCACCGGTCGTGATCAGCAGCGCGCGGCCCGCATACTTGTGCAGCAGTCCGGGCGCGCGCAGGCTTGCCAGGTCACCCACCGGATCGGTTGTGAAGCCGGGTACCACCTCCTCTTCGGCCTGCGCCGGCAGCACCTGGAGCAGGAGCGGGTCGCGGGGATCGCCCGGGCGCATCCGGGCGGCGAATCCCCGGGGGACCCGCAGCGGAAAGCGGCTCGTGGCCGTCGCCTGCACCCCGCACTGGCCCGCCGTCAGGTCCAGCGCTTCCAGCAGGTCGGTCACCCGGCTGTACCCCCGGGCGAGTTCCGCCTGCCAGGCGGGTACCGGCCGGTGAATCAGTTGTTGAAGGGGTCTGTCGGCGTGCATGGATACGGATAGAATACCGCGGCACATTCAAGAGCGGGGTTACATGGCCAACTACAGCGCAAGTGATTTGCGGAGCGGCAGCAAGGTCCTGATCGACGGCGATCCCTGCGCCGTGGTCGACAACGAGTTCGTCAAGCCGGGCAAAGGCCAGGCCTTCAACCGGGTCCGCATCCGCAACCTCCGCACCGGGCGGGTGGTGGAGAAGACCTTCCGGAACAGCGATTCCATCGAGTCGGCTGACGTGCTGGACTGTCCCATGCAGTACCTCTACAACGACGGGGATCTCTGGTACTTCATGGATCCCTCAACCTTCGAGCAGCTGCCCGCCTCCGCAACGGCCGTCGAGGAGGCCCGGCAATGGCTGCGGGAGGAGGACGTGTGCACCGTGACCCTGTGGAACGGTGTGCCCCTGACCGTGGTCCCGCCGATCTTTGTCGAACTCAAGATTACCGAGACTGATCCGGGCGTCCGGGGTGACACCGCCACCGGTGGCATGAAACCTGCGAAGCTGGAGACCGGTGCCACGGTCCGGGTGCCGCTGTTCCTCAACGAAGGTGAGGTCATCAAGGTGGATACCCGCTCCAGCGAGTACGTCTCCCGCGTCAAGTAGCGGTCGGTTACTCAGGCACCGGGCGGAAAGCTTACGCCGTCCTTTATTGCCCCGAGTCCGAGCAGCACCATCAGGACGCGATCGAAGCCCACCGCCACGCCTGAGCAATCGGGCAGCCCATGTTCCAGCGCGGCGATCAGTTCCATGTCGGGCCCCACGTCGGGCAACCCGCGACGCTGCCGGATGGCGCGGTCGGCCGAGAACCGGCGCTTCTGCTCGCCGGCATCCGTGAGTTCCCGGTACCCGTTGGCTACCTCGACGCCAAGGCAGAACACCTCGAACCGTTCGGCCACCCGGGGATCGGCCGGGTGCAGCCGCGCCAGCGCCGCCTGGGACGCCGGGTAGGCGGTGATCACTGCTACGGGAATCCGGGCCAGGTGTTCGCTTACGGCGTGACTCATCAGCAGGTCGAGCCACAGGTCCCGGTCCCCGCCGAGACTTGCCGCCAGGCTGTCGTCGACGGTCTCGCCCAGTACCCGCCGGGCGATCGCCGCCAGGTCAGCCGCGCTGGCCGCCAGTGGATCAATGGCGAGCGCGGCGCGGAACAGGGCCTGATAGGTCATGCTCACCGGCAGGTCCCAGCCGGGCCTCCGTCCTGCCGCGGTGTCTGCGCTCGCAGCCAGGATGGCCAGCAGCTCACAGCACTCGGCTGCCATCTGCGCCAGCTCAAAGCCCTGCCGGTACCACTCGACCAGCGTGAATTCGGGACAGTGATGCCGACCGGATTCCCCATCCCGCCAGACCTTGCCCAGTTGCCAGATGTCGGGCGCACCGGCCGCCAGCAGCCGCTTCATATGAAACTCGGGCGAGGTGTGCAGGTGCAGGTCCTGGCCACCGGGGCGTGTCACCCGCAGGTTCTGCAGATGGGGGTCGGTGACTCCATGGGGCACCAGGGCCGGCGTCTCCACTTCGAGAATGCCCCGCCCCGACAGAAACGTCCGGGTCGCTGCCAGCAGTCTCGCCCGGACCCTGAGGCCTGCCAGGGAAGCCGACGGTCGCCAGCTCACGGCTCGCCGGTGTCCGGCCCCGGCCCGACGCTGCCCAGGCGCTGGCCCATCCGGATGCGGTCACCGCTGGCCAGCGCCGGATTCCAGATCAGCCGGTCGGGTTCCGTGACGATCACGACCGTCGAGCCCAGATTGAACTGGCCCAGCAGGCCGCCGGCCGGTATCCGGAGCCGCTCATCGCCGGCCTCGTAGAGGGTGCGGACTACCCGGTCGCCCGGCTCGATGGGACCGCACCACGCGAGGGAAATACTCGCCACGTTGAGCGCACCGACCAGCACCACGGCGAATCGTCCCGCGTCTCCTTCGCACCAGAGGACGACCCGCTCGTTGGCGGCAAACAGCCCCGGCACCGTACGTGCAGTGCGCCGGTTTACGGCCCAGCGCCGACCGGGCACATAGACCATCTCCGTTACCCGGCCGGCACAGGGCATGTGGACGCGGTGATAGTCGCGCGGAGCCAGGTAGATGGTGGCGCTGGCCCCGTTCCTGAAACGCGCAGCGGCCGCCGGCTCCATCACCAGAAAATCCGCGATCCGGTAGCGGAAGCGCTTCGCCTGGATCAGATGATCCGCCTCGAGCTGTTCCAGCGATTCCACGGTTCCGTCACTGGGACTGAGGAAGGCATCCGGCCCCGGAGCCAGCGGCCGGACTCCGGGCCGCAGCGGCCGGGTGAAAAAGTCGTTCAGGTGCTCCCAGTGCCCGGGATCGGGGTGCTCGATCTCACTCAGGTCCACGTTGTAGAGCTGCACAAAACCGCGAATCAGCAGGGTCCGGAACCATGGCGTCCGGTTGCGGGTCAGCGCCTCTACGGCACGGCCCAGCAGCCGCTCCGGCAGCAGGGTCTGGAAGAGAACGAACAGCTTGTCCAGCAGGTCCTGCAGCATCGGGGGAAAAGGGCGCGTCGCGTGAGGGCAAGGCCGTATTCTATACGGCGGCCAGCAGCCGGCGGAGCGCGCCCATGAACCCGAGACGAGACAGCCGAG
Organism: uncultured Chromatiaceae bacterium; assembly: GCA_964407855.1. GTDB lineage: Bacteria > Pseudomonadota > Gammaproteobacteria > Steroidobacterales > SHZI01. The sequence continues at coordinate 4,106 of CAYOXI010000034.1, forward strand.
CCCGACGCCCACAACAGCCCGCGCCGGACACGGTCGCCGCCCTCATCACGGCCTGTGCGCGCAGGCTCGCTGCGGCAGGCCTGTGGTTCGGACATGGCACGGACAATGCGCGGGACGAGGCGGCGGCACTGGTCTTTCACGTGCTCGGACTCGACCACAACGAGGCAATCGCCGCCTATCCACTGCCGGTCACGGCCGCAGGGCGCGAGGCCGTGGAGGCGCTGCTTGTCGCGCGCATTGCAACCCGCAAGCCCTTGCCCTACCTGACCGGAGAAGCGTGGTTTGCCGGGCTGCGATTTGCGGTGGACGAGCGGGTACTCATTCCCCGCTCACCGTTTGCCGAGCTGATCCGGGCGCGTTTCGCGCCCTGGGTGGAGCCGGCCGCCGTGCGCCATATCCTGGAGGTCGGCACCGGCAGCGGCTGCATCGCGGTGGCGCTGGCGGTAGCCTTCCCTGCAAGCCGGATCGTGGCCACCGACATTTCCGGCCCGGCTCTCGACGTCGCGGCCATCAATGTCGCCCGCCATGGCCTTGACGATCGAATCCGGCTGGTCTGCACGGATCTGTTTGCCGGCGTGGCCGGGCCGTTCGACCTGCTGGTCTCGAACCCGCCCTATGTCCCCGCGCGCGAACTTGGGGAGTTCCCGCCAGAGTACGGCCACGAGCCCGAACTGGCCCTCGCATCGGGCCCGGACGGGATGGAAACCCCGGCGAGAATCCTGCACCATGCGTCCCGCGTGCTGGACCCCGGGGGCTGGCTCGCGATGGAGGTGGGCGCTGGCGCCCCGCTGCTGGAAGCCCGGTTCCCGATGGTGCCTTTCATCTGGCCCGGGTTCGAGGCGGGCGGTGACGGGATTGCGCTGGTCCCCGCCGCCGACCTGCCGGCTGCGCCGCCGGTCAGCCGCTGAACCCCGGTCCTGCCGTTTTCGAGCAAGGCCCATGTCCGGCAACACAATCGGCAAGTCCTTCACGGTGACGACCTTCGGCGAGAGCCACGGTCCCGCCCTGGGCTGCATCGTCGATGGTTGCCCGCCCGGCCTGCCACTGGCGGCGGCGGACATCCAGCGCGATCTGGAGCGGCGGCGACCCGGGAAATCAAGGCATACCACGCCCCGCCGGGAGCCGGACGCCGTCACGATACTGTCCGGCGTGTTCGAGGGCCTGACCACGGGTACGCCCATCGGCCTGCTCATCGAGAATGTCGACCAGAAGTCCGGGGACTACAAACGGATCAAGGACCGCTTCCGGCCCGGGCATGCGGACTACACCTACCAGCAGAAGTACGGTCTCCGGGACTACCGTGGCGGGGGCCGCTCATCCGCCCGGGAAACCGCCATGCGCGTCGCTGCCGGGGCCATCGCCCGCAAGTACCTGCGTGAGCGCGTCGGCGTGGAGATCCGCGGCTACCTGCGCCAGCTTGGCCCGATCGTAGTCGATGCCGTCGATCTGGCGACCGTGGATGACAACCCGTTCTTCTGCGCCGATCCGGCCCGCGTGCCGGAACTCGAGGCCTACATGGACGCTCTCCGCAAGGAAGGCAATTCGATCGGTGCGCGCATCAACATGATTGCCTCCGGCGTGCCGGCCGGGCTTGGTGAACCGGTGTTCGACAAGCTCGAGGCCGACATTGCCCATGCGCTGATGAGCATCAACGCAGTCCGGGCAGTCGAGCTCGGTGACGGCTTTGCCGTCGTGGCCCAGAAAGGCACCGAGCACCGTGACGAGATTTCGCCGGGTGGTTTCCGCAGCAATGCATCCGGCGGCATCCTGGGCGGAATTTCCACGGGCCAGGACATCCTGGTCAGCATGGCCCTCAAGCCTACGTCGAGTATCCGGCTGCCCGGTGAGACCGTGGACGAGGAGGGCGAGCCGGCGGAGATCGCCACCACGGGTCGACACGATCCCTGCGTGGGGCTGCGGGCCGCGCCCATCGGCGAGGCAATGCTGGCGATCGTCGTCCTCGATCACTATCTGCGCCACCGGGCCCAGAACGGCGACGTTCGCCCGGCAACTCCCGCCGTGGAAGTCCACCGCAGTCGCAGCTGACTCCCGGGACTTGTTTTCCCGCCCCGAAACCCTATCCTTCGCCGCGCCCGATTGCCGAAGTTGAGAGCCCAGTCATGCCCAGAAAAGATGCCTACCGCGTGGCCGTGGTCGGGGCCACCGGCCTGGTTGGCGAGACCCTGCTGCAGATCCTCGCCGAGCGCCAGTTCCCGGTCACCGAGCTCATTCCGCTCGCGAGCGAGCGTTCGGCTGGCACGACTGTCCAGTTCGCGGGCAGGACTCACCGCGTCCGCAACCTGGCGGAGTTCGATTTCAGCGGCGTCGACATCGGCCTGTTTTCCGCGGGAGGCAGCGTGTCGGCCGAGCATGCGCCCCGGGCGGGCGCTGCCGGTTGTATCGTGATCGACAACACTTCGAAGTTCCGTAATGAGCCCGACGTTCCGCTCGTGGTACCGGAGGTCAATCCGGAGGCCATCGGCGGCTATGCACCGCGCAACATCATTGCCAATCCGAACTGCTCCACGATCCAGATGGTCGTGGCCCTGAAGCCCATTCACGACGCGGCTGGCATTACCCGCATCAACGTTGCCACCTACCAGTCAGTCTCCGGGGCAGGCCGGCGGTCGGTCGAGGCACTGGCCAACCAGACCGCGCAGGTGCTCAATGCCCGCACGGTCGAGACGGTGGGTGATGCCAAGCAGATTGCCTTCAACGTCGTGCCACACATCGACGACTTCCAGGACAACGGCTACACCCGGGAAGAGATGAAGATGGTCTGGGAGACGCGCAAGATCCTTGGTGACCAGGCCATTCAGGTCAACCCGACGACCGTGCGGGTTCCGGTCTTTTTCGGGCATTCCGAGGCCGTCCATGTCGAGACCCGGCGCAAGATTTCGGCAGCCGAGGTCCGGGCCCTGCTCGAGAAGGCCCCCGGTGTGGTGGTAGTCGACGAGGCCCGCCTCGGTGGCTATCCCACGGCCGTGACGGAGGGTGCCAATCATGACGCGGTGTACGTCGGCCGAATTCGCGAGGATATCTCCTGCGAACGGGGCATCAACCTGTGGGTGGTGTCCGACAACATCCGCAAGGGCGCGGCGCTCAACAGCATCCAGATTGCCGAGCTCCTGATCAGGGACCATTTCTGAGCGACGTGTTCCCGCCGGTTTCGTGCCACCCGGAAATCCCCCGGGACTGTCTTACGCCACGGGAGCATATGGGCTATAGTTGCGCCGACTTCTTGCTTGGGCTGTTTCGCTGTGCGCCTTAGGGCATCGACGACCAGGGGTGGTGTCGATGGCCAAATCGGGGATTGGTAATGCCACGAGTTCGACTCGCTGCAGTCCCGCTGCTGGCGGGGCTTCTTCCGTTGACCGCAGGGGCGCTGGGCCTTGGTGAGATCACCCTCAGGTCGGCGCTGAATCAGCCCTTCCGGGGCGAGATTCCGGTCACCGCCGCGTCCGCCGAGGAGCTTGCGCAGCTGAACGTCCAGCTGGCACCGGCCGCCACCTTCGAGCGCTTCGGGCTGGATCGGCCTGGCTTTCTGCAGGACCTGCGCTTCAACGTGGAGCGCGAGGGCGGACGTGCCCTGGTCGTGGTCACTTCGGTACGGCCCGTCAGCGAGCCCTTCGTCTCCCTGCTGCTCGAGGTCAGCTGGCCCCAGGGCCGGCTGCTGCGGGAATACACCGTCCTGCTTGATCCTCCGGCCTTTGCCACGCCCGACAGTCCTCCGTCGCCGACCCCACGGCCGGCGGCTCCGGTGGCGGCCGGCCCCACACCAGCTGCCGACGCGATCCAGCGGGCGCCTGCGCAGGCCACCACCGGCAGTGCGCCGGCCAGCTCCCGTCTCACCACCGGGCCGGACGGTGACGTCTACGGCCCGGTCCAGGCCAACGAGACCCTGTGGGCAATTGCAGAGCGGCTGCGCTCTGGCACCAATCTGTCGATCAACCAGATGATGGTCGCGCTCTATCGCACCAACCCCGAGGCTTTCGCCGGCAACATCAACTGGCTGAAGCGGGGTGCGATCCTGCGAGTACCCCCGGCGGGGGATGTCGCCGCGCTGTCGGGGCGGGAAGCGGCGGCGGAGGTCAGGCGCCAGGAGGAGGAATGGCGTTCGGGTGCCGCGTCCGCCCCGGCACGCCTGCAACTCGTGCCCCCGGGCGAACAGATCCCGGCGCGCGCCGGGGTCGCCGGGGACCCGGCGCGGGTGACTGCGCTGGAGCAGGAACTGAACGAGGCCCGTCGGCTGCTGAGCCTGCGGGACCGGGAACTGAAGGCCCTGCAGGACCAGGCGGGCCGGACAACCGGCGAGTCCCCGCCGGCGCCCGAAGCCACGGCCGTCGTCCCGCCAGCCGGGCAACCTGCGGAAGCCGGACCAGAGGCCACTCCGGAAGCGGTAATTACCGGGCCCGAAGCTGCCACGACGGAAACCGAGGCTCCGGTTCCGGTTGCCGGCGACCGGCAGACCGCTGAGCGCCCCGTCCGGGAGCGGCCCTCCAGCCAGGCGGGCGGGCCTTTCCTGGATACCGTCGCCGGGCTGGTCTTCAACGTCTGGTTCCTGGTTTCTGCGGCCGTGGTACTGCTCGCGGGCCTGTTCTTCGTGTTTGCCCGGCGCCGTATGGCCGAAAGCGAGGCAGGACCCCGTTTCGGTAACGATCTACGGGGCGGCATGCTGGGTGGGGCAGCGCGCGCGGACGTCAGTCTTGGCCGCGACGGCTACAGCGTTGAGGAGGATGTGGTCGATCGCACCCAGGCGCTGTCGGGGTCCGGACGTAGCCAGGCTGCGGGGCTCGCCAGCGATGTGGAGCTGCCCCTCGAGCGCACGATCAGCGCCGAGGGTGGTGTCGAACTCGACCAGGCCGATGTGGTGGCCGAGGCCGATTTTCACATGGCCTATGGCCTGTACGACCAGGCGGCAGAATTGCTCAACCGGGCCCTGCGCGACAGCCCGGACCGGCGCGACCTGCGGCTCAAGCTCCTGGAGGTTTATTTCATCTGGGAAAACAAGGTCGCCTTTCTCAAGGAAGCGCAGGTCTTTCAGCGCCAGCTCCCGGCTGAAGCCCACCCGGACTGGAACAAGGTCGTCATCATGGGCAAGCAGATCTGCCCGGGCGAGGCCCTGTTTGCCGGAGCCGTGGAATCCCCTGATGCCGGCGGCCTTGATCTGGCGCTGGCTGATGAGTCGGGCGGCGATGCCGTGGACGTATCCTTTGACCTTGGAGATGAGGCGGGTCTCGACCTTGACCTGGGCGGCACTTCCCCGTCGCCGGCGGCCAGCGATCTGCTGGACTTCAATTTTGATTCGCCCGATGCCACAGGCCTGACGCCCACCGAGATCGTCCCGGGCCGGGCGGGGGATGCGCGCACCACGGAAGTACCCACGATCGAGGCACCAGCGGCCCGCGATGGCGCCTCCACGATGGAGACGCCGACACTCGAATCCCGCGGGATAGACGCCTCCACCATGGAGACGCCGACCATCGAGACGCCCTCGGCGGGCACCCTCGAGACTCCCACGCTGGAAAGCGCGGCGCCGGGTCTTGGCGCCCCCTCCCGGAATCTGCGCGGCGCGCAGCAAGGGCCGGACCAGACCGAGGAAATCAACCTGGAGGAGCTTGGACTGGATCTTACCGGCCTTGATGAGGTGGCCGGGGACCTGGGTACCGGTATCCACGGCGCGCTGGACGCCGGGCTTGAGGACGACCAGATAAGCGAAGGCGATATCTTTGATGTCGGCTCCATGGAGGACGAAGGCTCGGACCTGCTGGAGGGTCTTGAGGCCGATTCCACCGCCGAGGTTCGCGGCATGTCGCTGGACGAAGGCACGCTGGACCTGCCGGCGTTCGGGACCGCGCTGGAGAAGAGCGGTGCGGCCGCCAGGGACAGTCTGGGGGAGACAGCCGCCCACCGGGTCGTCGATGACACGGCTGAACAGCCAGTGCGCCGGGACGGGAGCCTCGGCGACGTCTCTGCATCACTGACGCAGGTGGACTTTGACACCGGCGAGGACCCGGAGATTGAACTCGAGCCGACGTCGGTGATGACCGGCCGTCGCAAGGGTCCCGATGGACCGACGATGACTGAGGTGGGAACCAAACTCGACCTGGCCCGGGCCTATGTCGACATGGGTGATCCCGATGGCGCCCGAAGCATCCTCAACGAAGTTCTTGAGGAAGGTGACGCCGGGCAGCGTCAGGAAGCCCGTAAGCTGCTGGACGACCTCGCCGACTAGGTGGCGTGCCGCGAGTGAATGCCCAGCGGTATGCAGCCGGGCTCGAGTATGACGGTACCGGTTTTTGCGGCTGGCAGAACCAGACCGGCGTGCGCACTGTCCAGCACGCCCTCAACCAGGCCGCCTCACTGGTGGCGAATCACCCGGTAACCGTCGCCGCAGCCGGGCGCACCGACGCCGGGGTGCACGCGCTGGGCCAGGTGGTTCACTTCGACGGCACCACGCCTCGTTCGCTGCGCGCGTGGCTGCTCGGCATCAACAGCAATCTGCCGGCCGATCTGGTCCTGCACTGGGTATTGCCGGTGCCGCCGGATTTCCACGCACGGTACTCGGCAATCGGGCGCAGCTATCGCTATGTGATCCTGAATCGCCCGGTGCGTGCGGCGCTCAATCGCAACAGGCTGTGGACCCTGCGTGAACCCCTGTCAGTCGGCCCGATGACTGCGGCCGGTCAGACACTGCTCGGGGAACATGACTTCTCGGCCTTCCGTGGCGCCGGTTGCCAGGCGAAGAGTCCGGTCCGGCGGATAGAGTCACTGCAGGTCAGCCGGGCCGGGGATGTGGTCCAGGTGGAGGTTCGTGCCAACGGTTTCCTGTATCACATGGTCCGGAACATCGTTGGCGCCCTGGTATGGGTGGGTACAGGCCAGGTCCAGCCGGAATGGGTCCTGGACCTGCTCCGCGGCCGGGACCGGCGCCAGGGTGCTCCGACCGCGCCGCCTCAGGGTCTCTACCTGGACCACGTCCACTATCCGTCAGGCCTGGGGTTCCCGGCACCACCCCGGCCAGGTAGCTGACGTGATCAGTGAACCGGACTTGATTATGATGCGCCGATGACGTGGTACGAAAAGGTCCTGCCCTCGCGCATCAAGACAGAGCGTCGTACCCGCTCGGTGCCGGAGGGACTCTGGATAAAGTGCCCCCAGTGCAGCGCGCAGCTCTATCGGGCCGAGCTTGAGCGCAATCTGCATGTTTGCCCCAAATGCAGCCATCACATGCGTCTTTATGCCAGGGACCGGTTGCTGGTGTTCCTGGATCCGGGCACCGGCAGGGAACTGGCCGAGAAACTGAGCCCGCTCGATCCACTCAAGTTCAAGGACAGCAAGCCCTACCGGACCCGTATCGCCCAGGCCCAGAAGGAAACGGGTGAGCGGGATGCCCTGGTGGCGATGACCGGCCTGCTCAAGGGCCAGCCGGTAGTGACATGCGCCTTCGAGTTCCGGTTCATGGGCGGATCCATGGGGTCGGTAGTCGGCGAGAAGTTTTTCCGGGCCGCCGACTGGAGCCGGGAGCACGGTCATCCCCTGATCTCGTTTTCGGCGAGCGGGGGGGCGCGCATGCAGGAGGCGCTGTACTCGCTGCTGCAGATGGCCAAGACCAGTGCCGCCCTGGCAGCCCTGGCCGAGGCGCGGGTGCCCTACATTTCGGTGATGACAGATCCCACAACCGGTGGTGTCTCGGCGAGCCTCGCGATGCTTGGGGACGTGAACATTGCCGAACCCGGTGCCCTGATCGGCTTTGCCGGTCCCCGGGTGATCCAGCAGACGGTGCGTGAGACGCTGCCGGAGGGATTCCAGCGTAGTGAATTCCTCCTCGATCACGGTGCGCTGGACATGATCGTGGATCGTCGCCAGCTGCGTGACGAGATTGCCTCGATTCTCACCAAGTTCCTGAAGCAGCCCCCGCCTGCCGACCCGCCGGCCTGAGCAGCGATGACTGTGGCGGGGATCCCCGGCGCTGCCAGCGATCCGGCACCGGTTTCCCGGTCCCTGGACGACTGGCTGCGCTGGCAGGAAGCCCTTCACCACAATGCCGTCGACATGACGCTGGAGCGGGTGACGACGGTACTTGCCCGCCTTGATGTTCCCCGGCCGACTGGTGGCGTCTTCGTCGTCGGCGGTACCAATGGCAAGGGATCCACCACGACCCTGCTGAGCGACATCCTGGCGGCAGCCGGCAACCGGCCTGGCCTCTATACCTCCCCCCACCTTCTGCGGTACGAAGAACGGATCCGGATTTCGGGCGACACCGTCGCTGAGTCGGAGCTCATCGGCGCCTTCGCCCGCATCGAGCAGGCACGAGGCGACGTGCCCCTCACCTATTTCGAGTTCGGTACTCTGGCAGCCCTGCTGTGCTTTGTCCGTGCCGGCTGCGATTACTGGGTCCTGGAAGTGGGGCTCGGGGGCCGCCTGGATGCGGTCAACGCGGTGCCTGCGGATGTGGCGCTCATCACCACCATCGGGCTGGACCATCAGGAGTGGCTGGGCGACACGCTGGAGGCCATCGCGGCGGAGAAAGCCGGCATCCTCCGGCCGGACAGGCCGGCCCTTTATGGCGACCAGCCGCTGCCCGCAGCCATCCGGGATCGGGCGGCCTTCCTCGGCACGGATCTGCGCATCATGGGCCGGGACTTTGGCTTCCGCAGCGGCGAGGCACCGGGGGAGGCGACCTGCTGGGAGTGGTGGGGCCGGGATCGCGTCGTGGGAGGCCTCGTGGCCCAGCCCCGGTGGACCACGGCCCAGTATCGCAATGTGAGTCTCGCGCTCGCCGCACTCGAGCGGATCCGTCCCGACCTGCTCACTGCGCGCGGGCTCAATCCGGTACTGGCGCGGTCGGGCCCGCCGGGCCGCTTCCAGGTTGTCTATCGGGAGCAGGAGTGGGTGCTGGACGTTGCCCACAATCCCCAGGCCGCCCGGGTGCTCAGGAGCCAGTTGAGCACCTTGCCGCTGCCGCCTGGCGGCAGAAGCGCGACAACAGTGGTGACGTCGCTCCTGGCTGACAAGGCCGTGCGCGAGTTCGTCGCGGAGCTCGGCGATATCGCGGGCCGCTGGATCGTCTCGGCCGTTGCGGATCCAAGGGCCAGTACTGAACACCGGATGCGAACGGAGATGGCAGCCGCGGGAATCTCCGTGGTTGAGTGGGCCGACAGTCCGGAGGCCGCCTTCCAACGGGCAGCCGAAATCACGCCCGCAGGCGGGCGCATCGTCGTCTGCGGCTCCTTTCGCCTCGTGGCGCCCGCCCTGCGCTGGCTTGGTCTACAATGATGATCTCCCCGCAATTCCTTTCCTGATGGACCGCCAGCTCGCAGAACGAATGGTCGGCGCCGCTTGCCTGCTGGCAATACTGGTGCTGGTGGTACCTGCCGTGCTGGACGGCAACGGTGATCCCGAACCGGGCCGCCTGGCCCCGACGGGCGAGACTTCCGTCGACCTGCGCACCCATACCATCCGGCTGCAGACCGGGGACCGCGAGCCTCCGGTCCCGGTGCCCAGGGTCGCGCCCGATTCGCCGGGACTGGCGGTGGAGGAACCGGAGCCGCCGGCCGCAGCGGCGAGTCCGCCAGGGGAGGCGGGAGCCGGTGCTCCGGCACCCTCCGCGGCGGCAGTGCCTGCCGTGGATCCGCCGGCCCCACCACCCCCACCGGCCAGACCCGCACTGACGCCGACCCCGTCCCCGCCAACCGCGGGTGCACCCACCCCCGCCGCGGGTGGATGGTTCGTCCAGTTGGGCAGTTTTGCGCAGCGTGGCAATGCGGAGCGCCTGGCGGGGGAACTCCGGACCAGTGGCTTCAGCGCCCTGGTCGTGCCGGGCGGGGGCGGGAGTGGCAGTCTCTTCCGGGTCCGTGCGGGGCCGGTGGCTGATCGGGCCGCTGCGGAGGAACTGGCAGCCAGGCTGGGCAGGGCCGGGTATCCGGGCCAGGTGGTCCGCTAGTGCGCGTCGGGGCTGGCCGGTGAATACACTCGATCTGGTGCTCGCGGGAATCCTGCTGGTCTCCGGGCTCATCGGCCTCCTGCGCGGCCTGATCAGGGAGACGCTCTCCCTCCTGAGCTGGGTGGTGGCGCTCTGGCTCGCAGTCCGCTTCGGTGGCGACGTGGCCGGCCTGTTCAGCAACTGGTTCGAGGACGCCACGCTGCAATTGTGGGCGGGTCGCCTGGCAGTGCTGGTCGGAGCGCTCTTCGCGGGCACGCTGCTGGCCTGGCTGATCAGCTACCTCGTCCGCCATAGCCCGCTGACCGGCATGGACCGCTTCCTGGGCCTGTTCTTCGGCTGTGCCCGGGGCGTTGTCCTGGTCGGGATCCTGGCGCTTGGCCTCGAACAGGCGGGCTTTGCATCGGAGCCTTGGTGGCGTGACTCCAAGCTGCTACCGTATGCCGCCGCTGTCGGGGTTGAACTCAGGAACGTGGCTGAGGCGCAGTTGTCCGGGCAACAAGGAGCCTAATACCCAGTGTGCGGGATTGTCGGGATCGTGGGCCATCGGCCCGTCAACCAGGCGATCTATGACGCCCTGACGGTACTCCAGCATCGGGGCCAGGATGCGGCGGGCATCATGACCGACGCCAACGGCACTTACTGCGCGCGCAAGAAGAACGGCCTCGTCAGCGATGTGTTCCAGCAGCGGCACATGGAAGAGTTGCGGGGCAATATTGGCATCGGGCACTGCAGATATCCGACGGCGGGAACCCTGAATTCCTCGGAAGCGCAACCCTTCTACGTCAATTCACCCTACGGCATCGGCCTCGCGCACAACGGCAATCTCACCAACTCCGACGAGTTGAAGGCACTGCTGGTACAGCAGGATCGCCGACACCTGAATACGGGCTCTGACACGGAGGCCCTGCTCAACGTCTTTGCCCACGAGTTGCAGTGCCAGGGCGGGGAGGTGGTCACGCCAGACGCAATCTTTGCAGCCGTGGCCGCCGTCCATCGCCGGTGTCGCGGCGGCTATGCCGTCGTGGCGCTGGTCATCGGTTATGGGCTGGTGGCGTTTCGTGACCCTCACGGCATCCGGCCGTTGTGCCTGGGCCGCCGGGAGTCGCCGGAGGGACTCGAGCAGATGGTTGCGTCAGAGAGCGTGGCCATGGATGCGCTGGACTTTCAGGTGGTCCGGGACATCCAGCCCGGCGAAGCGATCATCATCGAGGGGACCGGGACACTGCACAGCCGGCAGTGCAGTCCCCGGCGCAGCTACACGCCCTGTATCTTCGAGTATGTGTATTTCGCCCGCCCGGATTCAATCATTGATCGCATCTCGGTGTACAAGTCCCGACTGCGGATGGGCGAGCGGCTGGCCGACAAGATTCTCCGGGAGCGTCCCGACCACGATATCGATGTGGTGATCCCGATCCCAGACTCCAGCCGGACGAGCGCCCTTGAAGTGGCTCATCGGCTGGGGGTGAAGTATCGCGAAGGCTTTATCAAGAACCGCTACATCGGCCGCACCTTCATCATGCCCGGCCAGGACCAGCGGCGGCAGTCGGTCCGGCGAAAGCTTAACGCCATCGAGCTTGAGTTCCGGGACAAGAACGTGCTGCTGGTAGATGATTCGATCGTGCGGGGGACAACTTCCCGCCAGATAATCGAAATGGCCCGGGATGCAGGTGCCCGCCGCGTCTACTTTGCCTCTGCATCACCCCCCGTCCGCTATCCCAACGTGTACGGCATCGATATGCCGGCAGCGAGCGAGCTCGTGGCCCACGACCGAACCGGAGCGGAAGTCCAGGCAATCATCGGGGCCGACTGGCTGGTCTATCAGGACCTTGAAGACCTGATCCGGGCCGTCCGGTACGACAACGGCGACATCACCAGCTTCGATACCTCCTGTTTTTCCGGGCATTACGTTACCGGTGATGTGACGCCGGAGTACCTCGCAAGGCTGGAGCAGGAACGCTCTGATCGGGTCATGAGTGCGCGTGGCAAGCGGCGCAACGCCCCCGTCGAGGCCCGCGTACCGGATGGCGGGCCGGCCAACCCACCTTCGGTGGCGGGTCCACGCCTGCGCACGGTCTGAAAGCCTGCATTCCGGTGGCTGAATCCCGGCGGGCAACCACAGGAGATCTGGTGATCCAACCGGTATGAGTCCCAAGTTTCTCATCATCGATGATCATGCCGACTACCGGCGGCTGGTCTCCCACCACCTTGCCGTCCGCTGGCCGGATGCCGTGATCCGGGAGTACGATCCGCTGCTCTCCGGGCGACTCCCCGCTGCCTTCTCCGGCGCCGGCAATGACGTGATCCTGCTCGGACATCCCTGCAATGGCGGAGATTTCCTGGACTGGCTCCGGCAGTTTCGCAGCCTGCCCCGTTTCCCACCGGTCATCGTGCTCGGTGACGGGGAGGAATCGCAGGTCGTTGCAGCGATCAGGGCCGGGGCCGAGGACTACGTGGGAAAGCCCCGACTCACGCACCTGCGACTGACGATGGTGATCGAAGCAGCCCTCGAGGCCGGAGCCAGGCGTGAACGGAGCATCCCCGGCATCACCAATCCCGGATCTGCCGGCAGTCGACACCTGCTGCCGCGTCATTACGAATCCGTCCGGTTGCTGTCCGAGGGAGAGATAGCCACCGTTCACCTCGCCCGTAACCGGAACACGGGGCAGGAACTGGTACTGAAAGTACTGCATCAGGTCGCGGATACGGCCACCCGGGCGCTGGACAGATTCCTGCGGGAGTACGAGCTGATTGCCCGACTCGATCATCCGAATGTGGTCAGGATCATGGATTTTGGCGTGGCGGATGACCATGCCTATATCGCGATGGAGTACTGCGGCGGCGGTAGCCTGAAGCGCCGGATCGCCAGCGGCATGGACCGTTACGAGGCATACCGGATGATGCGCGATATCGCCGGCGCCCTTGGCGTGCTGCATGGCGCAGGCATCCTCCATCGTGACCTGAAGCCCACCAACGTGCTGTTGCGGGACGATGGATCCCTGGCGCTGATCGACTTCGGTCTTGCCAAGCAGGTGGCCCTGGCTGCCGAAGTTACCGGAGCGGGTGCGATCTTTGGCACGCCGTACTACATGAGCCCGGAACAGGGCCATGGGGAGGTGGTGGACGCTCGTGGCGACCTGTACAGCCTCGGCATCATCTTCTACGAGATGCTGACTGGCGAGAAGCCCTACGACGGTGAGACTGCCATGGGCGTCATCATCAAGCACAGGCAGGCACCTGTACCACGACTGCCAACTTCGCTGCGGGAATTTCAGCCTGTCATCGAGAAGCTGCTGGCCAAGGCGCCGGGCGAGCGCTTCCAGACGGTGGACGAGCTGCTGGCCTGGCAGCCCGGCGCCTAGGCTGCCTCAGCCAAAGGGCAGGGTCTGCAGGTCCGGACCCTTGTCAGTCCATGCCAGCACGCTGCCCTGGTCGTACCAGTCACCCAGCACAATCCGGTGTGCCGGTAGTCCGTCCAACATGATTTCGTGGCTGCCTGGCCGATGGGTGTGCCCATGTACCAGGAACCTGACACTGTGGCGCCTCAGGGCGGCGACTACCGCCGCCGGACTGACGTCCATGATCGCGGCTGGCTTGCCGGCATTCGCCGCTGCACTCCTGGAGCGGGCGTAGGTCGCGATCCGGCGGCGCAGTCCCGCAGGAAGCGCCAGGTAGGTCGCGCGAATCGCCGGGTGATGCACGATTCGCCGGTATGCCTGGTAGCCGGTGTCGTCCGTACAGAGAGTGTCCCCATGCATGAGCAGGACTGATTCGCCTCCCAGTTCGATCCGGCACTCGTCTTCGAGCAGCCGGACGCCGGTCTGGCGGGCGAAACGACTGCCAATCAGGAAGTCCCGGTTTCCAGGCAGCAGGCTGCAGGGAACACCCGCCCGGGTCAGCTCCCGGAGAGCGTTGATGACCTGCTGGTCATGGGTGCCGGGCGCGTCATCGCCAATCCATACTTCGAAAAGGTCTCCCAGGATGTAGAGGTGGTCTGCCTTGCGGGCGACGGTATCGAGAAATCGGCCAAAGCAGGCGGTGGCTGCAGGCCGGGCGGCATCCAGATGAAGGTCGGAGACGAAAAGCGAGGTCATCTCCGGGTTTCTGGCGTGACGATGCTCATCTTGCGGATCAGGATGTTCTCGACGGGCACGTCCTGCATGTCGCTGCGCATCGTGGTGGCACGGTGCCCGATATCATCCACCACGTCGAGGCCCGCAACCACTTCGCCGAAAACCGCATAGCCCCAGCGGGTGGGCTTGGGATCCAGCGGCACGTTGTCCGCCAGGTTGACGTAGAACTGACTGTCGGCGGAATGGGGCTCCCCGGTCCGGGCCATGGCTACGGTTCCCCGGCGATTGGGCAGTCCATTGCCTGATTCGTTTGGAATGGGTGGGCGCGTGGCCTTCAGGCTGAGGTCTGGCTGGTAGCCGCCACCCTGGATGACGAAGCCGCTTACGACCCGATGGAAGATGGTTCCGGCGTAGAACCCGCTTCGCACGTACTCCAGGAAGTTTGCAGCAGTCAGGGGCGAGCGGGATTCGTCGACCTGGATGACGAAATCCCCGGCAGAAGTCTCGACACGCACCTGGGTAGTTCCCGCAGCGATAACTGGCTGCATCGTCAGGATCAGCATCAGCATCAGCATCACGGCACTTCCAAGGTGGCCCGGACCAGACATCGTCAGTTTCACTGGCACAACCTCCGCGACACGGTCATCAGGGAAAGGAAAATGGCGCCGATACCTGGGCCGCCGGCAGCGGCTCCCGGGCCTGCAGGAGACCGGTGCCCGAAACGGCTGCGGTCAGCGTGTTCTCCAGAAGCATGGCGATGGTCATCGGGCCGACGCCGCCTGGTACAGGGGTAATCCATGCGGCTCGTTGACTGGCCCCGGCAAAGTCCACATCGCCTGCCAGCCGGCCATCGGGCAGCCGGTTGATGCCGATATCAAGGACTACTGCGCCCGGACGAACCCAGCTTCCCGGGATCAGGCCCGGCTTGCCGACCGCGACGGCCAGGATCTCGGCCGCAGACACATGGCGCTCCATGTCCCGCGTAAATCGGTGGCAGACGGTAATCGTCGCACCGGCGAGCAGCAGCTCAAGTGCAAGTGGCCGGCCGACGTGGTTGGACGCACCGACGATCACCGCGTGCTGACCCTTCACCGGCACCCCGATGTGCTGGAGCAGCATCATCACCCCGTAGGGTGTTGCCGGGCGAAGGACCGGAATTCGCTGGGTGAGTCGCCCGACCGTATAGGGATGGAAGCCGTCGACATCCTTGACCGGCGCGATGCGCTCGATAACGGCGATTTCGCTGATATGTGGCGGCAGAGGCAGCTGGACCAGGATTCCATCGATCTCCGGGTCGGCATTGAGCTGGTCAATCAGGGCCAGCAGGTCTGCCTCCTGCGTTTCGGCCGGGAGATCATAGTCGCGGGCGTTAATCCCGACCTCCGTACAGGCCCGCCGCTTGTTGCGTACGTAAATCCGCGACGGCGGATCTTCGCCGACCAGGACGACGGCGAGGCCCGGTGCGCGGTGGCCAGCCCGACGCCGGCTGGCAATGCGTTCCCGGAGCAGTGAGCGCACGTCCTGGGCGATGGCTTTGCCGTCTATCAGTCGGGCGGGCATGACGACCGGCACCTTACCAGAGGGAGAGGGGGCGCAACACTCGGTTCCGCCCGGCGTCGCGCCGCTGATCCGGTTGCCGGGCCTGCCGGGCCTGCCGGGCAAATTGACGGTCCCGGCAACCGACCGTATGATCGCGACCCCCGGGGTGGGTAGCCTGATTCCGGTACTGGCCGGCTATACTGAAGCTGCCGGAGACAATCGGGGCATGGCGCAGTCTGGTAGCGCATCTGCTTTGGGAGCAGAGGGTCGGCGGTTCGAATCCGTCTGCCCCGACCAATCCGGCCTGATCAGACTCCGTAATCGAAGCGCCTGTAGCTCAACCGGACAGAGCACCGGCCTTCTAAGCCGGGGGTTGCAGGTTCGAGTCCTGCCAGGCGCGCCAGGCGTGACGTACAAGGCGGAGTGGTGGGCGTAGCTCAGTTGGTAGAGCACCGGATTGTGATTCCGGTGGTCGTGGGTTCGAGCCCCATCGTCCACCCCAACTTGCCGTCCGCGTCTGCTGACGCGGGCATTTAATGCGGGCCGTTAGCTCAATTGGTAGAGCAGTGGACTCTTAATCCATTGGTTGTAAGTTCAAGTCTTACACGGCCCACCAACCTCAGCCGCCGACTATCTGAGTGAGCCGGTGGCGGCCCTTAGATCCGGTCCAGCGAAGACAGTGGCAGGAAGGTATCTGAGATTATCCCTATAAGATCTTGTAATATAGGTCTTAATTGGTGGCTTTCACTGCTCTCTAAAGACAGACCCCGAGACCTTGTCCGGGGCGACGCCGCGTCGGCTGCCGTCGTCCGATGGTCGGGAAGCCCTCCGGTATAATGCAACGTGCCCAGCCACTTGCAGGACTGTGGAACGCGAAAGTGGCGGAACTGGTAGACGCGCAGGATTTAGGTTCCTGTGGGGTAACCCGTGAGAGTTCGAGTCTCTCCTTTCGCACCAGGTTGCGGCAGGACTTGCGTGCCTCCCCGGTGTTCCTGGTGGCTTGTGGGGGCAGATCTTCAACCGTGACAGAGTCGAGAGGGTGATGGAGGAAGTACAGGTATCGGTCGAGTCGGGACAGGGGCTGGAACGCCGCCTGCAGGTGCGGGTGCCCGCGGCGCGCATCGACCAGGAGGTTGAGGCACGCCTGCGCCGTGTCGGGCGAACGGCCACCATCCGGGGATTCCGACCCGGCAGGATTCCGGAAAAGGTGATCCGTCAGCGCTTCGGCGACCAGGTTCGCCGCGAGGTCCTCGACGATGTGCTCCGCTCGAGCTACGGCGAGGCAGTCAGCCGCGAGCAGCTGCGTCCGGCAGGTGAGGCCGAAATCATCCCCGGCGCCGATGCCGGCGGACAGGGCGCGGACCTGACCTATACGGCCCGGTTCGAGGTGTTTCCTGAGGTCCAGCTCGGGGGGCTCGAATCACTGAGCGCAACCCGGCCGGAGCCCACCATTGAAGACGCGGACCTTGATTTCGTCATCGAGAGCCTGCGGCGGCAGAGGAGCCATTGGCATCCGGTTGACCGGGAAGCCAGAACCGGCGATCGCGTGGTGGTGGACTTCGAGGGCCGTATCGACGACCAGCCTATGGAGGGCGGAACCGGGGACAAGGTGCCGGTCATTCTGGGCGGTGGCCGCATGCTTGAGGATTTCGAGCGTCAGCTTGTTGGCATCAGTGCGGGCCAATCCCGGGAACTAGCCGTCAGCTTCCCTGCTGATTATCCCAACGTCAGCCTCGCGGGCCAACGAGCGATCTTCCGCGTCCAGATGCATGAGGTTGCCGAACAGCACCTGCCCGCGGTGGACGAAGAGTTCATCCGATCCTTCGGAATCGAAAGCGGTGCCATAGAGGATTTCCACCGTGACCTGCGCCGGAATATGGACAAGGAATTCGAATCGCGCGCGCGCGGTGCGGTAAAGCGGCAGCTGCTGGACGCACTCCTGGCAGCCAACCCCGTTGAGATTCCCCATGTGCTGGTCGAACAGGAAGCCACGACCCTGCAGGCCGAGGCCTTGCGAAACCTCGGTCTGTCCGACCCTGCAGCCGGTCCGTCCCTTGAGTCCTTCCGGGCAACGGCCGAGCGGCGGGTCAGGCTGGGCCTCCTGATCGGAGCCATCATTCGTGATCAGAATCTCGTTGCTGACCGCGACCGGGTTCGTGAGCGGATTGACCAGCTTTCAGCCGGCTATGACCAGCCGGACGAAATCCGGAAGCTTTACTTCCAGAATGCGCAGCTCATGACCCAGGTCGAGAACGCTGTACTCGAGGACCAGGTCGTTGACTGGCTGACCGCGCGTGCCAGCATCAACTCACAGCCAACCAATTTCCGTACGCTGGTGGCAGATTAGCGGCACTCGATGGCAACCGCGCGCTGCCGAACACTTCAGTCGATCTCAGGGACAGTAAATATGGCAATGGAAACCAGGGCTCTGAACCTCGTGCCGATGGTTATCGAGCAGACGGCCAGGGGCGAGCGGGCCTACGATATCTATTCGCGACTGCTCAAGGAGCGCGTGATTTTCATCGTCGGCCCGGTGGAGGACCACATGGCAAACCTGGTGGTTGCTCAACTGCTCTTCCTGGAGTCCGAAAATCCAGACAAGGACATCCACCTGTACATCAATTCGCCGGGTGGTGTCGTAACCTCGGGGCTGTCCATCTACGACACGATGCAGTTCATCAAGCCCGACATCAGCACAATCTGTGTCGGACAGGCCGCCAGCATGGGTGCTGTTCTCCTCGCAGGCGGCACCAAAGGCAAGCGCTTCTGCCTGCCGCATTCCCGCATCATGATCCATCAGCCTCTGGGGGGCTTCCAGGGCCAGGCATCGGATATCGCCATCCACGCGAAGGAGATCATGCATGTCAAGGATCGTCTCAACGCGATTCTGGCCAAACATACGGGCCAGCCCATGGAGCGCGTGGAGCAGGATACGGACCGGGATCGCTTCCTGAGCGGCGTCGAGGCATTGGCTTACGGGCTTATTGACGGTGTCCTGGAGATTCGCGGAGAGGTGCGCAAGACCGCTTGATGTGACCTGCTCGCGGAAAGCGGGCTTTGGCTTTGCACGTCCGGCGACGCGCGTGCTATATGCTAACCGGGGTCTGAATGGCCCCACGACAGGAGAGACCAGCCGTCATGGTGGACGAAACCCGCGGACGAGGCGACGACGGCAAGTTGCTGTACTGCTCTTTCTGTGGCAAGAGCCAGCACGAAGTTCGCAAGCTCATTGCGGGCCCATCGGTATTCATCTGCGATGAATGCGTCGAGCTCTGCAACGATATCATTCGCGAAGAGCTGGAAGACCGGCCGGACCACACCAGCACCAAGCTCCCGAAGCCCCAGGAGATAAAGCACGTCCTCGATGAGTATGTGATCGGTCAGGATCGCGCCAAGAAGATCCTTTCCGTTGCCGTCTACAATCACTACAAACGCCTCGAGAACCGCTCCGCCGACGGTGGCAAGAATGACATCGAGCTGGCAAAGAGCAACATACTCCTCATCGGACCCACCGGCTGCGGCAAGACGCTCCTCGCCGAGACACTGGCCCGCCTCCTGAATGTGCCGTTCACGATCGCCGATGCAACGACGCTGACCGAGGCCGGTTACGTTGGGGAAGATGTTGAGAACATCATCCAGAAGTTGCTGCAGAAGTGCGACTACGATGTCGAGAAGGCCCAGACGGGAATCGTCTACATCGATGAGATCGACAAGATTTCCAGGAAATCCGACAATCCCTCAATCACGAGGGATGTTTCGGGAGAGGGCGTTCAGCAGGCTCTGCTCAAGCTCATCGAGGGAACCATTGCGTCGGTGCCCCCGCAGGGCGGACGCAAACATCCACAGCAGGAATTCCTGCAGGTCGATACCCGCCACATCCTGTTCGTCGTCGGTGGCGCGTTTGCGGGGCTGGAGAAGATCATCCAGAAGCGCTCGCAGAAGAGTGGCATTGGCTTTGTGGCCGATGTCCGCAGCACCGAGGATTCACCGATTGGTGAGCTCCTGACTGACGTCGAACCTGAAGATCTCATCAGGTTCGGGCTGATCCCCGAGTTTGTCGGCCGACTGCCGGTAGTCGCGACCCTTGACGAACTTGATGAGCAGGCGCTCATCAGCATACTGACAGAGCCAAAGAATGCCCTGACCAAGCAGTATCGCCGATTGTTGGAGATGGAGGGTGCGGAGCTCGAATTCCGCGAAGATGCACTGCGTGCAATTGCGAAGCGGGCGATGCAGCGTAAAACCGGCGCCCGGGGGCTCCGGACGATTCTCGAAAGCATCCTCCTCGAGACCATGTACGACCTTCCTTCACTGAAGAACGCTCGCAAGGTTGTCGTCGACGAGGCGGTGGTCACGGGTGAAACCCGTCCTTACATCATCTTCGAATCAGAGGAGGCCACGCCGGTTCGGGCAGTTCAGGAGGAGCGCCGGGTCGCTGGGTCAGGGAGCAGTTGAGCACGCGTGAGGTCAGGCTGGATTGCTGCTGTTTCCCCGGTGCTGATCTGGCACCCGGGTGGGGATTGAACGAGGAAGGAGGAATGCATGTCTGACCACGATCCGCAGCAGCGCCTGAGTGTCCCGATACTCCCACTGCGGGATGTCGTCGTGTATCCGCACATGGTCATCCCGCTGTTCGTCGGACGCGCCCGCTCCATTCAGGCACTCGACGAAGCCATGCAGGCGGGCAAGCAGATCCTTCTGGTTGCTCAGAAGCTGGCCGACGTCGATGAGCCTTCGATTGACGATATCTACCGGGTTGGAACCCTTGCGACGATCCTGCAGCTGCTCAAGCTGCCTGATGGTACCGTGAAGGTGCTCGTCGAGGGCGGTACACGGGCAAATCTCGTACGCACCCAGTCCGGCGAGTTCTTCACGGCAGACGTAACGCTGGTCGAGGACGCCCTGGATGTAACCGTCAGGGAAGCGGAGGTCCTCAAGCGCTCACTGGTATCCCAGTTCGAAAACTACGTGAAGCTCAATCGCAAGGTCCCGCCAGAGATACTGACGTCACTGGCGGGGATCGACCAGCCAGGCCGGCTGGCAGACACCATTGCCGCGCACATGGCCCTGAAGCTGGAGCAGAAGCAGAAGGTTCTCGAGATCCAGGCGGTACGTGAACGCCTTGAGCACGTCATGGCCCTGATCGAGGCCGAGATCGACATGCTGCAGATAGAGAAGCGGATCCGCGGGCGCGTCAAGCAGCAGATGGAGAAGAGTCAGCGCGAGTACTACCTGAACGAACAGATGAAGGCGATCCAGAAGGAACTCGGGGACATGGACGAAGCCCCGAACGAGATCGCCGAGCTTGAGCAGCGGATTGCGCGCGCAGGCATGCCCCAGGAGGCCAGGGAAAAGGCGACGTCCGAGCTCAACAAGCTCAAGATGATGTCGCCGATGTCTGCCGAAGCGACGGTGGTGAGAAACTATGTGGACTGGCTGCTGAAGGCGCCCTGGAAGAAGCGGACCCGCGTCAACCAGGATCTTGGTGAGGCAGAGGGCGTGCTGGAGAAGGACCACTATGGCCTGGAGAAGGTCAAGGAGCGCATCCTTGAATATCTGGCCGTTCAGCAGCGGGTGAAGAAGCTCAAGGGGCCGATCTTGTGCCTCGTCGGTCCGCCCGGAGTCGGCAAGACTTCACTTGGCCAGAGTATCGCCCGGGCAACCAACCGGAAGTTTGTGCGTATGTCCCTGGGTGGCGTGCGGGACGAAGCCGAGATTCGTGGTCATCGCCGCACCTACATCGGGTCCATGCCCGGCAAGATCGTGCAGAATCTGGCCAAGACCGGCGTGCGGAATCCACTGTTCCTGCTGGATGAAGTCGACAAGATGTCGACGGATTTCCGCGGGGACCCATCGTCGGCGCTTCTTGAGGTGCTCGATCCTGAGCAGAACGCGAGCTTCGCCGACCACTATCTCGAGGTGGATTTCGATCTCTCCGAGGTCATGTTCGTCTGCACCGCCAATACGCTGAATATTCCCGCGCCACTTCTCGATCGTATGGAGGTCATCCGCATCCCCGGCTACACGGAGGATGAGAAGTTGAACATCGCGAGGAACTACCTGCTCAAGAAGCAGATGTCGGCTAACGGGCTGAGGGCCGGTGAGATGACCCTCTCGGACGGAGCGCTCCGAGACATCATCCGCTTTTACACCCGGGAATCAGGCGTCAGAAATCTGGAGCGGGAGATTGCGAAGATCTCCAGGAAGGTCGTAAAGAACCACCTGCTAAAGCCGGGCGTCAAAGTAACCAACGTCCTGCCGAAGAGCATCGACCGTTACCTCGGTGTACGCCGGTTCCGGTATGGACGGGCTGAAGAGAACAACCAGGTCGGGCAGGTCACCGGCCTCGCATGGACCGAAGTCGGCGGTGAACTGCTGACGATCGAGGCGGCGGTGGTCCCGGGAAAGGGCAAGCTGATCAACACCGGGCAGCTGGGTGAGGTGATGCGCGAATCGATCCAGGCAGCGACCACCATCGTACGCAGCCGTGCTGCCCTGCTGGGAATCGACGAGGATTTCCACCAGAAGTTCGACCTCCACATACACGTGCCGGAAGGCGCTACGCCGAAAGATGGTCCGAGCGCCGGGGTTGGCATGTGCACGGCACTGGTATCGGCGCTGACGGGCATTCCGGCCCGCTGTGATGTCGCTATGACCGGGGAGGTTACCCTGCGGGGTGAAGTCCTGCCCATCGGCGGACTCAAGGAGAAGTTGCTTGCCGCCCATCGGGGAGGCATCACTACTGCGCTGATTCCCCGCGACAATGAGAAGGACCTGGCGGAAATACCGAAGAACATCAAGGACAAGCTGCGCATAGTTCCGGTGCGCTGGATCGACGAGGTCCTGCAGTTTGCCCTGCAGAACATGCCTGTGCCCAAGCCCGTTGATCGCCCGCTGACGGCCGAGGAAGCGCAAAAGGCTCCGGCTGATACCACAGATACGGGTGTGAGGCCGCACTGAAACGGTTGCGACGAGAGCGGTGCTGCGGTTGACAGCAGATTTTCCCGCTTGGTATAAGGTTTTTGATTTCAGGTTCCCTGCAATCCTTCTTGCGTCATCCGACAGCGACTAACTGATTGCCGGCTCAAGAGATGCGGTCTTCCTGTGGCTTCCAGATTGAGCTCAAACAGGTCCGGGAAGCCGTTGATGCGAGGGGGGTTGGGTTTTGGCAGGCAGGACCTGCCGGCGCCGGCCGGCATTGGAAGACGGGCTGGCCGGAACTGATCTGGGGGCGTCACTGGCTCACTGGTGGCGATGAAGCAACTCTAATGTGCGAAGGTACTGTTGATGAACAAGGGTGACTTGATTGAGGTGGTTGCGGACGACGCGGGGCTGTCCAAGGCTGACGCAACGCGTGCGGTGGATTCGGTGATTACCGCTGTCACCAATGCGTTGAAGGCAGGTCAGCAGGTTTCACTGGTTGGCTTCGGCACCTTCGTCGTCAAGAGTCGGGCCGCCCGGCAGGGGCGTAATCCAAGGACTGGCGAGACGATCCAGATCACCGCCAGCCGGGTACCTGGCTTCAAGGCTGGGAAGGCCCTGAAGGATGCCGTAAACTAGTCCAGCTGGAAGCAGCGGGTTGCCTTTGGCCGGGGTGAGTACCTCCTGGCCTTTTCTGGTCTCTCTGACCTGAATGGGCGTTCTCGCGCAGCCAGCCGCTGCGCGGTTCCGCTTTGCCGCTTTCGACTGTCAGCCCGGGGTGCTTAGCTCAGCTGGAAGAGCGTCGCCCTTACAAGGCGAAGGTCGGGGGTTC
>CAYOXI010000035.1:0-4318 GCA_964407855.1 uncultured Chromatiaceae bacterium
TTCCGGTCCTGGCGCCGCATGTAGAGCGCCGATAGCAGAACCCCGATGCCGATGATGGTCACCATGATGGTGGCCAGTGCATTGATGTCCGGGCTGACACCGAGTCGTACTTTGGAAAACACCACCATCGGCAGGGTGGTGGAGCCGGGGCCGGCCACGAACTGGGAGATGACCAGGTCATCCCACGACAGGGTGAAGGCCAGCAGCCAGCCGGACAGGATGGCCGGCAGTATCAGTGGCAGGGTGATCCGGAAAAACACCTTGGCCGGGCGGGCACCGAGATCAAGCGCCGCCTCCTCCAGGGAATCATCGAAGCTCGCCAGGCGGGACTGGACCACGATCGTCACGTAAGCCATCGCGAACGTGATATGGGCGATGGCGATGGTGGTGAAGCCGCGGCCCCTGGGCCAGCCGATCAGCTGTTCCAGGGTGACGAACAGCAGCAGCAGGGACAGTCCTGTGATCACCTCGGGCATCACCAGCGGTGCCGTCGTGAAGCCGGCCAGCAGGGTGCGACCCCGGAAGGGGCCAAAGCGTGACAGCACCAGACCCGCGAGTGTTCCCAGGACTACGGCCCCGGTGGCCGTGACGGCAGCAATCTGGATGGACAGCCAGGCGGCGTTCAGGATCTGCTCATTGCCCAGCAGTGCCCGGTACCACTTGAGGGTGGGCGAACCCGCCGTGTCCCAGACGGATACCAGCCGGGAGTTGTTGAAGGAAAAAACGATCATGGACAGGATCGGGATGTAGAGGAACGAGAAGCCCAGAAACAGGGCCAGGTTGCGGAACCAGGTCTTGGATCTCACTTCCGCGCCCCTGCCATTTCCCGGCTCTGGAATCGCTGGAAGAGCATGATGGGCACGATCAGCAGCAGCAGCATGCAGATTGAGACGGCGCTGGCAACGGGCCAGTCCCGGTTGGCGAAGAATTCATCCGACAGCACCCGACCGATCATCAGCTGGTCGGAACTGCCCAGCAGCGACGGAATCACGTACTCGCCCACCGCCGGAATGAAAACCAGCAGGGATCCAGCCACGATTCCCGGGAATGACTGGGGGAGCGTCACGCGCAGGAAGGACTTCACCGGGCCCGCCCCGAGATCCGCCGCCGCCTCCAGCAGGGTCAGGTCATGTTTCTCGAGGTTGGCATAGAGGGGCAGGATCATGAACGGCAGGTATGAATAGACGATGCCGATGTAGACGGAGAAATCCGTGTACATCATCGTGAACGGCCCCAGCCCGAACAGGCCGAAGAACTGGTTGATCAGGCCATCCGTCTTCAGCAGGGCAATCCACGCGTAGACGCGCAGCAGGAACGAGGTCCAGAAGGGCAGGATGATCAGCATCAGCCAGATATTGCGCATCGTCGGTGTGGAGCGGGCGATGGCGTAGGCCATCGGGTAGCCGATCAGCAGGCACAGCACGGTGGAAACTGCCGCCACCTTGACGGAGTAGAGGTAGGAGCTGATGTAGAGGCTGTCGGTGAACAGGTAGCCGTAGTTGGCGAGGTTGATTTTGAGGATGTAGGCGGCGTCGCCCAGGCGCTCAATGAGCGGGGCATAGGGCGGCATTGCCAGCCGTACCTCAGAGAAGGACAGCTTGAAGACGATGACGAACGGGATCGCGAAGAACAGCAGCAGCCAGACGTAGGGAATGGCGATCACGAGGCGCTTGCCCGCCCAGTGATGGCGGACATACTGGGACCAGCGCGGCGGCCCGAAGCGGTACAGCAGCGTGAAGAGCAGTCCCAGCCCGAGCTTGCCGGCGCTGGCGCCCTGGGTCAGGGCCTTCGGTGGTGCCGGGATTGCTGATCGTGGCATGGGATTTCCCGGCACACCTGCGCTACTGGGTCAGGATCACCGGACTGGAGGGGTCCCAGGTCAGCCAGACCTTCTCTTCCCACGAGATGCGTTCGTCCTCCTGGCGCACCGTGTTCGGCAGGGTCACCCGCAGGAGCTTGCCGCTGGCCAGGCGCACCACGTAGACCGACATGTCGCCCATGTAGGCGATATCCCGCACCTCCCCCCGGACGCGGTTGTCGGTCCCGGGAGGTTCCTTCCGGCTGATCTCGATCTTTTCGGGCCGGATCGCCGCCCACACCGTGGCCTCGGGTGCTGCGCTGATGCCGTGGTCCACGTAGATGGGGCACTCGAGCTCCGGGGTGGCGATGCGCACGTGGTCGGGTTCATCTTCGGTCAGGTGGCCCTCGAACATGTTCACGGTACCGATGAAATCGGCCACAAACCGGGAGCCGGGATATTCGTAAATCTGGGTCGGTGAGCCCACCTGCACGATCTCACCGCGGTCCATGACGCCGATGCGGGTGGCCAGCGTCATCGCCTCTTCCTGGTCATGGGTGACCACCACGAAGGTGACGCCGAGATGCTCCTGCAGGTTGATCAGCTCGAACTGGGTGGATTCCCGCAGTTTCCGGTCCAGCGCGCCCAGGGGCTCGTCCAGCAGCAGCAGCTTGGGCTTCTTGACCAGTGCCCGGGCGAGCGCCACCCGCTGGCGCTGGCCACCGGACAGCTGATGCGGCTTGCGCTTGCCGAAATCGCCGAGCTTGACGATGTCCAGCATCTCGGCGACCCGCTGGCTGATCTCCTTGCGGGACAGCTTCTCCTGTTCCAGGCCGAAGGCCACGTTGCCTTCCACCGTCATATGCGGAAAGAGCGCATAGCTCTGGAACATCATGTTCACCGGCCGCTCGTAGGGCAGGGTGTCGGCCATGTCCTGGCCATCGATCAGGATACGACCTGAGGACGGCTGCTCGAAGCCGGCCAGCATCCGGAGCAGGGTCGTCTTGCCGCAGCCCGATCCGCCGAGCAGGCAGAAGATCTCGCCCTTGTAGACCGACAGCGTGACGTTATCGACGGCCACGAAGTCGCCGAAGCGTTTCGTGACATTCTCGATGCGGACGTACTCCGGACCCCGGTTTGGCAGGGGCTGGCCCGGAACCGGGTGGGCGGCAGCGTGAGGCGTTTCCTGGCTCACGTGGCAACACCTGAGAGGTAGCAGGACACAGGCACTCCGGCGCCGGGCTGCGGGGCCATGGCTTGCCTACCGACCGGTCTTGAAGCGGGTCCAGCTTCGGGTCAGCAATCGCGTGAACTCGGCACTCTCGGCCAGATCCGGCACCAGTTTGGCCTTGAGTTCGGGTGGCGGGAAGATGTTCGGATCATTCCGCACTTCCTCGCTGAGCAGCTCCACGGAGGCAGCGTTGCTGTTGGCGAAATTCACATAGTTCGAGTTGCGGGCAGCGATATCCGGCCGCAGCAGGAAATCAATGAAGAGATGCGCGTTCTTGACGCGCTTCGCGTCGTTGGGAATCGCGAGCATGTCGAAGAACATGACGGCGCCTTCGCGGGGTATCGCGTACTTGATGGTCGCACCGGTGTCCGCCTCGTCGGCACGGTCGCGCGCCTGCAGTACGTCGCCGCTCCAGCCCAGGGCCAGGCAGATCTCGCCGTTGGCCAGATCCTCGATGTACTTGGAGGAGTTAACATACTTGATGAAGGGGCGGATGCTGGTGAGGACGGCTTCGGCTGCCGCCAGGTCGGCCGGATCCTCGCTGTTTGCGTCCTTGCCAAGCCAGATGAGTACTGTCCCTACCACTTCCGACGGTGCGTCGAGGACGGAGACCCCGCAATCCTTGAATTTGGAGACTATGGCGGGATCGTAGAACATCGCGAAGCTGTCCACCGGTGCATCGGGCATGGCCGCGAGGATCTTCTCCTCGTTGTAGCCCACGCCGGAGGTGCCCCAGAGATAGTTGACCGAGTGCTCGTTGCCCGGGTCGTGCCTGGCGACGATCGCAGTGAGCTCCTCATCCAGGTTCTTCAGGTTCGGCAGCCGGGAGCGGTCCAGCTTCTGGAAAACGCCGGCCTTGATCTGGCGCTCGAGGAAGGACGCGGAGGGCACCACGATGTCGTAGCCCGTGCTCCCGGCCAGCAGCTTGGTCTCGAGGACTTCATTGGAGTCGAAAACGTCGTACTGGACCTTGATGCCCGTTTCCCGGGTGAATTCCTCGAGGACGGTGTCGTCAATGTAGTCGGACCAGTTGTAGACATTCAGGACCTTCTCGTCATCGGTGTCGATGGCCGCAGGCGCCGGTGCCCCGTCAGGACTGGGGCTGGTGGCAACCGGCTCGGCCGGCTTCTGCCCGCAGCCAACCAGCAGCAGGGCGAGTACCACGCCAAAGGCTGAGAGACGTACCGGACTATTCATGGTTTTTTTCCCGGACTGAGGACCCCCATCGGGTCGTTGCCCTTGTTATATACCAGGACGGGCGGCCGGCAAAGCACCAGGCGCCGATGGGG
>CAYOXI010000035.1:4418-27378 GCA_964407855.1 uncultured Chromatiaceae bacterium
CCGGCGCCCCGGCGGGCCATCAGAGCCTGGAGGCGTAGATTCCCCAGAGGCGCGCGACCAGGATGCTGTCTTCGCCCTTCACCTGGCCGAAGGCCTTGCGGGCCTCGGCGCTGTTCTTCTTGGCCACGAGGGCCCGGCCGCGCAACATGTGCACATCATCCGGATTGGCACCCTTCTCCGCAGCCCGCTGGGCGGCGGCCAGTGCCTCGTCGACCATTCCATAGCTCAGGAGCAGTTCGCCCACCAGGATCTCGTTCTGGCCGGCTTCGGACTGCGTAGCACTTTCCTTGAGCCGCGCAAGATTCGGCTGCTGGGCGGCCTTGCGGTTCTGGGCGTCGGTCAGGATGCGCTTGCTGCGGGCGTCGTCCGCTGGCAGTACCTTCGTGGCGTAACCCTGCTCAAGCAGATTTACTGCCTCGGCAGGCAGGCTGGACTGGATGGCGGCGATCGCCGCCTCCTGCACGATCTCCGGCCGGTCCATCAGCTCCAGCTCATTCATGAGCCGGTAGACATTCATGGCCACCCGGTCGTCACCGGCAGCCTGGCGACGCAGGGTGCCGGACAGAAGGCGCCAGTTGTCCTTGGTGGGATAGAGCTGTACGAGATTCAGCGTGGTCCGGTTGACGCCGGCGGTGTCGCCCAGGTTGCCGTAGGACTTCAGCAGGATGCGCAGCCAGTTCTCGTTGGCCCGCTGACCGGCGGCCTGGGCAGTGCGCAGGGCGGCCTCCACTGCAGTGACGGCTGCCTTGTCGTTGCCCTTCAGCTGATGGGCCTGGCCCACCATCGCGTGCATGGCCGGGTCACGGCCACCTGAGTCCTTCAGGTAGCGGGTTCCGTACTCGATCACCTTGTCGAGGTTGCGCGGATTCTGGAAGTGGAGCTGGGCCAGCTGCTTGACCCGCTCCGGAACCTTGCCGGCCGGCAGCTGTCCGGAATTCAGGCTGCGCTCGTAGGCCGCTGCCGCAGCGGCATAATTGCGCTGCTTCAGGTAGACGAAGCCATAGGTTTCGTTGATCTGGAACTGCTCGAAAGCAGTCTTGTTGGCCGCTCCCTCGGCAGCCTTTACCTTGGCCAGGGCCTGGGGATACTGCCCCTTGTTGCCCAGTTCCAGTGCTTCCTGCAGCGGGGTACCAATGGCGGGACGCAGCTGGCCCTGCTGGGCCTCGGCAACCTGGGGCGCAAAGGCGCCAATCAACAGGCCGGCGACCAGCGCCAGCGCGGCATTCGACATCGCTTTCTTCATCAACATGGCTACCAGTCCTTGCAACGTCTGTTTCCGGCCGGGGCTAGAGCTGCCCGGCATAAATCGCCCAGAGCTGTGCAACCTGGGCGTAGTCCGCGCCTGAAACCTTGCCGAAGGCCTTGACGGCCTCCGTGCCGTTACCCGTCAGGGCAAAGGCCCGGCCGAGCGCCAGATTCGCCTCGTCGGGGTTCTTGACACCACCCTTGCCGAGGCCGCGCTGGATGGCCTCGAGGCCCTTCCGGGGTTGATCGTAGCTCAGGAAGGTCTCCCCAAGCTTTACATCGGCTTCACCTTCGGCGGCGGCCTGCGCCTCCTTCTCGAACTGGGCGAGCGTCTGCTGGTCGACGCCCACGAGCCGCCTGGACTCCTCCAGCAGGGATTTGCTCTTCGCCTTGTCGCCGCTGGTATCGAGGATGCCGGACGAGTAGCCCTTCTCCATGAACTTCAGCGCCTCGCCCGGAAAGCCGAGCAGGGTGGCCACATTGGCGGCCTCGGTGAAGTCGTCGGCGCTGTTCAACGCCTCTACCTCGTATAGGAGTCGGAACACCTGGAGGATGGCCCGGTCCTTGTTGGCCGCCTGGGCGAGGAGTCCCGAGGCCAGGGTGTTCCAGTGCTCGGGCCGCGGGTAATAGCGCACGAGGTCGGTCGTGGCCGCCATGATGCCGGGATTGTCCCGCAGCTTTGAGTAGGCGCTCTGCAGTACCAGCAGGTGCTGCTCATCGGGGGTATTGCCGGCGGCAATCGCGGCCGCAACAGCCTCCTTCATCGCAGCCGCGGCGCCTGCAAAATTGTCGGCGAAATAGTCAGCCTGGCCGACCAGTCCCAGGATCAAGGGGTCCTTGGTCCCGGTGGCATCGAGCCAGCGGCGGGCGTACTGCCCGGACTTGTCCAGGCGACGGGGCTCGGTCGCCAGGAACAGCTGGGACAGCAGGCGGACGCGGTCGTCGACCTGCTCCGGCTCCAGCAGCCCGGATTCAAGGCCGCGTTCATAGGCTGCTGCCGCCACATCGTACTTTTGCTGCTTGATGGCCGTGAAGGCCACCAGTTCGTCAATCTGGAACTGCTCGAAGGGCGTCTTGCCGGGGACAGCCTCGGCGCTCTGCAATTCCGCTTCGGCCTCCGCATACTTGCCGTCGTTACTGAGCTGCAGTGCGGCTTGCAGGGGCTTCAGAACCTTGGGATTCAGTTTCGGCGGGGCCTTCGCCCTGGAATCCTGGGCGAGGACCACCGGGGTGGTAATTGCCGTGATGGCCAGGCCACCCGCGAGGACCAGTAACGCTGTCAAGGCTGCAATGCGAATGTTGCGCATCTGCTGAGTCTCCGAAAATTGCAGGAAAGTCTCAAGTTGTTGCGAAGCGCTGCCGGTTCAGGGATTAACCGGATGGTCCACCCCGGGACTGAATCAGCCCTGAAGCCGCAACGCCCGAATTGGGAGGTCGTCCGGGTGGGCCGGCGAGATCGATCAGCCGGCTATTCGAACTGTTCGCTGCCGATTAACCCCATCTTCTCGATGCGGTTGCGCTGTGCGCTGGCCAGGACCCGCGCGACATAATCATATTTCACCCGGGCGTCGGGCCGGATGGCCACCTGGGGCTGCGGAAACTTCTCCGACTCGGTCCGGAAGTACCGCTCCAGGGTCGGGAAGTTGACGGACACGCCATTCCACAGAATGGTGCCGTCATAGTCGATCTCGATGGTGATGAGCTCAGGCGGCACATCGGGCGGCACCTGGGTGCGCGGGTCTGGCATGTCCAGCTTCACGGCATGGGTCATGATCGGCAGCGTCACGATGATCATGATCAGGAGGACGAGCATCACGTCGATCAACGGCGTGGTGTTCATCTCGATCATCGGCTCGCCTTCGACGCCGCCTACTGACATTCCCATGGTGCTTACCTCTGTCTCATCTGCAGGACGGGCTTGTCAGCCCCGGCCGGAACCGCGGTCGGGCTCGGAGATGAAGCCCACCTTCTGGATGCCGCCCCGCTGCAGCATCAGGATCACCCGGCCTACATGCTCGTAGCGCACGTTGCTGTCGCCACGGACGTGCACCTCGGGTTGGGGCTGGGTCAAGGCGGCACTGCGGATCAGGTCGGCAAGGGCCTGCTGGTTCGGGACAAACGATTCCTTCCAGTAGACGTTGCCCTTGCCGTCGACGGCGATGGTGATGTTTTCCGGCGTCGTCTGGGTCGGGATGTTGGTGGCCTTGGGAAGCTGAAGGTCGACGGTCTGCGTGATCACCGGCACCGTGATCAGGAAGATGATGAGCAGTACCAGCATCACGTCCACGAGTGGCGTGGTGTTGATAAAGGCGATGGTCGCCGGCTCGTCGCCGCCGCTGCTCTGTACGTTCATGCCCATCGCGCTGCTCCTTCTGCCGCCCCGATGCCGCTACTTCTTCTGAATGCCACTGCTGATCAGCGCGCTGTAGAGATCGTTGGTGAAGTAGCGGACCTGGTCCATGATGGTCTTGTTGCGGCGAAGGAGCCAGTTGTAGCCCAGCACCGCCGGGACGGCCACGGCGAGGCCGATGGCCGTCATGATGAGTGCCTCACCGACGGGTCCTGCTACCTTGTCGATGCTGGCCTGGCCGGCCACGCCGATGGCAACCAGCGCGTGGTAGATGCCCCACACCGTACCGAACAGCCCGACGAAGGGCGCGGTGGAACCCACGGAGGCGAGAAAGGACAGCCCCCCTTGCAGGTCATTGTTGACCCGGTCGACACTGCGCTGCAGGTTCTGGCTGACCCAGTCGGCGATCGGCACGTTCTCGGTAAGCTTGCTGTCCTGATTACGGCTGGCCCGGATGCCATTCTCGGCGACGGCCCGGAACGGGTTGTCCTTGCCCTGTAGCTTCTCCAGACCCTCGTTGAGTGTGTTTCCTGTCCAGAAATCCCGGTTTGCATTACGCGCCTGCTTCAGGAGCCGGGACTGGTCCCAGACGCGGACAAAGATGATGAACCAGGAAAACACCGACATCAGCAGCAGCGTGATCAGCGTGCCCTTGGCGACCCAGTCGCCCTGGGCCCACAGCTCGGCCAGGCCATAGGGGTTGGTGATTTCCGCCTCGGCGGCTTCTGCCGCAGCGACCGGCTCAGGCATGGTGTCCAGCAACAGGGCGTCGTCGCCGGACAGCGATTCCAGTCCGCCATTCATGCCCATGTCCAGCGTGTCGAAGGCCGGATCTGCATCGGTGTTCTGTGCCAGCTGAATATTTTCGCCTGCCATTGCTCGTCTACCTTGAGGTTGCTTCAGATTGTTTGCGACTTCACCCGGGATAAGCCAGGTTCCCAAAAATTCAACCCTCGATCTTGAAGGTTACCTTGACCTGGTGCCACATCTGCACGGGAGTGCCATCCTCCGTGCCGGGGTCGAACCGCCAGGCCCGCAGGGCGTGCTTCAGTGCTGCTTCATCGAGTCGCGGGTAGCCGCTGCTCGCCTGTACCTGGCCGTCCATCACCCGCCCATCGGTACCCACCAGCACCCGGAGGGTCACCGAACCCGCTTCGCCAAGTCGCCGGGAGGTTGGGGGGTACTCGGGCTGGAAGCGCCGGACCGCGTTCTTGGCGATCGCGGGTGCCTTCTTGACTACCGGCTTCTGGACCGGTGGTGGTGGTGCCCGTTCGGTGGTCACCTGGGTCAGGGCCGTCGACTGCGTCTGCTGGACCGGGGTGGCGACGTTGATGTCCGGCGGTGGCACATACGGCGGCGGTGCCTCGATCGTGGGTGGCGGCGGCGGCGCTTCTTCTT
This sequence comes from uncultured Chromatiaceae bacterium, assembly GCA_964407855.1. Classification (GTDB taxonomy): domain Bacteria; phylum Pseudomonadota; class Gammaproteobacteria; order Steroidobacterales; genus SHZI01. The sequence continues at coordinate 9,412 of CAYOXI010000035.1, forward strand.
CGGAAGTGATCTCTTCGATGATCTCCGCCTTGATGATCGTCGGCTGCCGCGAGCCTTCGGCCTTCTTGAGGCTCACCGCCAGGGCCCAGATCACCAGCGCATGAAAGATGATCAGCACGCCAAGGACCACAGCATTACGGCTGAGGCTGCTGGTCGGGATCGGCGTGTCGCGACTGATCGCTAATTCCATGTCGTGCTCAACAGGCGTTGTATCCCGGGCACAAGCCCCCCGGTGGACGCAATGCGATGTGCTCCGCTTGTCTCAGGCACTCGCCGGCTCTTCTTCTCGTCGGTATGTCCCGACATGCAGGTCTTTGCCGGACTTGCCGGTTCCGGGCCGGGAACCCCCCGCAGCCCGAGGGCGCTCAATCTACCCGATCTTTGCATTTATTGCACACTGCCATAGGGATGAACAATAGCGGGGGCTTCAGTTCGTCTCGGGGAGGTCACGCCGTGGCGGGCGATGGAACAGGTCGTTGCACCGGCACCCCCCCCCGGGTGTCTGGGTGGCGTCGCTTCCCTGCAGCTGAAACAATGCGGCAGCAAGGCTGTCCCCGGGGGTCAAGGCATGCCCATCCAGACCACGCAATGCACAAAGTCGGGGCGCCCGGCGCGGCCTCGCGCCCACCTCGCGGGCACGCTGCTTGTCGGCCTGCTCGTAGCCGGCTGCAGCGGCGTGCTGGACAAGAGTGCGGATTTCGACCGTCATCGTTTCAGCCGGCTGGTCCAGCCCTTCGAGGTCCCGGGTAAGATTTACTTCGACCTGTTCTTTCCGGCGGATTTTCCCGAAGGAGACGCCGCGGCGGACGTTGCCCGCCGGGGGTGGCTGGAGGCGTGGCTGGCCCAGCGCCGGCTCTGCCCGGAGGGCCACGAGGTGGTTAATCGCCGGCCTTTTGCTTACCTCGAAGACAATCCGGCCGGCTACCAGCAGCGCTGGGAGATCCGTTGTGCGGGCCCGGCGGCGACGCCAGCTCCCGGGAACTGAACTACTCCGCCGTCAGGATCCGCAGCCGGTTGCCGGGTTCAACCTGCCACCGTTCTGCAAACCCGCCATTGAGCTCGAGCACGCCGATCACCGTCATCCCGGACCGGATCCGGGTAGTGGACTGGGGCGTGGTCCGGGCCACGATGGAACCCACGGTGCCGTCCTCCCGGATGAAGAGCATGTCCAGGGATACAAAAGTGTTCTTCATCCACATGGATATTTCGCCGGGCTGCGCGTAGGCAAAATACATGCCTTCGAACTCGCCCAGGGAGGTGACATACATAAGTCCCTGGGCGCGGTGTTCGTCCCGGAGGGCCAGCCAGGCCTCGATCCGCAGGCAGCGTCCGCCGGAGGTTTCGAGCACCAGGTCCGTGCGCGGGAAGCCCGCAACCAGATGGGCCGGCTCCAGCGCCGTGGCCGGGCCGGCCAGCAGCACGGCAACCAGTAGCACGGCCGGAAGAATGGCCAGGGCTGGCTCCGGCCAGGGGCGGCAGCCGGGCCGGCGCTGGCTAGAGAGCATTGCGGCTGAAGATCCCGGCGAAGCGGGTCTCGCCCAGGGTCAGCGACCCCCGGTCGCTGAGTGCCGGCAGAGCGCCCGCACAATAAAGGATGCCGGTCACCCGCCAGTCGCTGCGGCTGGCGCCAGACGGCTTCAGTGGCCCGGACTCCTGTATATCCGTCCAGCAGCGGCCTGCGCCGGTCGTACTGAAGAAGCGGCCCTCCCGTTCATCGATGACGGTCACATTCGTTGGTCGTTCCGGCCCTTGAAGCGCGTCCGGATCGCCGTCGATGCCGAGCACCAGCACCAGCCGGCTGCCATTGGCCAGGTGCTGTGCGAACAGGAGCCTGACTCCGGCGCCGCCCGGGCGGAGCATCCCCTCACACCCCAGTGCGGGTCCCGTCCAGTCCACTGCCAGGTTGAGGGCTCCGAACCAGCGTCCGGTGACGAAGCCGGCGGGTGCCATGGCGCAGGGCGCCACCCGGACCGGGGCGGGCAGCTCAGCGGTGGGGGCCGGCCTTTCAGCAGCCGGTGCGAACACCCCAGATGAGGCCCGCGACGTTACTGGCGGCGACTGCGTGAGGGCGACTGCACCGAGCAGCAGGACACCGAGGCAGCCCCCGAGGCCAGCCAGCCGGCGCAGCGCCGGAACCGGAGCGCCGTCGCCGTGATCTGCTGCCTGCTGCTGCCCGGTCATGGGTGCCTATGCTATGCGACTTCAGCCGCATCCGGCGGTCCCTCCGGGTCCGGCGAACTGTGACCTGACGCAAGGCTCGGGAGACCTACAGCCAGTAACGTCGGCGTGGGTATTTCCGGGTTCAGGACTGCTCCGGCCAGCCAGTGCGCAGCGCGCACGGGCACTGCGGTCGTGGTCCGGTGGAGAGGCGGCTGCCTTGAGTCTCGACCTTCAGCATCAGCTGACCATGTTCCGCACGGGACAGCAGACCGGCGGCTTCGAGCAATTGAAGAAATTCAGTCTGCCGGTCGAGGCGGAATTCCGGGTCCACTTCGCCGAAGTCTATTATCCGAAGACCCGCCTTATCCTGACGGGGGTGGCCGCTGCCATCCTGATTGCCATCATCGTGGCCGTGATGTACGAGAACCTGTCCTGGCCGACGGCGGCTTTCGTGCTCGGCATCGTGCTGCCCTCGGTCATGGCCACCCTGGTGATGTCCTACAAGCCGGAAGCCCACGCCCTGTACCAGGTGCATCTGGCACTCACGGCACTCGTGGTCGGCGTGATGGGAACCTCCATCACCGTCCGGGCCAGCCTGGACGGTGCACCCTACTTCTTTGGCGCGCAGGTGGCCCTGGTGTTCCTTGCCTGGCAGGTACTGGGCCTGCTGCGCTGGCACGCGGCGATCGTGGCCGTCACGCTGTCAGGTCTTTATGTGTGGGGAATGTGGCACTGGCAGTTCCCGGTGCCGGAACAGGTGTTTTGCGGCGTCACCCTGCTCGCGGTGAACATCATCGGCGGGCTGTCCTGCCTTCGCCTGGAGGAAGCTGCCCGCAAGAGCTTCCTGGACAAGCGGGTACTCAATGACCTCGCCGAGCGGGACGGCCTCACTGGACTCTACAACCGTCGTCACTCCGACAAGGAAGTCGACCGGCTGTGGCGCCAGTCCCGGCGGGACAACACCCAGCTCACGATGCTGATGGTGGACATTGATCACTTCAAGGCCTTCAACGACCTCTACGGCCACCAGGCCGGCGACGACGCCCTGAAGCGCGTGGCCCAGGTGATTGCCGGCTGTGCCCAGCGTCCGCTGGACTTCGCCGCCCGCTTTGGTGGCGAGGAGTTCGCGCTGGTGCTTTACGGCCCGGCCCAGGACTTCGGCCGCGAGATTCCCGAGACCCTGCGCCGCTCGGTAGAAGGGCTGCGGATCCCCCATGCAGAATCGTCTACCAGCCAGTGGCTCACAGTGAGCGTGGGTGTGGCGATTGTCAGCCCGAACACCGAGCGCAGCCTGGCCGGCGCCATCCAGCTGGCCGACGAGGCGCTCTACCAGGCCAAGGAAGAGGGTCGCAACCGGGTAGTGATACGGGAGTCAAGGAACGCCCACATCCAGACCGGGCGCTTCCGCGCCTCGAAGCAGGCGACGGGCTGACGCTACCAGCTACCGACGTTGGGCAGGGACTGCCAGGGTTCCCGGGGCGGCAGGGCACCGCCCCGCTGCAAGAGCTCGACGGAGATGCCGTCCGGCGAACGCACGAAGGCCATGTACCCATCCCGCGGTGGCCGGTTGATGGTGACGCCACCCGCCTGCAGCCGCGCGCAGGCTGCATAGATGTCTTCCACCTGGTAGGCCAGGTGGCCGAAGTTACGGCCACCGGTATAGGTCTCCAGGTCCCAGTTCCAGGTGAGCTCCACCAGCGGACCGTCGTCCTCCGGGGCAGACAGGAACACCAGCGTGTAGCGCCCTTTGTCGCTCTCGTGCCGGCGCCGCTCCTCCAGGCCCAGGAGATGGCAGTAGAAGTGCAGGGCAGCGTCCAGGTCGGACACCCGCACCATCGTATGCAGGTACTTCATTAGAATGATCCCGATGTCGGCAGTGGCCCGGAGAATACTCTACGTGCCCGGCGTGCGGCCCAAGCCGCCGCCGGACGTCCACCGGCCGCTCCTGCAACGCTGTATCGCCGAGGGTATCCGCCGGGCGGACCCGGCCGTGGCGAGCGAGTTTGCGGCCGGCCCTGCTGTCCTCCGGCTCGTGCCCTGGGGCCATCTGCTCTACGACGAGTACCGCGATCCGGCCCTCGACCAGCCCGGCATCGCAGGCCTGCTCGCCGACCCGGCGCCCGGGCCGGACAGTGTTCGCGAGGTGGCGGGCCTGCGTCACCGGCTCCACTATGCCGCCCACCATGTGGGCGACAGCTACCCCCGGTTCATACACTGGCTGGCCACGACCAACACCCGGATTAACCTCCGCGACTCGGAGCGCTACTTCCAGGACGAGAACGGCCTGGCCCACCAGGTGCGCAGCCTGCTGGCGGCGGAGCTGCAGCGGGCCTGGCACGCGGGTGAGCGCGTGCTCCTGATGGCCCATAGCTTCGGTTCGGTAATCGCCTGGGACACCCTCTGGCAGCTGACCCACGGCGCGGAGGGCCGGCCAGGCATGCCCGGCGGACCGGGTCCCGTGGACCTCTTCCTGACCCTGGGTAGTCCGCTGGGTACCCGCTACATCCGGGGCCGATTGCAGGGTGCCGGTGAGTCCGGCGCCCGGCGCTTCCCGGCGGGCATCCGCCGCTGGCACAACCTGGCCGCCCGGGGCGGCCTCACCGCGCTGGGCCACCGCTTCGCCGAGGATTTCCGGGAGATGGCGGACCTCGGACTGGTGGCGGAAATCAGCGATGAAACCGACCTGATCAACCCGTTCCGCAGTCCGGACGGCCTCAACGTGCACAAGTGCTTCGGCTACTTCGTCAACCGGGCCACCGGGGCGGCAATTGCCCGGTGGTGGCGGGGCGCGTGAATCGCCCCACAGCTGGTCCATTGGCGCCTTGACGCGCCAGTTGCTCTGCTGCTAGCGTGTAGTAAGATTGCTACACGTAATGAAATATGGCACTGAACATCCGCAATGCCGAGACCGAGAAGCTGGCGACCGCGCTGGCGAGGCTCACCGGCGAAACCAAGACCGAGGCTGTCACCCTGGCCCTGCGGGACCGGCTTGAGCGGATCCGCCGGGAGCGTTCGGGCCGCCGCCTGGCCGATGAGCTGGATGAGATCGCGCGCCACTGCGCCTCTTTGCCAGTGCGGGACGGGCGCAGTGCCGACGACATTCTCGGCTACGACGAGGCTGGTTTGCCCCGCTGATGGTGATCGACACCTCGGCGGTCCTGGCGATCCTGCAGGATGAGCCCGACCGCCGACAGTTCAACGAAGCGCTGGAGGCCGCCGAAGTGCGCCGCATGTCCGTCGCGACCATGGTGGAGTGCGCGCTGGTCATCGAGACCCGCTATGGACCCGACGGCCTGCGTGCCCTCGATCTCCTGATCAGCAAGGCCGGGATCGAGCTCGTGCCGGTGGACATCGAGCAGGGCCTCGCTGCGCGGCGCGCCTTCAGCACCTACGGCAAGGGGCGTCACCCCGCCGGCCTGAACTTTGGCGACTGCTTCGCCTACGCCCTGGCCCGCCTCAGCCGCGAGGCATTGCTCTGCAAAGGCAGTGACTTCGCGCGCACCGACCTTGCGATCTACCCGGCCAGCCCCTGAGCTACCCGGCGCTCATGGCTGCAGCACCGTGCTGCGGGGTGCCGCCCAGGCGTCCGCAGTGATCCTGGCCACCAGCTTCTTCAGCGCCTGCCGGGCATCGCGCAGTTCCCGTCGGCCGAGGAGATCGCCGGTCAGCGCGGACCGCTGGTCGGGGGTGAGCCCGTCGCCCGCGGGCGAGGCAGCCAGCAGCGCGATAAAGAGCTGCACGAGTTCGGCCTCGCTTGTATCGCTACCGGTGACGACCCGGTTCAGGCGGCGGCCGACCCGGACCGGGAGGCCCAGCTCCGTCAGCTCGGCCACGCTGTCCGGGAGGTTGCCGCCGGCAGCCAGCAAGGCCACCAATCCAGCCAGCAACTCCGACGGGGAAATGTCAGGGGAATCGTCCGGGTCGAACGCTGAGACGAGATTCCTCGCTTCTACGCTTCTGGGCGGACCACTGACGCGCCCCGGGACGCTGCGACGGATAAAGCCCGGGGCCTCGTCCATTACGTCCAGACAGAAGTTGGCCGTCGGCATAAAGGACTCTCTCTGCAGCATGGCCATCCCTGGAGCCGCCGGCTCCGAATGAACGCTCCCCGTCGCCCCCCAGCCCGCCGCCAGCATCTGGGCCACCTGCCGCAGCTCGGGCATTGCCTGCGCCTGCTCGCGGTCGGCGCGTACCTGCACCACGAGAAAGCTGGTGTGGCGCGTGGCCAGCTGGTAGCGCTCGGCCACTGTCGCAGCCTGGTCTTCATCCATGGCGACCAGCCGCCGGCCGGCTGCCAGGCGGGGCAGGGCGTCCACCACAGCGGGGGCGGTCAGTGGCCAGCGTAGCTGGCGGATCTCCCCGTCGCTGTCGGTGATCGTCACCCGCACGTCGCCCGTGGGCGGTGTACTGAAACCCGCGATGAGGTGCAGGGTGTCGCCGGAGAAGACCATCGCAGGCAGCGGCGCCTGCCAGTCCGGCTTCTGCGGCCAGTCCACCGCGGTAATGCGCTTCGGTGCCTCCCGCAGCCGGTGAAACATGCGCAGGATGGCGCCCTCGATGTCTTCGTTCGGGCTGACGCACTCGCAGGCGCCGCCGGTCTTGTCGGCGATGTTGCGGGCCAGGGCTTCGTTGGGTGCCGCGCCCACGGCTATCACGAAGAGGCGATGGCCGGAGCGGGCCACCGCGTTAAGGGCAGGGTCCATGGCCCAGACTTCACCGTCGGTGACCAGCAGCAGATCCTGCACGCCGGTGGCCGGATTCCTGCAGGACGGGATCGCGATGGTTGCCTCCAGCGCCTCGGGCAGGTTTGTGCCGCCGAGATCCGCGTCCATTTCCGCCACGGCGTCCTTGAGGAAGGCCTGTAGCGCGGGCGTGGCGGGCTGCAACAAGACCCCGGCACCCGCCGGCACCTGATGATCCACACTCGACCCGAAGCGCGTCAGGCTCACCGCGTCCGCGGGTGTCAGCCGGTCGAGTACGGCCCGGAGCGCATGCCGCGCCTGCTGAATGCTGTCACCACCCATGGAGCCGGAGCAGTCCACCAGCAGCTTGAGACTGAGATTGCGCAGTGCCGCCGCCTCCGGGCAGGGGTTCAGGCTGACCAGGCTGACGCAGGCCGGCTGGTCGTCGCTGGCGGAGGTGGCCCGGGGGTCCGGGGCCGTGACGCTGGCGGCAGCCGTGACGGCACCGCGCAGCTGGAGGATGAAGTCCCGGTCGAGCCGGGCCCCCGGGCCGAGAACGATCTGCTTGCCGCCATCGATGTCCATGACCTGCACCGGATGGCTCGGCGAACTGAAGGCCGCCCGGGCCTGCTCGCCGAGCACCCTGATGCTGAGGTCAAAGGGATAATCCGCCAGCAGATCGGTGGACGGCTGCTGGTGTGGTGCAAGACCGGCCTCGCCCGCGTCGCCGTAGCGGGGTGCGATCACGGTGGGCACACACAGGCGCACCGTGTCCTGGTGCCGGTCGAGCAGCTCTGCATAGCGATAGCGGATCACCGCCGTCTCGCCGGCCAGCAGGTTGCCCAGGCTCACCGTGTAGAGGCCGTCGCCGGCCTGCTCGAGCAGCGCTGCGGTGTTGCCTGCTTCCACTGCCTCCTCGTACCGGGCGCTGGCCTGGCGCTTCGCCAGTGCAACGCCGGACAGGTGCCGCCCGCCAATGCGGAGGTCCAGGCCCAGCAGCGTGGCCCGGTGGGGTACCGGAAAGCTATACACCGCCTCGATGTTGTGCTGGCCGGTGTTCTCCCAACGCTGCTCCACTGCCAGCTCGAAGAGCAGGCCGTTGAGCGTGCCGGTGGCCGCCACACCCCGGAGGGGTACCGCAGTGCCGCTGTCGGATCTGAGAATCGCTGCCTGGTTGTTGCTGCTCATTCGTCTCGCTCCCGTTGAAGATCGTTGTAGGCTGTCATCACCTGTCTGAAAAGCGTCCGTACCTGTTCCGGCGTGAGCCCCGCCCGCCCGGGCTCGATCACCAGCTCCACCCCGTCAGCCACCCGCAGGTGGCTGTGTACCGCCACGCTGCCCGGGGCCTCTGGCGGGCGGGGCGGCCGGCCCCCCACTGGCTGGCCCCCAAGGCGCTCGCGGACCTGGTCCAGCGACATGCCGACGCTGGTCCACTGGCGGATCTGCTGCAGCTGGGCCAGATGCCGGCCGGAGTAGCGGGCCGCGCGCGTCTCGCCCTCGGGCCGGTCGACGAGCCCCAGCTGGATGTAGTACCTCACCGTGCGCCGCGGCAATCCGGCCAGGGTGCAGAGGGTGTCCAGGTCGTAGGTGGCGTTGGTGGTGTCCATGGGGGCTTTATAGGACAGTTAGTGACACAATACAAGTGTCAATATAACGGACTCGCTGGCAGTGCGGCCTTGGCTGGCGACCTGATTGGAACGGCCATTAATTGCATGAAGTCATGAGAATGATAGTCGGTACATATCTCATCATGAGATGCATGGTAGGCTCGTGCATGTCATATCCCGCAAGCGTCTCCGGGACTTCTCGAGCCAGCATCCTGGTGCGGCCGCGCCCCTGGACGCTTGGTTCCGGATCATGAGCCGTACGGACTTCGTGAGTTTCAATGCCCTTAGGGGCAGCTTTGCATCGGCTGACAAGGTCGGCGGGATGACGGTATTCAACATCGGTGGCAACAAGTATCGGCTGATCACGGCAAGCCACTTTGACCGGCGGCGCGTCTATATCCGGCATGTGCTGACCCATAACGAGTACGACAAGGGCAGCTGGAAAGAATGAACGCCACCCCTCACACGCTGACCGAAGCACTGCGCGACTATCAGCGCCTCCGCAGCCGTATTCCCCTTGGCCCGTTGCGTAACCGCATGGACTACAAACGCGCGACCAAGGCGCTGGATGCCATCGTGGATGCCATCGGTGAGAACGCCAGCCACCCCCTCGCGGAGCTGGCCGAGGCCATCAGCGTGTTCGTCGAGCGTTACGAGATCCAGCGGCTGCCCGCGGCGTCGACGACTCCCGGTGACGTGCTCCGCCTGCTAATGCAGCAGCACGGCCTGCGCCAGCGCGACCTGCCCGAGATTGGCAGCCAGGGCGTGATCTCCGAGCTGCTGTCCGGCCGTCGGCAGCCCAATGCGCGGCAGATCCGCCTGCTGGCGGCGCGCTTTGGTGTGTCACCGACCGTGTTTCTGCCCTAGTGGAGGGGCAGGAGGGCAACGAAAACTGTGTACTTCGGCGGGATTCCACGACTGAACATTACCGTTCGAGCCAGTACAGTCCACGCACAGCTCACCCGCCCGCAGTGCAGACCGACCGGCGCCGCCCGGCTTCACAGGATCCCGAGCGCGTCGCGAAGTTCCAGCTCCCGCTTGTCGACCACTACGCCGCCCCCGGTTACCGGGCTCGCGAGCACACCGATGTTTTCCAGGCCCGCCGCATGGCTGAGGAGAGCAGCGTTGAGCCGCGCGGTGCGTGGCGTGCAGGCGATGATGAGGTCATCGTCCTGCGCGACGGCCACCGCGTCGAAGGCGGCGAGCTCGAAGACGGCATCGGCCAGTTCAGCGGCTTCAATACGCGGTGCGGTAATAGCCAGCTCGCCCAATGCGCGCGGCCGGTGATCACCGAGCGCGTCCAGCACCGCGCGGTGCGCGGCCCCGTCCAGGCGCAGCTCGCCCTGGGGTCCGGTCACACGCTCGGCAATCCAGCCCCTGGGCGCGGCGAGCACGAGGCGCGTTGCGGTCCATGCCTCGCTGAGCGCAGCACCCCTCAGGGGCCGCATCTCGCGCACCCAGTAGTCCCGCCGGATCTGCATGTTGGTGAGGAAGTCCCGCACCGTCTCGCGCAGCACCGGATCCTCGACCGTCGCGAGCAGCGCGCGCTGGTCGCCGGTGAGGTTCAGTTCGTCCAGATGATCGCGCAGGCGGGCCGGGCCGGCGTGGACCAGGCCGGCGGTGGCCATCAGCCCGGCGACCTCACTGAAGGCCAGTGGCTGCCAGTCGCGATTGAAGTACTCGTGGGCGAGATAGCGCCGGTCGGCCTGGTGCAGCCGCGTGAAGCGCTCCGGCACTCCGGGCGTATCGCGCAGGGCCAGCGGGTGGGTGTCGAGCAGCCGGGCCGTGAACGCGAGTGCTGCCTCGATGCGCTGCCCGGTGTCGCCGGAGCCGGTGCCAGTACCGGCGAGTGCCGCGTGCGTCGTCATCAACTGACGCAGCGGCAGCATCGCGGCCCAGCCGGGCAGCGCGTTGTAGCCGGTGTACACCACGCCGCCCGGTGCGAGGCGCTCGCCTGCAAAGTCAGCGATGCGCGCGCGGTTGTCCGCCGAGATCCAGCTCAGCACCCCGTGCAGGCCGATGAAGTCGAAGAGCGGCAGATCGCTGCGCTGGCTGAACTCGTCGAAGCTGTCGGCGACCAGCGTCGAGCCCGCGCCCGAGGCTGCGTCCAGCGCCTGCGCGAATGCCACATGTTCGGGCAGCAGGTCATTGCCCCACCAGCGCGCGGATCCGGCGGCGGCGTGCACGGCCAGGCTGACTCCCTGGCCAAAGCCGGGCTCGCAGGCGGTGGCGATGTGCGGCGGGGCGAGCCCGGCCCGCAGGAAGACGAGCCGCGTGTGCAGCGGATTCAGCTCCGCGTGGTAACCGAAGGTGTAGGGCAGGTCGGTGACGTAACCGGCGGCGCGGTCGGGCATGGGTGAGCGTCCAGGGGTGGGGCCAGCGAATTGAGTAAACTGTCCCCAATCGTGAGCATGCGCAAGAGTCTCCCGCCCGGTGAGTGCCCTCCGGATTGGTACGCGCGGCTAGCAGGATCAGCTATGCCGGCGGCGGTCGTCGCTCAGCGCAGCGCCTTGTTGCTCCGCGTGCCGGCCGCACGCCCTGTCTGCTTCGCCGGGGCCTTCGGCCTCGTCTGCCTGGCGACGTACTCGTCCAGCAGGCAACGGATCATCCGCTGGTAGGACGTATCCCCCCGGGCGGCCTCGGCCTTGAAGAAATCCACGCTCCGCTGGCTCAACGCGAGGGTAATCTTGACGCTATTGTGCTGGATCCTGCGTCGCAGCTCGGCAGGGGACGGCAGGAAATCTTCGGTAACCTCGAGAGGACCCAAAGGCTCGTCAGTGTATTTTGTTCGCCGTTGCATAAAATTTCTGCCCGTCACGCCAGCGTATTCTCGTATGGCAATATTACCAGACGATTATCTGGCGTATTGGGCCAGATTCGCGCCGCTCCCTAACCCCCGTCCCCCCTGATCACCACATCAATCCGCCGGTTCAGCCGGCGCCCCGCTTCCGTCTCGTTGGTGGCAATCGGCCGGCTCTCGCCGTAACCGACGGGCTGGATACGCCCGGCAGGGAGCGCCAGGTTCTCGCTGAGGCGGCGGGCCACCGCGCTGGCGCGGGCTTCGCTCAGGCGCTGGTTGCTGGCGTCGCTGCCCACGCTGTCGGTGTGGCCTTCGACGATGATCTCGGCGCGGGGGAAGAGGGCGATGGCTTCCAGGGCCTTGCGGAGGATCGACTCGGCGGCGCCGCCGAGTTCGGCGCCGCCGGGACGAAAGCCGAGACCGGTGAGGCGCAGCAACACATCGTTGCCCTGGCGGAGCACGGAACCCTGGGTGCTGGTGAAGAGCTGGTCGAGGCCGGCGATCTTTTCCCGCTGGCGGCGCGCGGCTTCCTGGGCCATCAGCAGGCGGTCGCGCTCGGCGGACGCACCACCCAGCTGCAGGTCCATTTCCCGCAGCTCGTCCTCCAGGCTCAGCACCTGGCGTTCGCGCTCCGCCAGCTCCCGTTCGGCGGTTTCGGCCCGGCGGCGCAGCTCGGCGGTGGCGGCCACCAGCGCCTCGGTGGCGGTCGGATCACCGACCACCGGGTCATCCGGCAGCGCGCCCGCCTCGGCCAGCCGGCTGGTCAGCGTGTCGACTTCCACGAGCAGCGCTTCGGCACGGCGCTCGCCCTTGTCCACCTGGCCGAGCAGCGTCGCCAGCCGCAGGGTCTGGCCGGCATCCCGTTCGGCCGCTGCAATCGCTTCGGCGGCCTTCTCCGGCTCGGCCCGGTTGGCCGCGAGCGCCGCCTCGGCGGCGGCCAGGCTGGCCTGGGCCCGTGCCAGGGTCAGCGGCGCATAGCGGCCGGCCCGGGCCTGGTCGGCGTCCAGCAGCGTGGTGCGCACGCGCGCCAGGTACAGGCTGCGCAGGGCCTGTAGTTCGGCCTCGCCATAGGCCTGGGTTACCCGGGCGTTCCACGTGGCGGCGTTCACCGGGTCGGCGGGGTTACGGCGTTTGCGGGCCTTCTCGAGCTCGCTCTCGGCCTTCTGCCACTGGGTTGGGGCATAGCGCGGTGCTTCGGCCTGGAGGGCTGCTTCCCGGGTGGCCAGGCCCGTGGCGAGGCCTGAGTCGGCACCCTGGGCCGCCACCGGACCGGGGAGCAGGCCGAGGCAGAGGCCCAGAGCGATACCGAGGGTCAGGACCAGTGGGGTGGGCAACCGGCTTAACAACGTCAGCATGGGGCTCAATTCCGGCATGAAGGAGGGGTCTCTATAGCATCTGCCGGCAATTCTGTGGAGCCGCTCACAGTCGCCGGCCCGGCTTTTACCTAAGTTTCGTCCCATGCGCGCGAAGTACTACACCCGCTTCCTGCTGCCATCCGACGAACCGGGTTTTTCTGATGAATACACGGGCGTGGTTGAGTTGAACCAGGCCGCCGACCAGGTGCTGGACCCGAAGGAGATCGAGGCCTTGCTGGCCCAGAACTTCCAGCGGGACCGGGAAGAAGTGGAGCTGCTCAACTGGTCGCGAGTTCACTAGCAAATTTTCCCAGGGAGACCTGGCAGACGTGGTGGTCTGACTTCTGATTTTTCGCTTCCCCCTGTATTGGCCCGGCCTTGTGCCGGGCCTTTTTTTTGCCCGTCCGCAGCACAGGTGCCCGGGAAAGCCGGGCCGCGCCATGCCAGAATACGCGGGCATGAGCACCAGCGAGCGCAGCTTCAAGGGCATCCCGATCGAGAGTGGTGCCAAGTACACCACCGCCGCCGGCTTCACGGCGATCCGCAACGGCATGAAAGCCACCACCAGCCGCGTCCCCGAGCCCGACGTCAGCCGCAAGCCGGACTGGCTGCGGGTGCGCCTGTCCCACGGCGGCCGCTTCTCGGCGGTGAAGAACACCGTGGATGAGCATCGCCTGGCCACGGTCTGCGAGGAGTCCATGTGCCCCAACATCGGCGAGTGCTGGGGCGCCGGCACCGCCACCATCATGCTCATGGGCGCCGTGTGCACCCGGGCCTGCCGCTTCTGCGCGGTGGACACGGGCAACCCCCGCGGCTGGCTGGATGCGGAGGAACCCGCCAACGCGGCCCGCTCGGTGCAGCTGATGGGTCTTAAATACGTGGTGCTCACCTCCGTCGACCGGGACGACCTCGCCGACGGCGGCGCGGCCCACTACGCCGCCTGCGTGCAGGCGATCCGGGCGCTGAACCCGGCCACGGCGGTGGAAGCGCTCACGCCGGACTTTGCCGGTGACCTGGCCGCGGTCGACACCGTGGTGGCCTCGGGTCTGCAGGTGTTTGCCCACAACCTGGAGACCGTGCGCCGCCTGACGCCCACGGTGCGGGATCCGCGGGCGACCTACGATCAGTCCCTCGCGGTACTGGCCGCAGGCCGCCGAGCCGGTGATGCGCAGGCGGCCCGCGTGCTGATCAAGAGCAGCCTCATGCTCGGCCTTGGCGAGACGGAAGCGGAAGTGGCGACGGCCATGGACGACCTGCGCAGCAGCGGCGTGGAACTTCTCACCCTCGGCCAGTATCTGCGACCCACGGCCAGCCATCTGCCGGTGCGCGAGTTTGTGCATCCGGACCAGTTTGCCGCCTACCGGCGCCTGGGACTGGCGAAAGGCTTCGTCGAAGTAGTGGCCGGCCCGCTGGTGCGCTCCAGCTACCGGGCGGAACGCGCCCTCGAAGGCAACAACGCCGGCCTCCCGGCCGGCTGATCGGTTCTCCCCGTGATGGACTTTCTGCTCGAGTACGGCCTGTTCCTGGCCAAGGCCGTCACGGTCGTGGCCGCGGTGGGCGCCATCGTGCTGATGATCGTCAGTGCCACCCGTAACGAGTCCACCGGCGGTGGCAGCCTCACGGTGGAGAAACTCAACGACAAGTACCGCAACCTGTCCCGGCAGCTGCGCCGGGCGGCGCTCAGCAAGGCGGAGCGCAAGAAGGAGCAGAAGGCCGAGAAGGAGCGGCACAAGGCCGAGGACAAGCTCCGGGGCAAGGATCCGGACGCGCCGGCGAAGAAGCATGTGTTCGTGCTGGACTTCAAGGGCGACATCCGGGCGACTGGCGTCGCGGCCCTGCGGGAGGAAGTGAGCGCGGTTCTGGCCGCAGCCCGCAAGACCGACGAGGTGGTGCTGCGCCTGGAGAACTTCGGTGGCGCCGTGCACGAGCACGGCCTGGCCGCGTCCCAGCTCAAGCGCCTGCGCGACCGGGAGATTCCGCTCACGGCCATCGTCGACAAGGGCGCTGCCAGCGGCGGCTACCTGATGGCCTGCGTGGCCAATCGCATCATCGCGGCGCCCTTCGCAGTGATCGGCTCCATCGGCGTGATCGCCCAGCTGCCCAATTTCCACCGGGCCCTGGAGGCCCGCGGCGTGAATTTCGAGCAGATCACCGCCGGCCGCTACAAGCGTACGGTCACGATGTTCGGCGAGAACACCGACGAGGATCGCGCCAAGCTGAAGGAAGAGCTCGAGGACGTGCACACCCTCTTCAAGCAGATGGTGAGCAGCCATCGTCCGTCCCTGGACATCGAGCAGGTGGCCACCGGTGAGCACTGGTACGGCACCCGGGCGCTGGAACTGGGCCTGGTGGATTCCCTTGAAGCCAGCGACGACTACCTGCTGCGTGCGGCCGAATCGGCTGATGTATACCGGGTGAGCTACCACACCAAGCCGACGCTCCAGCAGCGGGTGCTGTCAGCAGTGCGGGCCGGAGCCGACGAGCTCGGCAGCTGGGTTGCCGAGCGCAACCAGAGGGGGCGTTTGCCCTGACGGGCTTTCCCCCGGGCAGGGAGCCACTACAATAAGGGCCATTGTTGGGCAGGATGCCCGGTCCCCGGCACAGGGAAGAAACACGTGATAACAGGCTCATCGTCCCGTCTCGCCCGACTGGCACTGCTGGCCGCACCACTCGCCGCCATGGGCGGCTGCGCCCTGTTCGAGGTCCCCGACTGGGCCAGACGTGAGCCGGTCGCCGAAACGCCCGCATTACCCGCCGAGCTGCCGCCCGTGGTCACCAACCGGCTGGTGCTGCAACCCGACAGCAACGTGGTCGGTACGCTGCAGGTGATCCGTGCCCGCCATGAAGACACCTTCCTCGACATCGCGCGCGCCTACGACCTCGGCTACGACGAACTGGTGCAGGCGAACCCCGGCGTTGATCCCTGGCTGCCCGGTGCCGGCACCCGGGTGGTGCTGCCCACCCGCTACGTCCTGCCGGACGGACCCCGCGAAGGCATCGTGCTCAATGTGGGCACCAAGCGCCTGTTCTATTTTCCCAGGGCGGCCCCGGGCGAACCCCGCGAGGTCATCACCCACCCGGTCGGCATCGGCCGGGAGGGCTGGTCCACACCGCTCGGCACCACGAAGATCACGGCCAAGACGAAGAATCCTGTCTGGACGGTGCCGGCGTCGATCCGCAAGGAGCACGCGGCCCAGGGCAAGCCGCTGCCGGCCCGGGTGCCGCCCGGGCCGGACAATCCGCTCGGCGACTATGCGATGCGCCTCGGCTTCCCGTCTTATCTGATCCATGGCACCAACAAGCCCGATGGCATCGGCATGCGGGTGAGCCATGGCTGCATCCAGCTGTTTCCCGAGGACATCGAGTCGCTGTTTGCGGCCGTGCCCGTGGGCACCACCGTGCGCATCGTCAACGAGCCGCTGCTGATCGGCTGGCAGGATGGCAACCTGTGGCTTGAGGCCCATCCGGCCCTTGAGGACGACCAGCGCAACCTGCGTGCCGTCTTCGACAAGCGCCTGACAAAGGCGCTGGCCGGCCGGCCCCCGGAGGCACCCGGTCTCGATACCGCGCTGGTGGACCTGACCATTGCCGCAGGTCGTGGCTTTCCGGTGCCGCTGCTTGCGCCGGCCACCGATGCCGAGAGCCTGGTGGCCCGCGCCCGACCCACCGTGAATATCCTTGTGGCGGCGGATAGTCCTCCGGAGACCACGGTCGCCGACTGCGACACGAACTGCTGACCGGCAGGCAACACTTCCCAATCGCCGACGCCACTCGCCGACCAGCCGCGGATGCTACACTTCGCGCTGTTGTTTTCTGCGAAAGCGCATGCCGTTGCCCGACTTCCCCGAGGCCGGGATTACTGTCATTGAATCGCCCCCCGGCGAGGCCCCCATTCCGCTCCACCGTGACACCGTCACGGCCTTCGTCGGCCCCGCGCCCCGCGGCCCGGCCCACATCCCCGTCGCGATCGGCAGCGTTGCCGAGTTTCGCAAGCGCTTCGGCTCACCGGCGGAGCGCAGCCGGATGGAGTGGATCCTTGGCCAGTTCTTCGACAACGGTGGCGAGACCGCCATCGTGGTCCGGGTGCCGCGCACCGGCGGTGTCAGCCGCCTCGCGCTGGCGGGCCCTGGCGGCACGCTCGACCTGCTCGCGCTGAACCCTGGCCCGCTGGAGTACCTGCGGGCAGCAGTGGACTACGACGGCCTTTCCCGTGACGACCTCTGGCGTTTCAATCTGGTGGTGCAGCGGGTGCGCTCGCCGGCCAATCCGCTGGTGGAGGAGCAGGAGATCTGGCACGGCCTCAGCATTGCGCCGGCCGATGAGGATTACGTGGGCGCTATGCTCGCCACGTCCCGGCTCGTGCGCCTGGACGGCGAGCCACCACGGGCCCGGCCCTACATCACGCCGGGCGCGGTCGGGCTGGGACCGGTGGGCTACGCGTGGGCCACGGCGGCGCCACGCCGGGGCGAGCCACCCAGCGACTACGACCTGATCGGATCAGTGGAGGACAGCACCGGTATCCATGCGCTGGACCAGGTGCCCCGGGTGGACCTGATCTGCCTGTTGAGCGGCACGCCGACCACCGACGTGGGTCCGGTCGGGCTGTTCGCCGCCGAGCGCTACAGCGCGCGACGCAATGCACTGTTGTTGCTCGACCCGCCAGCCGCCTGGACGCGGGTCGACGAGGTGGCCGCCAGCGCGCTGGACGCGGCCTTTGCGAGCCCCAACGTGATCACCTACTTTCCCCGGCTCGCGGCCGCGTCGCCCGATGGCCGCCCCCGCGCCACGCTCAGCGCGCTGGGTGCCATCGCCGGCATGCTCTCGGCGGGCGGTCAGGGCCGCCCGACGGCCGACGAGCCCGTGCTGCTGCGCTCCCGTGCCCGGGTGGTGATCGAGGCCGACGACGCCGAAGCCGCGCTGCTCGCCCGCCGGGGTGTGAATGCGCTACGCCCCGCCGCGCCCGGCTTCCTCTCCTTCAACGGCGACGTGACGCTGGCCCGGCGCAGTGGCAATCGCCCGGAGTGGCAGCAGCTGAGCATCCGCCGCCGTGCGATCACCACCGCCGACACCATCGCGAGGAGCACCCGCTGGGTCACCCTTCAGGCGCCGGGTGCTGCCACCTGGCAGGCGGTGGCCGAGCAGGTACGCCGCTACCTGGGCGAGGCCCGGGATGCCGGGCTGCTGGCCGGTGACTGCGAAGGCAGGGCTTTCTACGTGAAGTGCGATGAAGAAACCAACCCGCGCGACAATGGCGTCAGCTTCATCGTGGGCCTGGCGCTGGTGAAGCCTGGCGACTTCGTCGCCTTTCGCTTCGACCACGGGCTCGCGGCCTGCCGGGTCAGCGAGGTGGGCTGGCAGCCGCC
>CAYOXI010000036.1:0-27154 GCA_964407855.1 uncultured Chromatiaceae bacterium
ACTGCCGCCGGCTGCAGCTGCCGGGGCCGGTGCTGACCAACGAGGAGTTCGCCCGCGTGCGGCGGCTCGAGGTGCCGGGCCTCAAGGCTGCTGTGCTGCCCATCCTGTTCCGGGCGGCCCGGGGCGAGAAGGGCCTGTCCGGCGCGCTGGAGGACCTCTACGAGCAGGCCCGCCGGCTGATCGAAACCGAGAACGTCAACATCCTGATACTCAGCGACCGGGGTGTGAACCGGGAGCTGGCGCCGATCCCGTCGCTGCTCGCGGTGGCCAGCCTGCACCATTTCCTGATCCGGGAAGGCCTGCGGATGCGGGCGAGCCTGGTCGTCGAGACCGGCGAGGCCCGGGAAGTGCATCACTTCTCCCTGCTGGTCGGTTATGGCGCCAGTGCGATCAACCCGTACCTGGCCTTCGAAACGCTGGACGGGATGATCCGCGACGGACTGCTGCCGGCTGTCGACCACAAGTCCGCCTGCAAGAACTTCGCCAAGGCCGCCACCAAGGGCGTGGTGAAAGTCATGTCCAAGATGGGCGTGTCGGCCGTGCAGAGCTATCACGGTGCCCAGCTCTTCGAGGCTGTTGGCATCCGCCAGGACGTCATTGACGAACATTTCACCTGGACCGCATCGCGCGTCGGCGGCATCGGCCTGGACGTGGTGGCCCGCGAGGTGCTGATGCGCCACCAGGCCGCCTTCCCGGAGCGGCCGCTGCCCGGCCAGGCGCTGCCGGCCGGCGGCCAGTACCAGTGGCGGGCCAACGGCGAGACCCACCTGTTCAGCCCGGAATCCATCCATCGCCTGCAGAAGGCCGTGCGCACCGGCAGCTTCGCCACCTACAAGTCCTATGCGACCCTCATTGATGACCAGGCGGGTCACCTGTGCACCTTGCGGGGCCTGCTGGACTTCAAGGCCGGGAAGTCGGTGCCGCTGGAAGAAGTGGAATCGGCCGCAAGCCTGATGCGCCGCTTCAAGACCGGTGCGATGTCCTATGGCTCCATCAGCAAGGAGGCCCACGAGACGCTGGCCATCGCGATGAATCGCATCGGTGGCAAGAGCAACACCGGCGAGGGTGGCGAGGACCCGGAACGCTATGCGCCGCTCGCCAACGGGGACTCCGCCAATTCCGCGATCAAGCAGGTGGCCTCGGGCCGCTTTGGCGTCACCAGCGACTACCTGGTTAACGCCCGTGAATTGCAGATCAAGATGGCCCAGGGCGCCAAGCCTGGTGAAGGCGGGCAGCTGCCCGGGTCCAAGGTCTATCCGTGGATCGCCAAGACCCGGCTCACCACCGCGGGCGTCGGCCTGATCTCGCCGCCGCCCCACCACGACATCTACTCGATCGAGGATCTGGCCGAGCTGATCCACGACCTGAAGAATGCCAACCGGCAGGCCCGCATCAGCGTGAAGCTGGTGGCCGAAGTCGGCGTCGGCACCATCGCGGCGGGGGTGGCCAAGGCCCACGCGGACGTGGTGCTGATCAGCGGCCACGATGGCGGCACCGGGGCCTCGCCCCAGACCTCGGTCGCCCATGCGGGACTGCCCTGGGAGCTGGGTCTCGCGGAGACGCACCAGACGCTGGTGCTGAACAACCTCCGCAGCCGGATCACGGTCGAGACCGATGGCCAGCTGAAGACCGGCCGGGACGTGGCCATCGCGGCCCTGCTGGGCGCCGAAGAGTTCGGCTTCGCCACGGCACCCCTGGTGGCCGTGGGCTGCATCATGATGCGCGTCTGCCACCTGAACACCTGTCCGGCCGGTGTGGCCACGCAGGATCCGCGCCTGCGGGAGAAGTTCACCGGCAAGCCGGAGCATGTGGTCAATTTCATGCGCTTCATCGCCGAAGACCTGCGCCAGTACATGGCAAAGCTCGGCTTCCGCACGCTGGACGAGATGGTGGGCCGGGTGGATCGCCTGGAGCCGAAGAAGGCCATCGACCACTGGAAGGCCAAGGGCTTCGACTTCAGCAATATCCTCTATCACCCGGATGTGGGACCCGAGGTCGGCCGCTACCGGCAGATCGACCAGGACCACGGACTGGAGAAGGCGCTGGACGTCACCACCCTCCTCGACCTGTGCGCGCCGGCGATCGAGCGGGGCGAGAAAGTCTCGGCCGAGGTGCCCATCCGCAACGTCAACCGCGTGGTGGGGACGATCACCGGCAGCGAGATCACGCGCAAATGGGGCGCTGCGGGACTGCCCGAGGACACCATCCGGATCCGCTTTTCGGGCTCGGCCGGCCAGAGCTTCGGCGCTTTCATGCCGAAGGGCATGACCTTCGTGCTGGACGGTGACGCCAACGACTACTTCGGCAAGGGCCTGTCCGGCGGCAAGGTGATCGTGCGCCCGCCGGCGGAGGCCACCTTCGTTGCCGGGGAGAACATCATCATCGGCAACGTGGCCCTTTACGGCGCCACCAGCGGTGAGGCCTATATCCGCGGCATGGCCGGCGAACGCTTTGCCGTGCGCAACAGCGGTGTGGACACGGTGGTGGAATCGGTGGGCGACCATGGCTGCGAGTACATGACGGGCGGCCACGTGGTCGTGCTGGGCCCCGCCGGCCGCAACTTTGGCGCCGGCATGTCGGGTGGCGTGGCCTACGTGCTCGACGAACGCGGCGATTTCCCGGCCCACGTCAACCCGCAGATGGTGCTGGTCGAACAACTCACCGAGCCGCTGGAGATCCGCAAGGTCCGTGACCTGATCGAGCGGCACCTGAAATGGACGGACAGCAGCCGCGCCCGCCAGGTGCTCGACAACTGGGACGCCAGCGTCGCCCGCTTCGTCAAGGTGATCCCGAAGGACTACCAGCGGATGCTCGCCTGCATCACCCGGGCCCACGAGCAGGGCCTGACCGGCGATGAGGCCATCATGGTGGCCTTCGAGGAGAACGCGCGGGACCTGTCCCGCGTGGGCGGCAACTGATGGGCAAGCCAACGGGTTTCATCGAGTTCCTGCGGGAACTCCCGGTGGACCGCGGCCCGCGGGAGCGGGTGCGGGACTGGAACGAGTTCCACCATCACCTGGACGAGAAGCGCCTGCGCCAGCAGGGGGCCCGCTGCATGGACTGCGGCGTGCCCTTCTGCCAGACCGGCAAGATGCTGAACGGTGCGGCCTCCGGCTGCCCCATCCACAACCTGATCCCCGAGTGGAACGACCTCGTCTACCGGGGCCTGTGGCAGGAAGCCCTGGTCAGGCTGCACAAGACCAACAACTTCCCGGAGTTCACCGGCCGCGTGTGTCCCGCACCCTGCGAGGGGTCCTGCGTGCTCGGCATCAACAGCCCGGCAGTCACCATCAAGAACATCGAGGTGGCGATCATCGACCGGGGCTTCGAGGAAGGCTGGGTGGTACCGGAGCCGCCCGCCGTGCGCACCGGCAAGAAGGTGGTGGTCATCGGCTCCGGACCTGCCGGGCTCGCTGCCGCTGCCCAGCTGAACCGCGCCGGCCACCTGGTCACGGTGCTCGAGCGCGATGACCGGCCGGGCGGCCTGCTGACCTACGGCATCCCCAACATGAAGCTCGACAAGCGGGCCATCGTCGAGCGCCGGATCAGGCTGCTGGAGCAGGAAGGCATCAAGTTCATCTGCAACGCCAGCGTGGGCGACAACGTGGAGGCCCCGCTGCTGCTGAAGGATTTCGATGCGACGCTGATCTGTACCGGCGCCACCCGCGCCCGGGATCTGCCGGTGGCGGGCCGGGACCTCAAGGGTGTGCACTTCGCGATGGACTACCTCACGGCCAGCACCAAGGCGCTGCTGGCCGGCAAGCCGGATGACGCCCCGATGCATGCCCGGGGGCGGAACGTGGTGGTCATCGGCGGCGGCGACACGGGCACCGACTGCGTGGGCACCGCGATGCGCCAGGGCTGCCGCAGCCTGGTGCAGCTCGAGATCATGCCGCAGCCGCCGGTCGAACGGTCGCCGGACAATCCCTGGCCGGAATGGCCCCGGGTCTACCGCCTCGACTACGGGCAGGAAGAGGCCGCGGCGAAGTTCGGCCAGGATCCCCGCGCCTATCTGCGCACGGTGAAGGCGCTGGAGGGCGACGCGAACGGCCAGGTGACGGGCATCCTGACGGTGGACATCGGCTGGGAACAGGACGACAGCGGACGCCTTATGCCCCGGGAACGACCGGACAGCGAGCAGCGCGTGCCGGCGGAACTGGTATTGCTTGCGATGGGCTTCACCGGGCCCGAGGACGGGCTGCTGCGCGACCTGGGAGTGGAACAGGATGCACGGAGCAACGTCCGGGCAGAGCACGAGGCCTACACCACGAACGTCCCGGGCGTCTTCGCGGCCGGCGACTGCCGGCGGGGCCAGAGCCTGATCGTCTGGGCGATCAACGAGGGCCGGGGCGTGGCCCGGGAAGTGGACCGGTTCCTGATGGGCAGCACCCAGCTGCCATGAGCCACCGGGCAGCGGTGCCCCGCTCCCTCCTCGACGAGGAGATCACCGCGTTCCTGGAACGCTATGCGGCGGCCTACAACCGGCAGGACTACGACACCCTCCTCGCCCTGTGGGATACCGACGATGCCGACGCCTTCTACATGGCGGAGGAGGTCGATCCGCCGCTGCAGGGCTGGCAGTCGATCAGGGAGTATTTCGCCCGGCCCGGCGTGCTGGATGGCATCCGCAACGAGTACAGCCAGGTCCGCGCGCACTGCCTCGCGCCGGATGTCGCGATTGCTACCTACCGGCTGCGCTTCGACCTCAAGGTGCGGGGCATGAAGCCCCTGTCCAGCTTCGACCGCATCGTCGCCGTGTTCCGCCGCAAGGACGGCGAATGGAAGATGGCGGCCTACGCAGAAGCCCCCCAGGCACCGCTGACGATGGTGCGCAAGGCACTGCAGACCTCTAAGTCCCTGGATGCCGACCAGCAGAAGGCGCTGCTGCGTACGGTCCAGTCGCTGCTGGAGGACGCCGTCCCGGCGGATTTCGAGCAGTGGCTCGCGGCTCGCAGCCCGACGCATCAACGGTAGAATCCCGGCCTATGCGCTATTGCTCCGCCTGTGGCCAGCCCGTTCAGACCGCCGTTCCGGAAGGCGACAACCGGCCCCGGGCTGTCTGCACGGCGTGCGGCACGATTCACTACATCAACCCGAAGCTCGTGGTCGGCACCGTCCCGGTCTGGGAGGGCAGCATCCTGCTGTGCCGCCGCGCCATCGAACCCCGCCGGGGATTCTGGACGCTGCCGGCGGGCTTCATGGAAATTGGCGAGACCCTGGCGGAGGCAGCGCTGCGGGAGACCTGGGAAGAAGCGCTCGCCCGAGTGGAACTGGGCGCGCTGTTCTCGGTGGTGGATGTGGTGCATGGCGCCCAGGTCCATGTGTTCTTCGCCGCCACGCTCACCACGCCGGACTTCGGCGAAGGCACTGAAACCCTCGAAACCCGGTTGTTCCAGCCCGCCGAGATTCCGTGGGGTGAACTGGCCTTTGCGAGCAACCGCATTGCGCTGGAACAGTTTCTGGCCGCCGGCGAAGGCGGCAGTCGGGAGGTGCAGTTCGCGACGGCACCCCGGATGCGGCCAGGCTGATCGGGTGCGCTGGAAAGGCGTAGCCGAAATCACTACAGTAACGGCCCCGAAAGGAGCCCCATCCCATGACGTTCGTCGTCACCGAAAGCTGCATCAAGTGCAAGTACATGGACTGCGTGGAGGTCTGTCCCGTGGACTGCTTCCACGAAGGCCCCAACATGCTCGTCATCGATCCCGATGAGTGCATCGACTGCACCCTCTGTGAACCCGAGTGTCCGGTTGAGGCAATTTTTTCGGAGGACGACGTGCCGGCAGACCAGAAGGACTTCATCCGGCTGAACGCCGAACTGGCGCCGGGCTGGCCCGTGATCACCGAAGTGGGCAAACCGCCTGGCGATGCCGACGAGTGGTCGAAGGTGAAGGAAAAGCGCCAGTACCTGGAGCGCTGAACGCCGGGACGCTCAGCGACCCGGGCCAGTTCCCGGACCGGGCCTACTGCTTCGGTGCGGCCCGGGCCACCCGGGTCTGGGCGATGTACTTCGACAGTTCGGCCGGCTCCAGATAACCGCCGATCAGCTCCCCCGAGTCGAGGATGATGGCCGGCGTCCCCTGGATGCCGAAGTCGCGGCCCACATTGAAGTGGCGGGCCACGTCGTTGTCCTGGCAGGGCTTGTCCTTTAGCGCCTCACCCAGCTTGGCCCGGGTCATCGCCGCCCGCTGGTCCGCTGCACAGGACACCTGCTCGGCCTTCGTCCAGCTCTCGCTGCCCGGGCCACTGCGCGGAAAGAACATGTAGCGCACGCGGATGCCCCGGGCGTTGTACTCGCTCATCTGCCGGTGCAGTTTGCGGCAGTAGCCGCAGTCGATATCCGTGAACACCGTGACCGTGCTCTGGTACTTCGCCGGGGCGAAGACCACCATGCCGCTCTCGCTGATGCTGGCCAGCACATCCCGGCGCATGGTCCCGCGACGGTTCTCGGTGAGATTCTCATCCGTGTTCAGGTCAATGATCTCGCCCTGCACCAGGTAGCGGCCATCGGCGGTGACATAGGCGATCTTGGAGCCCACCCGGACCTCGTAGAGCCCGGTGACCGGCGACTGTGTGATCTGTTCCGGACGGATCTCGGGAAGCCTGGCAGCAATCGCCACCCGGGGATCCGGGGCTGAGGCTGGTTTGGCGGGGGTCTGGGCCGCCAACGGCAATGCGGTAGTGGCCAGAAGGGCAAGCAGGGAAAGCCGGACAGCGAGGCGGGGCAAGGACATGGACAACACCCTGAAGAAGACTGGAAGCTGCAGGTCGCCGGATTGGACCGTGCCCGTGGTCCGGGGTTCACTCCCGGCCCGCAGGCGGCGGGGATCGTAGCATGAGGTCCCGGATCGCCCGGGGCCCGGTGCCGGCGGCCCGGACTCAGCCCCGCGGGTGATGCTGGGCGTGGAGTTCCTTCATCCGCTCCCGGGCCACATGGGTGTAGATCTGCGTGGTCGACAGGTCGCTGTGCCCGAGCAGCATCTGCACCACCCGCAGGTCGGCGCCGTTATTGAGCAGGTGGGTGGCGAAGGCATGGCGCAGCGTATGGGGCGAGAGCTTGCCGCCGATGTCCGCCTTCTTGGCATAGCGCTTGATGATGTGCCAGAAGGCCTGGCGGGTCATCCGGTCGCCCCGCCGGGTGGGGAACAGGTACTCGCTCTGCCGCTCCAGCAGGATCTCGACTCGCGGGCCGGTCATGAACTCGCGGACCCAGCGCTGGGATTCCTCGCCGAGCGGAATGAGCCGTTCCCGGTCGCCCTTGCCCTGGATGCGCAGCACGCCCTGGTTGAGATTTACCTGTGACTGGCGGAGATTGATCAGCTCCGAGACGCGCAGGCCCGTGGCGTAGAGGACTTCGAGCATGGTCCGGTCGCGATGGCCCAGCGGATCGACGATCTCGGGGGCCGCGAGCAGCGACTCCACCTCGCCTTCCGTGAGAGACTTCGGCAGCGAGCGGCCGATCTTGGGCATTTCGATCTTGACGGTGGGATCTTCCTGGATCATGCCCTCGCGGAGCAGGAACCGGTAGAAGCGCCGGAAGCTGGACAGCTGCCGGGCCGTGGAGCGCGGCTTGGAGCCTTCCTTCGCCCGGTTGGCAATGAAGGCCAGCAGGTCGGCCCGGTTGGCATAGATGAGGCTGGTGTCCCGCTGGGCAAGCCAGCGCTGCAGGGCCATGAGGTCGGCCCGGTACGCGCCCAGCGTGTTGGCCGACAGACCCCTCTCCATCCAGATGGCATCAAGGAACTTGTCGATGATTCCCTCGGACGGTGTCGCTGTGGAGCTGCCGCTCGCAACGTGGTTGACAGACGCTGGTGACATTAAATCAGCCCCGGAAGCTCGGCAATGAATGGATATGACCTGACCGTGCGTGGCAGTCTCGCGCCGGCAGACTTTTGCCGCCGTGACCCCACTCACAAATTATGATGAATTACATAAGCTTACGGTTTAACTAAACGCGCAATGCAGCAGTTTTTCCGCAGGCTGGGTCACGCTTTGTACGGCGTCTGGTCGGTGACGGTCTTTGCCGTCGTCGCGCTGCTGACGCTCGTACCGCTCGCGGTAACTCCAGGCATCGCAGCACGCCGCCAGGTCGTGCACCGTGCCGCTGGTGCGATTTTCAGTCTGACTGGCATGCGGATGGCGGTCTGTGGCCTGGAGCACATCCCGGCCGAGCCCTGCATCCTGGTGGCCAATCACGCCAGCTATCTCGACGGGCCGATCCTGACGGCGGTACTGCCGCCCCACTTCGGCTTCGTGATCAAGCGGGAGATGACCCGCGTGCCACTTGCTCACTACCTGTTGCGGCGCATCGGCGCGGAGTTCGTCGAGCGCTTTGATCCACACCGCCGCGCGGCAGATCTCCGCCGCATCCTCCGCAAGGCGGGCGCCAGCAAATCCCTGGCCTTCTTTCCGGAAGGTACCTTTGGACCCAGTCCCGGCCTGGGGCGCTTTCACAGCGGCGCCTTCAAGGCGGCCGTCCGCAGCCAGGTTCCGGTCGTGCCCGTCGTGATCCGGGGCAGCCGCTGGATCCTGCCGGCGGAGCGGCTTCTGCCCCGGCCGGGACGGCTCGAGATCATTGTCCGCCCCCCGTTGTGGCCTGCGGCCGGCACAACGCCCCAGACGCTCCTGGAAGCCGCCCGGCGGAGCATCCTGAGCGAACTCGGGGAACCAGACCTGGTACCCCCCGAGGATCGCGAGGCCGGCGCTGTCCCACCCACGGGCCATTTGTCATCTGCCGGCGGTTTGTCATCACGGTGACCGGCCGGCGGTGCCAACCTGTCCTGCGGCTTGGCGACCGGGTTTTTGCACCGCATAATCCGCGGCCATCGGCCCTGGAGGCTGTTCCGGAGCGGCGTCTTGTCCCCTGATTCCATCGTCATCGTCGCCGCCCAACGTTCTCCGATCGGGGCCTTCCAGGGTGCGCTGGGCAGCGTGGCCGCCCCCCAGTTGTTCGCGTCGCCCGCCCGGGCCTGCCTCACGACCACCGGCATCGACCCGACCGAAGTCAGCGAGGTGCTGGTGGGCTGCGTGCTGGGTGCCGGTCTTGGCCAGGCGCCAGCCCGCCAGGCTGCGCTGGCTGCGGGACTGCCGGTCTCGGTCCCGACGGCCCTGGTGAACAAGGTCTGTGGCTCCGGCATGCTTGCCGTCCATCTGGCCGCCAGCCAGCTCCGCTCCGGTGCCGCGTCCGTGGTGCTGGCGGGCGGCATGGAATCGATGAGCAATGCCCCCTACCTGCTGCCCAAGGCGCGCAGCGGCTACCGGATGGGACACCAGGAAGTCCTGGACCACATGTTCCTGGATGGCCTGCAGAACCCCTACGACGGCCAGATGATGGGTTTCTTTGCCGAAGCGACCGCCAGCCGCTACGGCTTGTCCCGTGCCGAACAGGACGACTTCGCGATTGAGTCGGTGCGGCGGGCGTTGGCTGCGGTCGGGTCCGGCGCCTTCCAGGCCGAGATTGCCCCGGTGACGGTGAAGACCCGCACCGGCGAGGTGATCGTCAGCGAGGATGAAGAACCCGGACGCTGCGATCCGGTGCGCATCCCCACGATGCGCCCGGCCTTTGCCCGGGACGGCACGGTGACTGCCGCGACCTCCTCCTCGATCTCCGACGGGGCCGCCGCGCTGCTGCTGATGACGGCTGCCGAGGCCGGCCGGCGGGGCCTCCAGCCGCTGGCCCGGATTGTCGCCCAGGCGACCCACGCCCAGGAACCCGAGTGGTTCACCACCGCGCCGGCGCCGGCGATCAGGACACTGCTGGCCCGGGCGGACTGGCAGGTCGACGACGTGGACCTTTTCGAGGTCAACGAGGCCTTCGCCTGCGTGACGCTTGCGTGCATGCGCGAGCTCGGCCTGCGCCACGACCGGGTGAACGTGCTGGGGGGTGCCTGCGCCCTGGGCCACCCGATCGGTGCGACCGGCGCACGGCTGCTGGTGACCCTGATCCACGCGCTCCGCCAGCAGGGCGGACGACGGGGCGTGGCCTCGGGATGCATCGGCGGTGGCGAGGCCATTGCCACGGCCATCGAACTGGTCTGAGGCCAGCCGGGCTTTACATCCCGGAGTAGTTGGGCCCGCCCCCGCCCTCCGGCGTCACCCAGCGGATGTTGCCGGCCGGATCCTTGATGTCGCAGGTCTTGCAGTGAACGCAGTTCTGGGCGTTGATCTGGAAGCGCTGGCTGCCGTCCGGCCCGGTCACAACTTCGTAGACGCCGGCCGGGCAGTAACGCTGCGCGGGTTCATCGTAGCGCGGCAGATTGTCCCGGATCGGCACGGCCGGATCGCGCAGCTGCAGATGGCAGGGCTGGTCTTCCTCGTGATTGGTGCTGGAGAGAAAAACCGAGGACAGCCGGTCGAAGCTGACCCGGCCGTCGGGCCGGGGATAGGCAATGCGCGGCGCAGCGGCGGCCGCGCGCAGGCCAAGGTGGTCAGGCTGCGGGCTGCGCAGCGTAAAGGGCAGCCGCCCGCCGAACAGGTTCTGGTCCAGCCAGGTGAAGGCGCCGCCCAGCAAGGTGCCGAAACGCTTCTGGGCAGGCCCGAAGTTGCGTCCGGTGTGCAGTTCCTGCCAGACCCAGGATTTCCGCACCGCCTGCTCGAAGCTGTCGAGCACCGCGGGCGCGTCGTCGCCCTGCGCCAGGGCGGCAAAGATGGCCTCGGCCGCCAGCATGCCGGTCTTCAGGGCCGTGTGGCTGCCCTTGATCTTTACGCCGTTGAGAAAACCGGCATCGCAGCCGGCCAGCAGGCCACCCGGGAAGACCAGCTTCGGCAGCGACTGCAGCCCGCCCTTGTTCACCGCCCGCGATCCGTAGCTGACCCGCTGGCCACCCTCCAGCACCTCACGGATCAGCGGATGCTGCTTCCAGCGCTGGAACTCCTCGAAGGGACTCAGGTGCGGGTTGCGGTAACTGAGCGCGATGATCACGCCGAGGTACACCTGGTTGTCCGCCGCGTGATAGAGGAAGCCGCCCCCCTCGGTGGCGTTGTCCAGTGGCCAGCCCAGCGTGTGCACCACCAGGCCTTCCCGGTGCTTCGCCGGATCGATGCTCCAGATTTCCTTGAGACCGATGCCGTAGTGCTGCGGGTCGCAGTCCGACCGCAGCTGGTAGGTGTCCATCAGTTCCTTGCCCAGGTGGCCCCGGCAACCCTCGGCGAAGACGGTGTAGCGGGCCCGCAGTTCGTAGCCGGCCTGGAAACCCGGCTTCTCCGTGCCGTCGGCCGCCCGGCCGAGATCGCCGGTAAGCACGCCGGCCACCCGCCCGTCCTCGTAGAGCACGCCGGCCGCCGCAAAGCCCGGAAACAGGTTGGCGCCCAGCGCTTCGGCCTGCTGGCCCAGCCACTGGCACAGGCGGCCAAGACTGATGATGTAGTTGCCGTGATTGCGCATGGGCCGGGGGACGAAGACGTCCGGCACGCGCAGGCGCGCTGTCTCGGACCGGAGCCAGTGAAATTCGTCCCGGGCTACCGGTGTGCGCAGCGGCGCACCGCGGGCCTGCCAGTCGGGAAACAGCTCAGCCAGCGCCGCGGGCTCGAAGACCGCCCCGGACAGGATATGGGCTCCGATCTCGGCGCCCTTCTCCACCACGCAAACGGAGATCTCCGTGCCACCGTCGGCCGCGAGCTGCAGGAGGCGGCAGGCCGCCGCCAGACCGCAGGGACCGGCCCCCACGATCACGACGTCGAACTCCATCGTTTCCCGTTCCGTCATGCGGCCAGCAGTCTACCCTGCTCCTGCCCCGGGCCGGAAACCGGTAGATTGGACGCCCTTCGCAGCAACGCCGGCGCGCATGGACCTGCTTGATCGCTATCACGCCGCTCTGGCCAGCCGGGGCCTCAGCGAGGATCCGGCCCAGCTGCGCGCCATTGCGACCCTGGAGCGCGTCGGCCGGGAGCTCACGGCCCGTCCGCGGCGGCAGCGGATCCCCCGCCTGTTGCGGCGCCTGTTGCCCGTGGTCCTGCCAGCCTCGCCGGTGCGGGGCGCCTACCTGTGGGGCGGCGTGGGCCGAGGCAAGACCTTTCTCATGGATCTGTTCTTCGATGCGCTGCCCTTTGACGACAAGCTCCGCTACCACTTTCACCGGGTGATGAGCCGCGTCCACGGGAGGCTCGCGGAGCTGCGCAAGGTCAAGGATCCACTGCACATCGTGGCGGAAGACTTTGCCCGGGAGGCCCGGGTGATCTGCTTCGACGAGTTCTTCGTGTCTGACATTGGCGATGCCATGCTCCTCGCCCGGTTGATTGAAGCGCTCGGGGAGCAGGGTGTGACCCTCGTGGCCACGTCCAACAGCGCCCCGGCTGACCTCTACCGGGGCGGGCTGCAGCGCCAGCGTTTCCTGCCGGCCATCGAGCTGCTCTGCCGGGATCTGGAGGTGGTCCACGTGGACGGACTGCTGGACTACCGCCTCCGCGTGCTGGAGGCCGCGGATCTCTGGCATGCACCGGCCACGGCGGCAGCGGAAAAGAACCTGGAGCGCTACTTCCTGGAGATGGCCCCGGACAAGGAACGGCGCGGTGCCCGGCTTGAGGTGTACGGGCGGCGTATTCCCACCCGCCGCCTCGCCCGGGGCCTGGTCTGGTTCGATTTCGCCGCGCTCTGTGCAGGGCCTCGCAGCCAGGAGGACTACATCCAGATTGCCCGCTGGTTCCAGACCGTGCTGATTTCAGGCGTGCCGGAGCTGGACGGGACCCGGGAGAACGAGGCCCGCCGCTTCGTGGCCCTGGTGGACGAATTCTATGACCGCCGGGTCAAGCTCAT
This sequence comes from uncultured Chromatiaceae bacterium, assembly GCA_964407855.1. Classification (GTDB taxonomy): domain Bacteria; phylum Pseudomonadota; class Gammaproteobacteria; order Steroidobacterales; genus SHZI01. The sequence goes on from CAYOXI010000036.1 coordinate 12,749, forward strand.
CGTGTCCGCGGCGGCGCCCATCCGCCGGATCTATACTGGCAGGCAGCTTGCTGCCGAGTTCGAGCGGACCCGGAGCCGGCTGCTGGAAATGCAGTCGGTCGAGTACCTGGCGGCCGGCCACCTGCCCTGAAGCGGCCAGAACGGCACGCGCCAGCGGTCTGGCGGTTTAGAATCCCCCCGCACAATTTCCCGGAGAGACGCGCATGACAGGCAAGCTGGTGCTGTGCCGACACGGCCAGAGCACATGGAACCTGGAGAACCGCTTCACGGGGTGGACCGATGTCGACCTCACTGAACAGGGGCTGCGCGAGGCGCGGGAAGCCGGCCGGCAGCTGCGCGCACTGGGCTTCCACTTTGAAATTGCCTACACCTCCGTGCTCAAGCGCGCTATCCGGACACTCTGGCTGGTGCTCGACGAAATGGACCTGATGTGGATACCGGTCGAACGCAGCTGGCGGCTCAATGAGCGGCACTACGGGGCGCTGCAGGGCCTCAACAAGGCCGAGACGGCCGCCCGCCATGGCGAGGACCAGGTGAAAATCTGGCGGCGCAGCTACGATGTCCCACCGCCACCGCTGGAGCCCGGCGATGCGCGCCATCCGGTCCACGACCGCCGTTACCGGGACATCCCCGGTGTGCCCGGCACCGAGTCCCTCAAGGATACCCTCGTGCGCGTGCTGCCCTTCTGGCAGGACACCGTGGCCCCGCGCCTGCTGCGGGGCGAGGATGTGCTCATCGCGGCGCACGGCAACAGCCTGCGCGCAATCGTGAAGATGCTGGACGGCATGTCCGAGGCGGAGATACTGGAGTTCAACATCCCGACCGGCATTCCGCTGGTCTATCAGTTTCATCCGGACCTGACGGCCGCGAAGCGCGACTACGTCGGTGATCCGGAGGCAGCCCGCAAGGCTGCCGAGGCGGTGGCCCGCCAGGGTGCAACCCGGTGATCTACAGCCTGGAGGGCGTGGCACCGCGGATCGGTGCGGGCGTTTATGTGGCACCGACAGCCACGGTGGTCGGTGACGTCGAACTGGGCGATGGCGCCAGTGTCTGGTTTGGCGCCGTGCTCCGCGGCGATGTGGAGCGCCTCACGATCGGGGCAGCCACCAACATCCAGGACAACTCCGTGCTGCATTCCGATCCCGGCTCGCCGCTGGTACTGGGTGAGCGGGTGACCGTCGGGCACCGGGTGATCCTGCACGGCTGCCACGTCGGCGACGAGTCGCTGATCGGCATGGGTGCCACGGTGCTGAACAACGCCCGCATCGGCCGGCACTGCCTGGTGGGCGCCAACGCGCTGATCACCGAGGGCAAGGAGTTTGCGGACGGGATGCTGATCGTGGGTTCACCGGCCCGGGTGGTGCGGGCCCTGACGCCGGAGGAAATCAGCCGGTTGCCGCTGTCGGCCGAGCGCTACCGGGAACGGGGGCAGCGCTACGCCTCGGGCCTGCGAAGCCTGATCAGCCCTTCCTGAGCCAGCGTCACGACGAGCTGGCCCTCCTCCGTAAACACCTTGCCCCAGGCAAGACCCCGGCCGCCCGCGGCCGCCGGGCTGTCCAGCGACAGGAGCAGCCAGCGATCCACCCGGACGGGCCGGTGAAACCACATGGCATGGTCGAGGCTCGCCATCTGCAGGCCCGTACGGGCAGCGTGCAGGCCGTGCGGCAGCGTGACCGTGCCGATCAGCTCGTAGTCGGAGACGTAGGCCATCATCGCCTGGTGCAGGGCAACGTCGTCGGGCAGGGCGCCCGCGGCCTTTATCCAGACCTGCTTAACCGGGCTCCGGTTGTCAGGGAACAGAAACTGTTCCGGGTTTACCGGGCGCACGTGAAAGGGACGCTCGTAGGTCAGGAAGCGCTGCATGCGCGCCGGGAGGTCGCCACCGTGCTCCCTCGCGATGGCTGCCAGGTCCTTCAGGCTCTCCGGCCGGGGGACGTCCGGCATGGTGTCCTGGTGCTCCAGGCCGGACTCCGCCGTCTGGAAGGAGGCGGCCATGTTGAAGATCTGCTCGCCATGCTGGATGGCGACAACCCGGCGGTTCGTGAAGCTGCCACCATCGCGGGCACGATCCACCTCGTAGATGATCGGCGCGTTGACGTCGCCGCGCTTCAGGAAGTAGGCGTGCAGGGAATGCACCTGCCGTCCCGTGACGGTCCGTCCCGCCGCGGCCAGCGCCTGGCCGAGCACCTGGCCGCCGAAGACCTGGGGGGTGCCGACGTCCCGACTCTGCCCCCGGAAGATGTTCTTCTCGATGGGCTCGAGGTCCAGAATGCGGATCAGATCGGCCAGCCTGGGATTCACGACGCGATTGTACCCGCAACCCATTGCCGTTCAGGCAGGCAGGAGAAACCCGATGGCCAGAGATCCGGCGAGCACCCTCGCCGGCGGTGCACCAGCGGCTGCTGGCAGCCTTGCGCCGCTAGCGCTCGAAAAAGTAGAGGACCAGCGTCTCCGCCGTGCAGGCGGGCCGGGTCTCGCCCTCGATCTCGATGGTGTTCTCGAGGATCACCTGCAGGCCGCCGGCGCGCTGGCGGGCCGACATCAGCTTGGCGCGCATCCGGACCCGCTTGCCTGCGGGAACCATGGTCTTGAAGCGCACCTCGTTCAGGCCGTAGTTGATCACCCGGGTCAGCCCCGTGAATGCAACGAAGGTATCCAGCAACCGCGGCATCAGCGAAACCAGCAGGTAGCCGTGGGCGATCGTGGATCCTACCGGCAGCTCGCGCCTCGCGCGTTCCTCGTCCACGTGGATCCACTGGTGATCGTCGGTGGCATCGGCGAAACGGTTGATGCGGTCCTGGTCGACCAGGATCCAGTCGGAGACACCGATCTCGCGGCCAACGTAGGCCTGGACATCCGCCGCACAGCTGAAGACGATCCGGTCCATGCTCGCGCTCCTCAGGCCTCCGCCCGGCCGATGGCGCCCAGAAACTCGGCACGCAGCCGGTCATCGTCCTGGAAAGCGCCCAGCATCTCGCTGGTGGTCATGCGCACATTGTCGCGGTGGACACCCCGCGTGGTGAGGCAGTGATGCCGGGCCTCGATGACCACCGCAACGCCACGCGGCTCCAGCACCTGGTGGATGCAACGGGCGATGTCTGCAGTCAGGCGCTCCTGGACGATCAGGCGCCGGGTGAAGGCCTCGACGACCCGGACCAGCTTGCTGATGCCCGCCAGCCGCCGGTCGGGCAGATAGGCCACGTGGGCGCGGCCGATCACCGGGGCGACGTGATGCTCGCAGTGGGACTCGAAGTCGACGTTGGTCAGCATCACGATCCGGTCATAGCGGTCGACCTGCTGAAAGGAGGCGCCGAGCAGCGCCACGGGATCGACTGCGTAACCCGAGAACCAGTCCTCATAGGCACCGAGAAAGCGCGCGGGCGTCCGCCGCAGGCCGGGTCGCGCCGGGTCCTCACCAACGTAGGCCAGGATCGTGCGGACAGCGGCTTCGGCAGTTTCCCGGGAGGGCTTAGCCGCGGTCTTCTTGGGGCTCTTGGCCATGCTTCAGGTTCCAGTAGCGGCGTAGATCAGCAGGAGTGTTCAGGCTGGCCAGGAAAAACCTGTCTGGCGGATCGAGCAGAACCGGATCGGCGCCAGCCAGTATCGACCGGGGACCTGGGCCGTCGGCGGTCTGGCCGCCCGTGGAGCGGCCGGCCCGCGCTGCAAGGCGAGCGAGGGTAGCGGGTTCCCAGATGGCACACAACGGCTCGGGCTCGCCATCGCCGGGACTGCGAAACGCCGTGCCGCCGCGCCCGGCCACGCGGGCCCGCAGCAGGGCCGCCAGATGGGCCGGACCCACGCCCGGCATATCGCAGGCCACCACGAGCCAGGCCGCCGCCGGATCGAAGGCCTGCGCCGCGAGGAAACCGGCCGCCGGTCCCAGGTCCGGCGCCGGATCTACCAGCAGGGCATGACCACGGCGCACGGGATCCCCGGCCTGCTCCGGGCGCACGGACACATGCACCGAGACCGTGACCGGCTGGAGCAACTCAACCATCCGGTCGAGCAGGGTCTGGCCGGAAAGCACGAGGGCGGCCTTGTCCTGCCCAAGGCGGCGGCTGTGCCCGCCGGCCAGGATGAGGCCGCGGAGCGCGGGCCAGCCCACCGGGAGCGGCGTACCCAAGCTCAGGATCCTGCCGCCATGGGTGCAGCGGAAAAGTCGCTCTTCCCGCCGGTCTTGCTGAGCAGTCGAAGCTCGGCGATCACCAGGTCGTGGGACAGCGCCTTGCACATGTCGTAGATCGTGAGGGCCGCGACCGACGCGCCGGTCAGCGCTTCCATCTCGACGCCGGTGCGGTGCTCGACCCGGGTCATGCAGTCGATGATCACGTCCCCTGCCCCATCCACCGTAATCCCGATACGGCAGGCATCCAGCCCGATGGGATGGCAGAAGGGAATCAGTTCATGGGTCCGCTTGGCAGCCATCGTCCCGGCGATGATCGCCGTCTGGAAAACCGGGCCCTTTGGCGAGTGGATCTCGCCATCCGTCAATGCCGCACGGACCACAGCCGGAAGGATTACCCGGGCCCGGGCATGCGCGGTACGGTGCGTGATGGCCTTGCCGCTCACATCCACCATCGCGGGCTGGTTCTGCTCGTCAACGTGCGACAACATGCCGGAAGTATATTGTGAACTGCTATGATTCGGACCCTTTTTCGGGTGGAAAGCGGCACCGCTGGCTGCGGAAACATGGGCCGGACGATTATTGACAAGCTCTGGGATACGCACGCGGTTGCCGATCTGGGCGACGGCGCCACGCTGCTGTACATCGACCGGGTTTTTCTCCATGAGCGCACCGGCAGTGTCGCGCTCAAGGGCCTCGCATCAGCCGGGCGCCGGGTGAGAAACCCGGAGCAGGCCTTCTGCACCATGGACCATATCGTGGACACCCTGTCCGGCCGGACCGACGAGACGCGCATGCCGGGCGGGCGCGCTTTCATCACCAGCACCAGGGCTTCGGCCCGGGAGGCGGGACTCACGCTGTTCGACCTGGGTGACGATCGCCAGGGCATCGTGCACGTGGTTTCGCCGGAGCTCGGCATCGCGCTGCCGGGGGTCACGCTGGTGTGTCCCGACAGCCATACCTGCACGCTGGGCGGACTGGGCGCGCTGGCCTGGGGTATTGGCTCCACCGAGGCCGAGCATGCGCTGGCCACCAAGACACTGGCCGTGCGCAAGCCGCGCAGCATGCGGATCCGCTTCGAAGGCTCACTGGCACCCGGTGTCTATGCCAAGGACATGATCCTGCACCTGATCGGCCGCTTCGGCGCGTCGGGCGGCGCCGGCCATGCCATCGAGTTCGCCGGCCCGGCAGTCCGCGCGTTACCGGTCGAGGCCCGCCTCACGCTGTGCAACATGGCGGTGGAGTTCGGTGCCTGGACCGGCATCATTGCCCCGGACGACACCACCTTCGAGTATGTGCAGGGCCGGCCCTACGCCCCCAAAGGGGCCGACTGGGAGGCAGCACTGGCTCACTGGCGAACGCTGGTCACGGATGCCGATGCGGTGTTCGACCGGGAACTCACTGTCGACTGCACCCGTCTCACGCCCCAGGTCACCTGGGGCACCAGCCCGCAGCACGGCGGCGGTATCGACGAACAGGTACCGGATCCCGCTGCGGAGTCCGATCCTGATCGTCGTCTGGCTGCCGAGCGCGCCCTTGCCTACATGGGCCTCGCAGCCGGTGCGTCGCTGGCCGGTACTCCCATCGGCGCCGCCTTCATCGGCTCCTGCACCAACAGCCGGATCAGCGACCTGCGGGAGGCCGCCCGGGTGTTACGCGGACGCCGGGTGGCCGAGGGTATCCGGGCCATCTGCGTGCCCGGTTCCAGCCAGGTCAAGAAAGTGGCCGAGGCGGAAGGGCTGGACAAGATCTTCCTGGATGCCGGATTCGAATGGCGGGAGTCCGGATGCTCCATGTGCTTTTACGCCGGTGGAGAAAGTTTCGGACTGGAGCAACGGGTGGTGACCAGCACCAACCGCAACTTCGAGAATCGCCAGGGGCCACGCACCCGCTCCCACCTGGCCAGCCCGGCGACGGTGGCCGCGTCAGCCATCGCCGGCCAGCTGGCCGATGTCCGCAGTTTTCTGCCTGACTGAGCGCGCACGCGGCAGCATCAGCATGGAAAAATTCACGCGCCACACCGCGATTGCCGCCCCGCTGCTGCGCATCAACGTGGATACGGATGCCATCATTCCCAGTCGCGAGATGAAGCGGGTTTCCAAATCCGGACTGGCGGAAGGCCTGTTCGCCGGCTGGCGCTACCAGGCGCCGGGCAGCCGCGAGGAAAACCCCGATTTCATCCTCAACCGGGCGCCCTACCGCGAGGCACGCATCCTGCTCTCGGGCCTCAATTTCGGCTGTGGCTCCTCCCGCGAACATGCGGTCTGGGCCCTGCACGAATGGGGCATCCGCGCGATCATCGCGCCAAGCTTCGGCTCGATCTTCCAGGGCAACTGCGTGCGCAACGGCATCGTGCCGGTGGTCATGGACTACCGCGACGTGGAGAGCCTGGCCCGGCAGGTCGAAGCCGACCCGGCCGGCAATCTGGTGACCGTCGACCTGGCGCTGGGCGTGGTCATTGCCCCGGACGGCACTGAGTACCGCTTCAGCCTGCCGGAGGCGGACCGGGAGATGCTGCTCGAGGGCCTGGACTCGATTGCCGTCACCAGCAAACGTGATCCCGACATCCTGGCTTTCCAGGCGCGGGACCGCGAACTGCGGCCCTGGATCTACCTCTGAAGCAACAGCGGGGCGCCGGCCGGTGTCAGCGCCCACCCCCGGCGATGGCGCCGGAGGCCTGCAGGGCTGCGATCTCCGCACCCGAGTAGCCCAGGTCCCGGAGAATCTCCACCGAATGCTCTCCGGCCCGCGGCACATCGCGGTGCACGCCGAAGCGCTGTCCGTCCATCGCGAGCGGCAGAGCCGGCAGGCGGGTCTGGTCGCCAGCCCGCGGACCATCGGTGATGGTCAGCGACACGAGACCTTCGCTGGCGGCCAGATGGGGATCGTCAAAGAGGTCCTCCGGACGGGTGATCGGTGCGAAGGGCAGCCCGGTTTTTTCCAGCTTCGCCATCAACTCCTGCTTCGTGTAGCGGCGAAATGCGGCCTTGATGACCGGCAGCAGCCGCTCCTTGTGGGTCACCCGGTCGGTATTGCCATCCAGGCTGCGGTCGGCCGCCAGGTCGGTCAACTCAAACGCCGCACAGAAATCACGCCACTGCTTGTCGCTGACGACACCCACGAACACCTGCTGGTCGTCGCCGGTCTCGAAAACCTGGTAGATCGCCCAGGCCGAGACCCGCACCGGCATCGGCGCCGCAGGCTTGCCGGTGACCGCATACTGGGCCATGTGCTGGCCCACGAGGAACACCGTGCTTTCGAACAGCGACGCCACCACATTCTGGCCACGACCGCTGGACTGCCGCTGGAACAGGGCGGCGAGGATGCCGACGGCGCCGAACATGCCACCCTGCACGTCGATCACTGACGTGCCGGCGCGTAGCGGCTGACCCGGCGGGCCGGTCATGTAGGCAAGACCACCCATCATCTGGGCGACCTCGTCGAGGGCGGTCCGGTGCTCGTAGGGTCCCGGTAGGAAACCCTTCTCCGAGCAGTAGATCAGGGCGGGAAACTGCCGGCTGAGCGCCTCGTAGCCGAAGCCAAGACGGTCCATCGTGCCGGGACGGAAATTCTCGATGAGGACGTCCGCCCCCGACAGGAGGCGCCGCACGACGGCCTGCCCGTCCGGCGACTTCAGGTCCACGCACAGGCTGCGCTTGTTGCGGTTGTACATCGGGAAATAGCCGGAACCGGAGCCGGGCAGGTGCCGGGTGCTGTCGCCTTCCACCGGCTCGATCTTGATCACGTCGGCACCGAGATCGGCCAGGATCAGGCCGGCGGCCGGACCCATGACCATGTGGGTGAATTCGATGACGCGCACCCCGGCGAGGGGCAGGCCCTGACCTGTCATTGCAGTACCTTCCAGCATTGTCTTATGTATGCCCGGGCGGGCTCCCGCGCGGCGCCGGATTATCCCACTGGAACATCACTGCGGGCGACCCCATATAGAATGCCGGGTCTGGATATCGGCTCTGGCTGACGGGAACGGGACAATGGCAGCAAGCAGCGAAATTGACGTACTGGTGAGCGAGGTCGGGCCTCGGGATGGTCTGCAGAGCATCAAGTCCATCATGCCCACCGAGGCGAAGAAGGCCTGGATCGCGGCCGAGGCAGCGGCCGGTGTGCGCGAGATCGAGGTCTGCTCCTTTGTCCCGGCGAGGCTGCTCCCCCAGATGGCCGATGCCGCCGAGGTGGTGGCCTTCGCACGCACCATCCCCGGCCTCACCGTGCTGGCACTGGTGCCCAATCTCCAGGGCGCCGAGAACGCGATTGCCGCCGGGGCCCACAAGATTGCCCTGCCGCTGTCCGCCAGCGAAACCCACAGCCAGGCCAACCTGCGCAAGAGCCATGCACAGGTGCTGGCGGAGGTCCGGCAGATCGCCGCGCTGCTGAAATCGATGCCGTCGGACAGGCGCCCGGGCTTCGAAGGCAACGTGGCAACGGCCTTTGGCTGCACGCTGGAGGGCCCGGTACCGGAACGCAAGGTGGTCGAGCTGGCGGCGGCGCTGATGGAGGCCGGCTGCGATGACATCGGCCTCTCGGACACCACGGGCTACGCCAACCCGGCCCAGCTGAAGCGCCTGATCCGGCTCGTGCGCCAGGAGGTGGGCGCCGACCGCCTGTCCGGCGTCCATCTGCACAATACCCGGGGCCTGGGCCTGGCCAATGCACTGGCCGCCCTCGAAGAAGGCATCACGACGCTGGACAGCTCGCTCGGCGGACTCGGCGGCTGTCCCTATGCCCCCGGCGCCAGCGGCAACATCGTGACCGAGGACCTCGTCTTCATGCTGGATGCGATGGGCCTGCGCACCGGCATCGACCTGCCGAAGCTGCTCGCCGTCCGGCAGATCCTCGCCGACGCCCTGCCGGCTGACGAGCTCTACGGCTTCACGCCGGATGCGGGCCTGCCCAAGGGTTATGCGACCGGCGGCTGGGGTATCAGCTCCGCAGCGGCCTAGTACCTGAAGTTCAGGTCCAGCTGCAGACGGTCGTAGTCGGCGCGCTGGCCTGCGGCCACGTTGATGGTATTGATCAGGTAGCTGCCACCAATATTCCACCGGTCGCTCAGCGCATAGGCGCCACGGAGCAGGTGCCCCTTGTTGTCCGTGCCGCCGCCGCCGAAATCCGAGTCGGTGAGCAGCCCGAACACGGCGTCCGGCTCCAGGTCCTGGTAAACATAGACCGCTTCCCAGCTGCCCTTCTTCTTCGCCGCACCCAGCTGCAGGCCCGCTGCCCACCCCGTATCGAACTGGTCAGCATCCTGGTTCTGCACGTAGTCCACGAAGGCACTCGCCGGGAGGCTGCCGATCTCGAAAGCGACCTCGCCAAAGAGCTCCAGCACCTCGTAGTCGTACAGATAGCGCTCGGTATCCGGATCGAAACTGTTGCCGCGAAACGCCAGCGCAGGTCCGAAGAACGTGCGCTTGCCCGCCGTGTTGCTGCGGACATAGCCGAGACCGCCGGTGAGCCTGATGCCCTCCCCGATTGCCGTGGTGGCGCCGACCTGGCCGCCGGCGGTGTAGGCCTCGTCTCGCGCGCTATCACTCTCCAGCCAGCTGGCAATGACATTACCGAAGAAGGCTCCGCGGGCGTAGGTGAGCCCGAAGCCCTCCGGATTCCAGTCGCTGTCCCAGAGCAGGGCGTGCCTGCCGGGCCGGTACAGGATGTTTTTGTACTTGCCACCAATTACGTTGAGGCCCGGCTGGGCCGTCCAGTTGAAGTAGGCCAGGTCCAGGTAAAGGTCCTTGCGGGAACCGCCTGAACCGATGGTCTGGTTACTCGAGACCGGATCGTTGTTTTCCGACGTGGCAAGTCCGAAACCGAGCTCCAGGCTCTCCTGGGGCCGCGCGACGATGGCGGCCCGCGCACGGATCCGCTGCCGGTTGCGCTCGTCGTCGGTCAGCTCGTTGTCGATGTTCTCGTAGCGATAGCGGAGGTCGCCCTGCAGCGTGACCTGGTTCGTCCAGGCGGCGGGCGCCGGACCGGCCACGGCAGGGACGGCTGGCGCCGTCGGGGCTGCCACGGCGGGGACCGGCACGCCGGGCCCGCCTTGTTCCAGTTCGGTGATGCGCTGCTCCAGGGCCTCAATACGCTCCAGGAGCTTTTGCACGGTGGGATCGCCTTCCGCGGCGTGAGCAGTCCCGGTAAGGAACAAGGCGGCGAACAGGCAGAGAACTGGCCGGAGAAACTCGTGCTTCTTCATGGGGACTACCCTTTCTGGAGACGTGAGCTGGCGGAATTTCGGTGCCCGCCAGGACCGGGAGGGATTATGTTTCTGGCCTATTACATTTTCATGAAATACCCGTCGTGCCGGCATCTTTTCTTAACATACAGACGCAAAGGCATGGCCACCGATAACCCATGCCGGGTACCGGAGTACGGGCTTGGCGCAGGACGTCCTAGCCGAAGCGGCCGGTGACGTAGTCTTCGGTGAGCTTGTGGGAGGGGTTGGTGAAGATCTTGTCGGTGGGTCCGACCTCGACGAGGCGGCCCAGGTGGAAATAGGCAGTGCGGTTGGAGACGCGGGCTGCCTGCTGCATCGAGTGCGTCACGATCGCAATCGCGTACTTCTGCGACAGCTCGTCGATGAGGTCCTCGATACGCGCCGTGGCGATCGGATCGAGTGCCGAACAGGGCTCGTCCATCAGGATCACTTCCGGATTCACGGCGATGGTGCGGGCAATACACAGGCGCTGCTGCTGGCCGCCGGAAAGTCCGGTGCCGGGTTCCTCGAGCCGGTCCTTGACCTCATCGACCAGACCGGCTCGCTCCAGGCTGCCGTAGACGATGTCGTCGAGTTCCGAGCGGTTGGCTGCCAGTCCGTGAATCCGCGGACCGTAGGCGACGTTTTCGTAGATGGACTTGGGAAACGGATTGGGTTTCTGGAACACCATGCCGACCCGTGCGCGGAGCATCACGACGTCCATGTCCTTCGCGTAGATGTCCTGGCCATCCAGGCGGAAATCACCCTTCACCCGCGCCGACTCGATGGTGTCGTTCATGCGGTTGAGGCAGCGAATGAAGGTGGACTTGCCACAACCCGACGGCCCGATCAGCGAGATCACCTCATTGCGGCCCACATCGAGATTGATGCCAAACAGCGCCTGGGCGTCGCCATAAAAGACGTTGGCATTCCGGACAGAGAACACCGGATTCTTCGCCGTGATGTCGCCGACCGTCTCGGCGGCAATGCGGCCGGTTTCGGCTGAATCGGCCAGTGTCCCGGCAGCCATTGGCTCGGCCATCGTCCGGATTTCCCGCATCGGGGCAGCGCCCTCGTCCTTGTCCATGAGCAGCATTATCGGCAATCCCTTCCATTATGCGCTACCACCGTCGCTCGAAACGATTCCGTAACCAGACAGCGGAGGCATTCATTACCAGCAGAAAGGCCAGCAGGACCATGATCGCGGCAGAGGTCCGCTCGACGAAGGCCCGCTCCGGGCTGTCGGCCCAGAGGTAGATCTGCACCGGCAGGGCGGTCGCCGGACTGAGCGGACCGGACGGGATTTCGACGATGAAGGCCACCATGCCGATCATCAGCAGCGGTGCGGATTCCCCCAGCGCCCGTGCCATGCCGATGATGGCGCCCGTGAGCATGCCGGGCAGGGCCAGCGGCAGGACGTGATGAAAAACCATCTGCATCTTGGAGGCTCCGACGCCGAGGGCAGCCTCGCGGACGGATGGGGGGACGGATTTGATGGAGGCGCGCGCTGCGATGATGATTACCGGCAGCGTCATCAGCGTCAGGACCAGCCCGCCAACCAAAGGCGCCGAACGCGGCAGGCCGAAGAAATTGATGAATACGGCCAGGCCGAGCAGGCCGAAGACGATGGATGGGACAGCCGCCAGGTTGTTGATATTGACCTCAATGAGATCAACCAGGCGCCCGCGGCCGGCAAACTCCTCCAGATAGATGGCTGCAGCAACACCGAGTGGAAAGGACAGGAACAGTGTTACCAGCAGCATGAAGAACGAGCCCTTGGTTGCGCCCCAGATGCCGGACTGTTCCGGCTCGCGGGAGTCCCCGGCCGTGAAGAAAGTCGTGTTGAAACGCTTTTCCAGCCTGCCGTCCGCCGCGAGGGCCTGAATCCACGCCCGCTGTCGCTCACTGAGCCGCTGGCCCACCTCGTCGCCGTCGCCCGCCGGCAGCCCGCTCTTCAGATAGAGATCCACCTCATCATCCGCCAGCAGCCACAAGGTGCGCTTCTGTCCCAGTATCTGCGGATCAGCCAGCACCATCCGCTGGAGGGCAAACCCCGCGCCGGAACTCATCAGCCCGTTCAGCTCCCGCCGGGCAACCCGGTCGTCAGCCTCCGGGAATAGATTGCCCAGGGCATCCCTGACCAGCTGGGCATAGTCAGCCGTCGCCAGCACATCGACGTCGCGACCACCATCGGGGTCGATGATCTCTGCATCAAAGCTGATATCCAGTTCCACATAGGTCTGCTGGAAGGCCGAATAGCCATTGCCGATGATCGTGGCAAACAGGACCACAAGAAACGAGACGCCGAGGATCACGGACAGCAGCCCGTAGAACCGGAACAGCTTCTCCGTCCGGTAACGGCGCCGGAGGCTGGCTTCAACCCGCTGCCGGGTCCGATGCTGGTCCAGCGGGTCCATCAGTCGTACTGCTCCCGGTAACGGCGGACAACCTGCAGGGCGATGATGTTGAGGATCAGGGTTACCACAAACAGCATCAGGCCGAGCGCGAAGGCGGCCAGCGTCTTCGGGCTGTCGAATTCCTGGTCACCGACCAGCAGAGTGACGATCTGGACGGTTACGGTGGTGACTGATTCGAGCGGATTGATGGTCAGATTGGCCGACAAGCCGGCGGCCATCACCACGATCATGGTTTCACCAATGGCCCGGGAGGCAGCCAGCAGCACGCTGCCGACGATGCCCGGCAGCGCCGCTGGCAACACCACGCGCTTGATCGTTTCCGACTTGGTCGCACCGAGACCGTAGGAACCTTCCCGCATCGACTGGGGCACGGCATTGATCACGTCATCCGACAGGGAAGAGACGAAGGGAATGATCATGATGCCCATGACAAGGCCGGCTGCCAGTGCGCTCTCCGAAGCGACGGTGAGGCCAATACTCTCGCCCATCTCCCGTATGAAGGGTGCCACCGTCAATGCAGCGAAGTAACCGTAGACCACGGTCGGGATACCGGCCAGCACCTCCAGAACGGGTTTCACGGCACGTCGTACCGAGGGTACCGCGTACTCGGTCAGGTAGATGGCTGTCATGAGCCCGATCGGCACCGCCACCAGCAGTGCGATGCCGGAGATCAGCAGGGTGCCGGCAAAGAGCGGGACAGCGCCGAAGGCGCCCGACGACCCGACCTGGTCTGCCCGGATGGCCATCTGCGGACTCCAGTTGAGCCCGAACAGGAACTCGCTGGGCGGCACCTGCCGGAAGAACAGGAAAGACTCGTAGGTGACCGACAGGAGAATCCCAAGCGTGGTGACAATGGCGACCGTCGAGGCAGCAATCAGGCCAAGCTTGATCGCACCCTCGACATGGTTCCTGGCCCGGAATTCAGGTCGCAGCCGGATCCAGGCGACCGCAAAGCCGACGAAGGCCACGGCAATGACCAGTCCCGCCAGGATCCGCCGGGACGCGGCGTGCAGCTCGTTGTAGAGGCCGGCGGCCACGGAAATTTCTGTCTGTCGGGCCTGATCCACCATCTGGCCCCCGGCCAGATTCCGGATGTCGTTGAGAACCAGACCCAGCTGGTCTTCCGGAAGACTGCGCAGGGTCTCCGGGAGCGAGCCCACTACCCGCTCACTGATGAAGGAATCACTCAGCGCCGTCCAGCCCAGCAGGAGCGCCAGGGCCGGCAATGTGCACCAGAGCGATGTGAAATAACCGTAGTAGCGGGGCAACGAGTGCAGCCTCCGCTGGCCGGCAGCCTGGCGGCCACCCACAGCCAGGGCGCGCTGGCGACCGAGAAAGTAGGCGGTCAGTGCCAGGGCGACGAGAATAAGCGCCAGCGTGGACAGGCGCATCAGCGTGCGGGCGTCATGTGTCTTTGGCCCCCCGGTCCGGCGACCAGTCTAGTTCGGCATCGGCATGGGCTCGAGCGCCGCGATCCGCTTGACGACCGCGGCGTACTCGGCCGCCGGCAGCGGTACCAGGCCGCGGTCGGCCAGATAACCCTCCTCGCCCATCGACCGGCGGCTGGTGAACTCGCGGAGGAACTCGCTCATGCCCGGAATGGAACCTACATGGGCCTTCTTGATGTAGATGAAGATCGGCCGGGAAATCGGGTAAGCGCCACT
>CAYOXI010000037.1:0-14142 GCA_964407855.1 uncultured Chromatiaceae bacterium
GGTGGAGGCGCTGGAGCAGGGCGGCGATCCGGTGGCTTTTCTCCGGGCGCTGCGGGATCGGGACTGAAGCACCCGGCCCCCCGATAGCCAAGCGGCGGGGGGAGCATTGCTGTATCGTTTCCAGGTCTCTCTTTCTTTCGGCGTTTTCCAGAAGAACCGCGAGCCACGGGGCAGCGTGATCTGCCAAACCTCCCTTTTTGCGTGTGAGTGATGTCAATGACCAAGTTATTTGTCGGCAACCTGCCCTTCAGCGCCACCGAGGAAGCCATCCGGGAGCTTTTCACTCCCTATGGCTCCATCGACAAGATCGCGGTGATTACCGACCGGGAAACCGGCCAGCCCCGTGGTTTTGCCTTTGTGGAAATGGCCAGCAGTGATGCAGCCCGGGCCATGCAGGGCCTGAACGGCACCGATTTCGGTGGCCGCGCCCTGAAGGTCAACGAAGCCAAGGAACGCGAGCGTTCCGGCGGCGGCGGCGGTGGTGGCTATCGCGGCGGCGGCGGCGGTGGTGGCTACGGCGGCGGTGGCGGCGGCGGTGGTGGTTACGGCGGCGGCGGTCGCCGCTACTAGAACTGCACCTGCCCTGCCCTACACCGGGCGGGGCACCAGAGAGGGGCCAGAGCGATGTTCCCGATGCGTCGGGCACATGGCTCTGGCCTCTTTTTCTGTCAGATTACCGCGCTGACCGTTGCCTCCCGGGGGACCACCTGGCCCCGCCCGTGCATTTGCCAGCTTCCGGCCATCCACCGCATCATGCCGGATGCCCGGTTACACCCCAGAAATTGCGATTCTCGTCATTGGACTCCTGCTGGTGACCACCGTCCTGGCCGGCAGTCTCTCAAGTCGCTTCGGCCTGCCCGCCCTGATCGGCTTCCTTGCGCTGGGCATGCTTGCCGGCTCGGACGGGCCCATCGGCATCCGATTCGACAACTACCCGCTGGCCCAGACCATTGGTGTTGTCTGCCTGATCTTCATTCTCTTTTCCGGGGGGCTCGATACCAAGTGGCAGACCGTCAAGAGCGTCGCTGCGCCGGCGCTGGTGCTGGCGACAGTCGGCGTCGTCGCGAGTGCGGCCATCATGTCAGTCGCAGCGGTACTGCTGCTGGACTTCACGCCCCTGCAGGGATTTCTGCTCGGGTCGGTGGTTGCGTCCACGGATGCCGCCGCCGTGTTCGCCATCATCCGCTCGCAAAGTACTCCACTGGACGGCGAGATTGCCGGACTCATCGAGCTCGAGTCGGGATCCAACGACCCCATGGCAATCTTTCTCGTGGGCGCGGCGCTGCTTGCCATCTCCCAGTCCGGATCATCCCCGTGGATGCTGGCGCCCCTGTTCGCCGCAGACATGTTCATCGGAAGTGTCGTCGGGGTTGCGGTGGGACTCGGTCTCCCGGCGGTCCTCAGGCGTGCCCGGCTACGGATCGGTGGTCTGGCCCTGGTGATCTCGGTGGCCGCGGCATTGCTGGCCTACGGGGTTGCCGGCGTGGCCGGGGGGAACGGCTTCCTTAGCGCCTACATTGCCGGCATCGTCGCCGGCAGCCGGGAGTTCGTCGCCAAGCGGGATGTGCTCATGTTCCAGGACGGCGTTGCCTGGCTGGCCCAGGTCGTGATGTTTGTGGCCCTCGGTTTGCTGGTTTTTCCGAGCGACCTGCCCGGCATCGCGCTACCCGGACTGGCGGTGACAGCCATCCTGATGTTCGTTGCGCGACCGATCAGCGTGGTCCTTTGCCTGCTGCCGTTCCGCCGCTTCAACTGGCGCGTCCTGCTGCTGGTGTCGTGGGCCGGTCTCAGAGGCGCGGTGCCCATCGTGCTGGCAACGTTCCCGATTGTTGCGGGCTTACCGGAAGCCCAGACCATCTTCAATATCGTGTTTTTCGTGGTCGTGGTGTCGAATGTGGTGCAGGGGACGACCATCGGTCCGCTCGCCCGCCGACTGGGCCTGACTGCGCCAGGTGCTGGCTTGCCGCGGAACTAGGCGCGGGGCCGGCCGATCCAGAGGCTCAGCGCACCACCGGCCAGCGCCAGCCAGCCGAGCCAGTTGGGCGGCGTATCCAGGCCCAGCCACACAGACCCGCTGACCAGCAGGCCGGCACCCAGGATCGCGCCGTACTGGCGACGCTCGGGGCTGCCGCCGCCGGGGGCTTCCGGGGTGGGCACACCTGGCTCCTCCAGTACCCCGTCCACCAGCTTCCGGGCCACCAGCGGCAGCTTCTCCAGCGTATAGCGCAGGTCGGGCCATTCCCTGCGCAGGCGCCGGAGTGTGGCCCGGGGGCCGGTCTGCTCGATCATCCACGCCTTCAGCACGGGCTTGCCCGTCTGCCAGATGTCGAGCTCAGGGTAGAGCACCCGGCCGAGACCCTCGATCTGCACCAGCGTCTTCTGCAGCAGGATCAGCTGGGGCTGCACCTCCATGTTGAAGCGCCGGGCCACCGAGATGAGCTGCAGCAGCACCTGGCCGAAGGAGATCTCCTTGAGCGGCTTGGCGAAGATCGGCTCACAGACCGTGCGTACCGCGGATTCGAGTTCATCCACCCGGGTCCCGGCCGGTACCCAGAGGGAATCAACATGCAGCTGCGCGACCCGCCGGTAGTCGCGGTCGAAGAAGGCCAGGAAGTTCTCGGCCAGGTACTGGCGGTCGCGGGCCTCGAGCGAACCGACGATGCCGAAATCGACGGCGCAATAGCGGGGATTCGCGGGATCGGTCGCGTCCACGAAGATGTTGCCCGGGTGCATGTCCGCGTGGAAGAAGTTGTCGCGGAACACCTGGGTGAAGAAGATCTCCACGCCGTTTGCCGCCAGCTTCGGGATGTCCACCCCGGCTGCGTGCAGCGCGTCCATGTCATCAATCGGAATGCCCCGGACGCGCTCCTGCACCAGCACGTTGGGGCGGCAGTAGTCGAAATACACCCGCGGTACGTAGATGATCGGTGAATCCGGCCAGTTGCGCCGGAGCTGGGTGGCATTGGCCGCCTCCCGGAGCATGTCCAGCTCGTTGAGGATCGTCTTCTCGTACTCGGCCACCACCTCCCGGGGGCGCAGCCGGCGCGCCTCGGGCCACCATCGGAAGGCGAGTTCCGCCACCGCGTACAGCACCTCGAGATCCTGCTCGATCAGCTCCCGCACCCGGGGCCTCAGCACCTTCACCACCACATCCTCGCCGGAGTGCAGGCGGGCCGCGTGCACCTGGGCGATCGAGGCGGCGGCCAGCGGCTCGCGGTCGAAGGCGGCGAAGACGGTCTCGGCCGGCGCGCCGAAGCTGCGCTCCACTTCGGCCAGGGCCTGCTCCGTCGGGAAGGGCGGTACCTCGTCCTGCAGTTTCGACAGCTCCCGGCCGATGTCAGGCGCCAGCAGGTCCTGACGGGTCGACAGCGACTGGCCGAACTTGACGAAGATGGGCCCGAGATCCTCGAGGGCCTTGCGCAGGCGCACCCCCCGGGGCTCGGTGCCTTTCGGCCCGGATCCGGGTCCCAGGCGGAGCAGCAGCCGCGCCGGCGCGGGCAGGCGGGTGGTGTTGAGGTCGCGGTGGAGGCCGTGGCGGAGCAACACACGCCGGATCGCCAGCAGGCGCAGGACCAGCTGGAAACGGTTCAGCGATCTCAAGACATGCGGTCCCGCAGCCGGGCCAGGCGCGCCGCGGCCCGCTCCACGTCATTGCTGATCCGGTCGACGGCCGCGCAGTACTCATCCACCTCGATCAGGGTCGGGAGGGAGCGTTGCTCCTCGGTCAGGAACTCACCGGTACTGCGGGCCAGCGACGCGGCCGTGCGCCGGCCCCACGCCGCAAACTCCCGGGCAAAGTTGCCAAGCTGATGGGCGAGGGGGTCGCCGAGGACCCGGGAGAGTTCCTCTTCCAGATCCGGGCGGGCGTGATGCAGCAGCTCGCGGAAGCGACTGGCCACCTCGTCGTTGCCAGTGAGACGGATGTCCCCGTCGCGGATCAGCGCCTCGGGATCACCCCCCAGCAGCCGCAGCATCGCGAGTGGTGTGCCGGCCAGCGCGGCGTCCGGGGGACTGTCGTCGGTGGCGGAGGCCGTGACCCGCACCTGGCCGTCCTGCGCTTTCAGGCGGAGCGCGAGGGGCGTGCCGTCGAAGTGGATGTCCAGCGTTTGCTCACCGAGGGCCAGCGCAAGGGCGCCTGCGGTGGACGACAGGCCCACGCCGCGGTTGATGAGCTGCTCGATGGGCCACAAGAGCGTGAGGTCGCGCGGATTCATCGGCTCAGTACCGGAAGCCCACGTGCAAAGCGACGATGCCGCCGCTGAGGTTGTGGTAACGCACGTCGTCGAGGCCCGACGCTGCCATCATCTCACGCAGCGTCTCCTGGTCCGGGTGCATGCGGATGGACTCGGCGAGATACCGGTAGCTCGCTGCGTCGCCGGCGATGAGCTCGCCGAGCATTGGCAGTATCCGGAAGGAATAGGCGTCATAGAGGGGCTCGATGAGCTTCAGCACGGGCTTCGAGAACTCCAGCACCAGCAGCCGTCCGCCCGGCCTCAGCACCCGCGCCATCGAGTGCAGGGCCGCTGCCTTGTCGGTGCAGTTGCGCAGCCCGAAGCCGATGGTCACGCAGTGGAAGCTGCCGTCCGCAAAGGGCAGCTGCTCCGCGTTGGCGAGCAGGCTGGTGGTCCGGTCGAACAGGCCGGCATCCACGATCCGCCGCCGGCCCACCTCGAGCATCTCCCGGTTGATGTCCGTGTGGGCCACCAGCCCGTCGCCGCCGACCTGTCTCGCCATCCCGCGGGTGAGGTCGCCGGTGCCGGCGGCCACGTCCAGCGCCCGGTCGCCCGGCCGAAGGCCGGTCTGGCGCAGCGTGAAGTGCTTCCACAGCCGGTGAAGTCCGCCGGACATCAGGTCGTTCATCAGGTCATAGCGGGTCGCCACGGAGTCGAACACGGCGCGTACGCGCTCCGCCTTCTCGGCCGCGTCCACCGTCTCGAAGCCGAAGTGGGTCTGTTTCATGGGGTCCCTATCCTACTTGGCTACCTGCCGTACCCGCTCGAACAGGCACACCGCCGCGGCCGCCGCCAGATTGAGGGATTCGGTGCTGCCGTGCATCGGGATCCGGACGACCGTCGAAATACCTGCAAGCAGCTCACGGGACAGGCCGGCGCCCTCGTTGCCGAAAACGAGGCCGACGGGACCGGTGAGGTCGGTGTCGAAGACCGACTGCCGGGCCTGGTGATGAGTGGCAATGAGCCGGCCGGGGTACTGACGGGCGAAACTGGCCAGGTCCACTTCTTCATGCAGACGGAGGCAGAAATGGGCTCCCATGCCGGCTCGCAGCACGCGGGGCGACCAGGCATCCGTGGAGCGGGGGGACAGGTAGACCTCACCGAGGCCGGCGGCGGCTGCGGAGCGCAGGATGGACCCCAGGTTGCCGGGATCCTGGATATCTTCGAGCACGAGGCAGGGACCGGGAGTTTCGCCGGCCCATCCCCGTTGGGGTTTCCGAATCAGCGCCAGTATCCCGGTGGGCGTATCTACCGTGGACAATTGGCGGAAGAGGCCGGGGCTGAAGGCATGTACCTGGCTGGGATCCAGGCTGGTGAGCAAGGCCTGGATTGCCGGTATCTGGGGCCCGTCGCCCGCCACGGCGATGGACTCCGGCAGGCCTCCACTGGCCAGGAAAGTGTCCACCAGATGGACGCCATCCAGGACAGTGAGGCCGGACTTGCGCCGGTCACGGGCCGAGCTGACCACACGGTGCAACTCCCGGTAACGGGGATTGTCGGTGGAGGTGATGACGGTCATGGGCTGAGGCACTGTATACGAGGCAGGCCCTATCCGGTTCCAGTGGATGGGTTGGTGGTAATGCCGTACGGACGAGGCGCCGGCTTTACCTTACACTCGCCAAGCTTTTGTCGATAAAACCAGACTCATCAGGTTCCCCTGCACATGCTCCCTGTTTTCTCCCGACGTCCCTGCGGCGCCCCCTGCCTGATCCTGGCCACCGCGCTGGCGCTCACGGCCTGTGGTTCCGGCAACCCCGAGTCGGCCGCAGTGGCCACACCCAGCCTGGTGGTGACGACTACCCTGCCGGAGATCCGGGAGGTGGATCGGGCGCTGACCGTATCGGGATCGGTGGCAGCCTGGCAGGAGATGTCGCTCGGCGTGGAACTGTCCGGGATCCGGGCTGCCGAGGTGCTGGTGGAAGTAGGTGACCAGGTGAGCGCGGGCCAGCCCCTGGTCAGGCTCGATACCCGGACGCTGGAAGTCCAGGCACGCCAGGCGGAAGCCGGGCTTGCCCAGGCCCGTGCCAGCCTGGAACTGGCCCGGGCGAATGCTGCCCGGGGAGCGCGGCTGGTGACGGACGGACTGATCTCCTCCAGCGATTCCGACGAGTTGCGCGCGACCCTCCTCAACGCCGAGGCCCAGCTTTCCACCGCGGAGGCCAATCGCGATGCCGCCCGCCTCAACCTCGGCTACGCCACACTGCGGGCCCCGGACGCGGGTGTGATTTCGGCGCGTTCGGTGCAGCCCGGCCAGGTGATCAGTGCCAGTACCGAACTGCTCCGCATGATCCGCCAGGGTCGCCTCGAATGGCAGGCCGAGCTGGTCGAGGGCGATCTCTCCCGGGTACGGGAAGGGACGCTGGTCGAGCTCGCCAGTCCGCGGGGCAACCGCATTGCCGGGCGCGTGCGCGCCGTGTCGCCATCGGTGGATCCGGCCACGCGTACCGGGCTGATTTATGCGGACCTGCCGGAGCCCGGCGACCTGCGCGCGGGCATGTTCGCCCAGGGACGCGTGCTGCTGGGTGCCGTCCCCGCCACGGTGCTACCGCGGGATGCAATTATCTTCAGGGACGGCATACCCTATGTCTTCGTGGCCCGCGAGCTGGACAGTGCCCAGACCGACGGCGCCACCTTCAACGTTGAGCAGCGCCGGATCGCCACTGGTATCCAGCAGGGCGATGTCACCGAGGTCAGCAGTGGCCTCACGGCCAGCGAGCGGGTTGTGGTGCGGGGCGCGGGCTTTCTGAGTGACGGAGACCTGGTGCGCCAGGTGAATGCGGACGATGCAGCCCTGGCACGGGCCACCGGCTTGCCGGCGCCACCAGTGACCGAGGAGTCTTCCCAATGAACGTATCCCTGTGGGGTATCCGCAATCCGGTGCCCGCCGCACTGGTCTTCGTCGTGCTGTGCATCCTCGGGATCTACAGCCTGCGGCAGCTGCCCATCGCCCAGCTCCCGGACGCCGAGTTTCCCGAGGTCACGGTGACGGTCAACCTGCCTGGCGCCACGCCGAGCCAGCTCGAGACCGAGGTGACCCGCCGGATTGAGGATGCCATTGCGAGCCTCGCGGACATCGACCGGATGAGTTCGACCATCAACGAGGGCGTCTCCCGGACCCGGATCTTCTTCAACCTTGGTCGCAACCTCGACCAGGCACTGGATGAGGTCCGGGATGCCGTTGACCGGATCCGGGTAGACCTGCCCGCCGACATCGAGGAGCCGGTGATCTCCCGGGTGTCCCTCCACGGACCCGTGCTGCTGGCCTATGCCTTCGAGTCCGACCGCCTGGCCCTGGATGAGCTCAGCTGGCTCATCGACGACCGGGTGCGCAAGGCGGTTTTCAGCGTGCAGGGCGTGGGCAAGGTCGTGCGCAACGGTGGCGTGGAGCGGGAGGTGCGTGTCGATGTGCGGCCCCAGGCCCTGCAGGCCTACGGCCTGACTGCGGGCGCGGTTTCCGCCCAGCTCGCACGGTTGCAGGTCGAGCTCCCCGGCGGGCGTACCAACCTGGGCGGTGCCGAGCAGTCGGTGCGCACGGTGGCCACGGTTGGCACGGCAGCCGAGCTTGCGGATTACCCGATCTTCCTCGGCGATGGCCGCACCATTCGCCTCTCGGCCATCGCCACTGTCACGGATGGCATCGCGCCGCCCCGCGAAGTGGCCCTGCTCAACGGGCGGCCCGTGGCCGTCGTTTCTGTCCAGCGTTCCGGCGGGTCCAGCTCGGTGGAAGTAGGCAAGGGCGTACGCGCCCAGATTGCCAGGCTCGCGGCGGAGCACCCGGAGGTGCGCATCACCGAAGTGAGTTCGTCGGTGGAGGAGACCAAGGCTTCCTACGATGCCTCGGTCACGATGCTGCTGGAGGGTGCGCTGCTGGCTGTGCTGGTGGTCTGGTTCTTCCTGCGCGACTGGCGGGCAACCTGGATCACGGCCCTTGCCCTGCCGCTGTCGATCCTCCCCACTTTTGCCGTCATGCAGTGGCTGGGTTTCAGCCTCAATCTGCTCTCCCTGCTCGCCTTTGCCACGGTAATCGGCGTGCTGGTTGACGATGCCATCGTCGAGATCGAAAACATTGCCCAGCACCGGGCCATGGGCAAGTCGGCCGAAGAAGCGGCAATCGATGCCACCGACGAAATTGGCATGGCCGTGATCGCCACCTCGGCCACCCTCGTGGCGGTCTTCGCTCCGGTGGCGCTGATGCCCGGCGAGATCGGCCTGTACTTCCGGGAGTTCGGCTGGACGGCCGCCGCCGCCGTGCTGTTCTCGCTGCTGGTTGCCCGACTGCTGACGCCGATGCTGGCCGCGCGCTTCATGGGCCCTGCCCCGGCCCACCGACCGACACCCGGCTGGATTCCGCCTTACCTCCGGCTGGTGGAAAAGGCGCTCCGCCACCGCCGCCGGACGCTGAGCCTGGCGCTGGCCACCTTTGTGGTGGCGCTCGCACTCCTGCCGCTGATTCCCACCACGTTCGTGCCACCCGGCAACCTGTCCCGGACCGACCTGCAGCTCAGCCTGCCGCCGGGTACCCCGCTCGCGGACACCGTGACCGTATCGGAACAGGCCCGCCTGCTGCTCCGGGACATTCCCGAACTCGAGAGCGTGCTGGTGAAGGTTGGAACCGCGGCCGTGGGCGGCATGGCTGCCAACAGCGTCGCCAATGTCCGCCAGTCGACCCTGACCCTGCAGTTCACCCAGAAGCGCCAGCGCACGATCCAGCAGCTGGAGACGGACGTGCGGGAGCGCCTCCGGGACCTGCCCGGCGTGCGCGTCGGTTTCGTCGCCCAGGGCCCTGGCGACCGGCTTGACCTGGTGCTCGCGGGACGCGATCCCGAGCAGCTGGCTGCCGCCGGTCGCAGCGTGGAGGCCGCACTCCGTTCGCTGCCGGGCATCGGCAGCGTCACTTCCTCAGCCTCGCTGCTCAATCCCGAAATCGTGATTGTCCCGGATCCGGCCCGGGCAGCCGATCTTGGCGTTTCGACCGTGGACATCGCCGAGGCGGCGCGCATTGCCACCACCGGCGATTTCCGCCAGCGCCTCGCCAAGCTCAATCTGGCCGAGCGGCAGATTCCGATCCGGGTGCAGCTGGCCGATGACTACCTGGCCGATGCAGAGCTCCTGTCGCTGCTGCGCGTGCCCGCCCGCCATGGCAGCGTGCCCCTCTCGGCCGTCGCGACGATCCGGGATGGCAGTGGGCCTGCCCAGATCGACCGCCTTGACCGGGAGCGCAACCTGAAGGTGTCCGCTGAACTCAACGGCATGCCCCTGGGCACGGCGATGGCACAGCTCCGGGGGCTGCCAGCCCTGGAGAACCTGCCGCCGGGGGTTCGACTTCTGCCCGGTGGCGACTCGGAAGCGTTCGCCGAGATGTTCCTGGGTTTCGGCGCGGCGATGCTGACCGGCGTGGTGTGTGTCTACCTGGTGCTGCTGCTGTTGTTCCGCAGTGCCACCCAGCCACTGGTGATCCTCGCGGCGATCCCGCTGTGTGGTGCCGGCGCCTTCGGCGCACTGCTGCTCACCGGCTATGCCCTGTCGCTGCCGTCGCTGATCGGACTGCTGCTGCTGACGGGCGTTGCCACCAAGAACTCCATCCTGATTGTGGACTACGCGATCATCGGCGAGCGCGACCAGGGCCTGTCCCGCCACGAGGCCATCATGGCGGCCTGCCGCAAGCGCGCCAGGCCGGTGATCATGACCACCATCGCGATGGGTGCCGGCATGCTGCCGGTCGCCTTCGCACTGGGCGCCGACGGCAACTTCCGGGCACCGCTCGGCGTGTCCGTGATCGGCGGCCTGCTCACCTCCACCGTGCTGTCCCTGGTGGCCGTGCCGGCCGCTTACTCCCTGATGTCCGACCTGCGGGACCGGTGGTATGCCTGGCGGGGCCGCAAGGCTGGCGGGGTGCAGGTACCGGTTGCCCCGGCCTGAGGTCCCTCAGAGGATGTAGCGGCTGAGGTCCTGGTTCCTGATCAGGCCGCCCAGCTGCAGCTCCACGTAGGCGGCGTCCACGGTCAGGCGCTCGCCGTTGCGATCGGCGGCCTCGAAGGAGATGCCCTCCAGCAGGCGCTCCATCACCGTGTGCAGCCGCCGGGCGCCGATGTTCTCCTGCTCGCTGTTGACGTGAAAGGCAATCTCGGCGAGGCGGCGCACGCCGGAGTCAGTGAACTCCACGGTGACGCCCTCGGTTGCCAGCAGCGCGGCGTACTGGCGTGTGAGGGAGGCGTCAGGTTCCGTCAGGATGCGCACGAAGTCCTCCGTGGAAAGTGCGCTGAGCTCCACGCGGATCGGGAAGCGGCCCTGCAGCTCGGGGATCAGGTCCGAGGGCCTGGACGTGTGGAAGGCGCCGGACGCGATGAACAGGATGTGGTCGGTCTTCACCATGCCGTACTTGGTGCTGACGGTGCAGCCCTCCACCAGCGGCAGAAGGTCGCGCTGCACGCCCTCCCGCGAAACATCAGCGCCCTGGGTCTCGCCCCGGCGGGCGACCTTGTCCAGCTCGTCGATGAAGACAATCCCGTTCTGCTCGACGTCGCGGAGGGCTGACGTCTTAAGGTCTTCCTCGTTGATCATGCGGCCGGCTTCCTCGTCCGTGAGCAGCCGGAAAGCCTCCCGCACCTTCAGCTTGCGTACCTTGCGCCGCCCGCCGCCCATGTTCTGGAACAGGCCCTGCAGCTGGCTGGACATTTCCTCCAGTCCCGGCGGGGCCAGGATCTCCACGCCGGGCGCCATCACGGCCACCTCCACCTCGATTTCCTTGTCGTCGAGGCGACCCTCCCGCAGCATCTTGCGGAACTTCTGCCGGGTATCGGACTCGCGGGCCTCGACGCTGCCGGTGTAGCCCGCGGCTGGTGGCGGCAGCAGGGCATCGAGGATGCGGTCCTCGGCCGCGTCCTCGGCCCGGTGCCGGAACTTCTGGGTTTCCCGCTCCCGGGTGAGTTTCACGGCCGCATCCATCAGGTCCTTGATGATGCTGTCCACCTCCCGGCCCACGTAGCCCACCTCGGTGAACTTGGTGGCTTCGACCTTGATGAAGGGCGCCTGGGCGAGCCGGGCGAGCCGCCTTGCGATCTCGGTCTTGCCGACGCCGGTGGGCCCGATCATCAGGATGTTCTTGGGCGTAATCTCACCCTGCATCGCTTCCGCCACCTGCATGCGCCGCCAGCGGTTGCGGAGTGCAATGGCCACGGCGCGCTTGGCCGGATCCTGGCCGATGATGTACTTGTCCAGCTCCTGGACGATCTCGCGGGGGGTCATCTGGGACATCAGGGCAGGGTCTCGATGGTGATGTGCTGGTTGGTGTAGATACAGATCCGCGCGGCAATCTCCAGGCTCCTGCGTACGACGTCGGCGGCTGGGAGATCGGTGTTGTCCAGCAGCGCACGGGCAGCCGCCTGGGCGAAGGGCCCGCCGGAGCCGATGGCCATCAGGTCATCTTCCGGTTCGATGACATCGCCATTGCCGGAAATGATCAGGGAGCGTTCCCGGTCGGCGACGCAGAGCAGGGCCTCGAGCCTGCGCAGGCGCCGGTCGGTGCGCCAGTCCTTGGCGAGCTCGATGGCCGCACGGCTCAGGTTGCCGTACTGCTCGAGCTTGCCCTCGAACAGTTCGAAGAGGGTGAAGGCGTCGGCGGTGCCACCGGCAAAGCCTGCCAGCACCCGGCCCTCGGCCAGGCGCCGCACCTTGCGGGCGTTGCCCTTCATGATGGTATTGCCCAGCGTTACCTGGCCGTCGCCGCCCACGGCGACAGCGCCCTGGCGGCGGACGGAGACGATGGTGGTGCCGTCGAACTGGCGCATGGGATTCAGCTCTTCTTGAGGCGGGCTCTGGGGTGGGCCTTGTCGTAGACCTGGGCCAGGTGCTGGAAGTTCAGGTGGGTGTAGATCTGGGTTGTGCTGATATCCGCATGCCCCAGCATTTCCTGCACGCTGCGCAGGTCACTGCTCGACTCCAGCATATGGGTGGCAAAGCTGTGCCGGAACAGGTGCGGATAGACCCGCTGGGGCACGCCGGCGCGCAGGGCCCAGTAGCGCACGCGGGTCTGCACCGTCCGGGGGCTGATGCGATTGCCCCGGGGGCCGACGAACAGCGCGCGCTCCGACTCCCGCGCCAGCTGCACACGCACGGCAAGCCATGTACGAATCTGCTTCCGGGCGAGGCGGCCGACCGGGATGATCCGGGTCTTGTCGCCCTTGCCAGTCACGCGCACGGTGCCGTCCGCGAGATCCACGGCACCCAGATCCAGGCCGACCAGCTCCGCGAGCCGCAGGCCCGAGGAGTAGAAAAGCTCGAGCATGGCCCGGTCGCGAACCGTTGCCGGGTCGTCCCCCTCGATCTTCAGCAGCTGGGCCATCTGGTCCACATCCAGCGTGTCCGGCAATTTCCGGGGCGCCTGGGGGGCGCTGATATCGGCCCCCGGGTTGTGCTGGAGCTCGCCTTCCCGAATCAGGTAGTTGAGCAGGCTGCGCGCGCCCGAGAGCCGGCGCTGGATGCTTCGGGGCGAGAGCCCGCGGGCATGACTCACCGCCGCGAACCGTCGCAGGTCGTGGGGCTTGAGGTCGGTAAAGGTGGCGATCGCGTGCTCATCGCAGAAGGCCGCCAGGCACACGAGGTCCCGCCGGTAGCTCTTCTCCGTGTGGGGCGACAGGCGCCGCTCGAGCCGGACATGCTCGAGAAAGCGTTCGGCGGGATGCCAGTGCCGGGGTTCCATGGGGGTGAGCTGTGACACCCGGGGCCGGTGGCGTGCGGCCTCAGCGGATGCGCAGGGCGCAGCTCACCAGTTCGCCAAGCCGGGCGAGGAACTCGATGCTCATGCCGGGGTGAAAGTGATCCGAGTCCCGGTTGCCGATGGCGATGAAGCCCACCTCCGCGCCGTGGCCCAGTGGTACCAGCGCGGCCGACCCGATCTCCACCGTGCCCGGCCCGAAGAGGAAGTCCCGCTGGGCATCCCGGATCTGGCCGCAGCGGGGCGTGCTGGCCTCCAGGAAGGTGCGGAAGGGCGCAATCAGGGCGTCGTCCCGGGCAACCACCCGCAGGAAACGGCCGGACTCAGCCTGGCCGGCGGGTGGCTGGAAGATCACCAGCACGGCGTCGTCCGCACTGAAGGAGACGCGCAGCTGCTCCTCGAGCACGCGGATGACACCGCTCTGGTCCGGTGCCGACAGCATCCGCAGCGCCAGGGAGTGAATGCGGGCCGCCAGCGCGTCGTTGCTGCGGGCCACGTCCACCAGGTCCTTGAGCTTGCGCTCCAGCTTGAGGTTCCTCTGGCGCAGCATCAGCACCTGTCGCTCCACCAGCGACACGGCCGCGCCGCCCGCGTTGTGTGGCAGCCGAAGTGTGCTCAGCAGGGTGCCGTGGCGTTCGAAGAAGTCGGGGTTGGCCTGGAGGTAGGCCGCAACGTCGGATTCGGTGAGGTCGGCGCCGGGGACGGCCTGCTTCAGCGTGCTCATACGGTCAGGATACCTTCGTACACGTTGACTGCTTCACCGGTCATCCAGACAGCTTCGCCCGGTCCCGCCCAGCTGATCCGGAGCTCTCCGCCAGGCAACTGCACCGTGACGCGGGTATCGAGCAGGCCCCACTGGCGACCGATCACCACCGCCGCGCAGGCTCCCGTGCCACAGGCCGTAGTCTCACCTGCGCCGCGCTCGAAAACCCGCAACCGGATGCGGTCCGGCGCCTCCACCTGCATGAACCCGATGTTAGCACGGTTCGGAAAACGCTCATGGCGCTCGAGCAGCGCGCCGAGCCGGCCGACTGGTGCAGTGTCCGTGCTCGTTACCCGGATCACCGCATGGGGATTGCCCATCGACACGACGCCCACTTCGACACACTCGCCGTCCGCGTCAATCAGGTAGGTGGGTGCTTCCCGGTCGGCGATCAGCGGGATCCGTTCGGGAGCAAAATCCGGCACGCCCATGTC
>CAYOXI010000037.1:14242-26084 GCA_964407855.1 uncultured Chromatiaceae bacterium
CGATCCGCGAGCCCGCGGATGCGTGCGGGCGGCGGCGGAGCAAGCCCGCTGCCCCGGATCACGACAAAGTCGTTGCCGAGCCCGTGCATCTTGGTGAAGGGCAGTTGCATGGCAGGCCGGATACCGGGAACCAGGTCGGGCCGGAATTATAGCGATGCCGGCCGCCCGTGGACTTTTGTTAAATCGGCCGCTAAGGTTACCCGTCCGCCGCTCTGCGGTGGGCAAAAAACACGAAGAAAAACAGGCTCGAAGAAAAACAGGGGAGACGGATTCATGCGGCACATTCTCGTCCTCAATTCCAAGGGCGGTTGTGGCAAGAGCACCATCGCCACCAGCCTTGCCGCCTATTTCGCAGGCCGGGACGAGAAAGTAGCCCTTGTGGACTACGACCGGCAGGCCTCCAGCCTCGACTGGCTCGAGCGCCGGCCGCCGAACCGCCCGCCGATCACCGGGGTGGCCGGCTTCAACGACGGTTTCCGTCATGTCCCGCGCAATGCTGACGTGGTGGTCATCGATGCGCCCGCCGGCTGTCACGGCAAGCAGCTCACCGAACTCGTGCGCCATGCCGAGACCGTAGTCGTACCCGTGCTGCCCTCCACCATTGATATCACTGCCTCCAGCAAGTTCATCGACGAACTCAAGGATGTTGGCAAGGTGGAGCGCAAGGAAGTAAAGATCGCCCTGGTGGGCAACCGCGTCCGGGACTACACACTGATCTCGCAGGAACTGGATGAATACCTGAGCAAGCTCCGGATGCCCTACGTCACCCGGCTCCGCGAAGCCCAGAACTACGTCCGGGCCTATACCCGCGGCCTGGGCATCCACGAACTGCCCGAGTATCTGGCCTGGCCGGACTGGGAACAGTGGAAGCCGCTGGTCGGCTGGCTCAACAGCAAGCGCAGCCAGCCCTGACTTGAACTAACCTGACCGGCAACGGCGCCAGGGCCGCTCAGCTCGCCACGGGATCGGAAGAGGCGACCACCGGCAGGCCCGTGCGGGGGGCGCCGGACAGGGGAGGCGAGCCCTTGTCGCCAGTGGCCATGCTCAGGCCCTTCTCGTAGGCCCGCGAAGCAGACTGCGATTCACCGACCCGGGCCATCAGCAGACCCAGCGCCCGGTAGGTTTCCGGCTCGGGTCGAATGGCGAGGCTCGTCTCCAGATAGCTGCGGGCCTTGCCCCAGAGCTGGTGGCGCACCGAGGCGCGCCCTGCAGCCAGCAGCAGGGCCGGATCCTCGGGCCGCTCTTTGAGCCAGGCTTCGATGCGCTTGAGGTGCGCGGCGGGGTCGGCGGCGGGAAGCTCGCCATAGAGATTGACCAGCGCCCGGTCCCAGCGCTCCGGCAGGATGCGCCGGAGTTCCGTCTCCGCATCGTCCGCGGCGCCACAGGCCAGCAGCGCCCGGGCGCGGATCAAAGCCAGGCGCGGTTCCCGCTGCAGGTGCCGGGGGAGTTCGTCCCAGATCCGGTCCAGCGACGCGCGGTCCTGTCCCTGGTTGGCGAGGATGTCTGCGTAGGCTTCGATGCTCCACTCGTCGAGCAGCAGGGCGGGGACATTGCCCCGTTTGCGGATCAGGGGCAGCAGTTCGGCCAGTGGCTCCCAGTCCCGGCGCCGGTGATGAAGTTCACCCAGGAGCTTGAGAGCCTGGGGATGGCCGGGGTGCCGTTCCCGTACCCGGTTGAGGCTGGCGAGGGCCTCCGGATACTGGCCATCCTCAAGTTGCAGTTCCGCCTGCGTCAGCAGCACCGCATCCTGGGCCGCCGGCTCGTGCTCGCAGGCCATCCGCAGCCAGCCGTCGCGACGTTCACGGTCGCCCTGCATCTGGGCGGCGCGGGCCGCGGCAAGATAGTTGAGCAGCGGCGTCTCGGACCGGCGCGCCCCGCGGGTG
Source organism: uncultured Chromatiaceae bacterium (assembly GCA_964407855.1). Classification (GTDB taxonomy): domain Bacteria; phylum Pseudomonadota; class Gammaproteobacteria; order Steroidobacterales; genus SHZI01. The sequence goes on from CAYOXI010000037.1 coordinate 16,126, forward strand.
AGCAGGCGCTCGCCGCGCGCCAGCCGGCCTTCGGCCAGCGCGATGTAGCCCTGGGTGGCCTGCCGGCCGGCATAGCGGATGCGCGACTTTGCCCAGGCCTCACCCAGGTGCCGCGGGGCCCGCCAGACCAGCACCAGGATCCGGATGAGCAGGTAGGCGAGCACCAGTCCCAAGAGCAGCATCGGGACCGAGGTCTCCAGCACGTAGCCGCGGAAATTGATCAGCACATAGCCGGTATCTGCCAGCAGCAGGTGCGCGCCCATCGCCCCGACCAGCAGGGCGAGGACGATGACCAGCCCGACCTTCATGGCGCGCCACCCGCCCGGGCCGTGCTGTTGCCGGTGTTGCCGACGATGCGCAGCAGGGCGGTCAGCGACCCGGAGATGTCCGGCAGCTGCTCGGGCAGCCGGGCGCCCTCGAGTTCCTGCAGCGTGGCCAGTGCCGCCTGCACGTCCCGGGAGCCCAGGTCGAAATGCTCCCGGAGTCGCCCGTTGGCGGCTTCCACCGAGCGGCGGTACATGCCCGAGTCGCCGCGCATGATGGCCAGTCGCGCCAGCTGCAGTTCGAGGTCCAGGCTGCGGACCAGCACCGCCTGCTCCGCATCGCTGAGCAACGGCGAAACCGGATCATCCACGCGCCGGATGCTCACCAGGCTGGCCAGTGCCGCGCGGGTGGCGACGATGGCGCGGTCGAGGCCGGTCAGGGGATCAGCCGGCTTCTCCGGGATACCCCGGAAGCTTTCCGGGGCCGTGGTCTTGAGGGGCAGCTTGCCGAGGCTCCCGGCCAGATTGCCCAGCGTCAGCACGATGCCCTCGGTATCCGGCCGGGGTACCGCCCGCAGCGCGCCGATCTCCTCCGCGAGCAGCTTGCGGACCGGCGTCAGGCGGGGATCGTTGAGTTCGCGCAGCGAGTCGTCGGCCAGGCCGAGCGCCGTCTGGGCCACGTCCACGTCGCCGGCGAGGCCAAGCTGGGCGTTCGCAATCCGCAGGTAATGCTCGGACTCGGCAATCAGCCAGGCCGAGCGCACCTTGTCGCCGGCCCCGGCAAAGCGCTGCACGGCCTGCTCCAGGCTGGAAAGGCGCTCCGGCAGGATGGCCAGGGTTTCAGTTTCCCGCGCTACCCGGTCAGCCAGCTCGGTCAGATCATCATCCAGCGCCTGGCGACCGCCGGCGAGGTCATTCAGCCGGGCATTGATCGCGGCAAGTTCGGAGGACTTGACCCGCACGTCATCCCGGAGTGCTGCAACGCTCTGTCCGACCCCGACCCGCTGCTGGTACCAGACGTAACCGGCCACAGCGACGGCCACGCCCATGGCAACCAGGGAGAGAGTGGTCGTAAAGGGGGTCGCGTTTGCCATGGCCCATTCTGCCAGTGATCCGGCTCCGGGGTGGAGCCTCCCGCACAGCCCGCAGGGCTGCGGAGCTCAGGAACGGGACCGCAGCCGGCGCTTGACGTCGCCCACATGGCGGCGACTGACTGGCAGGGGTGGCAGGTCACCCCTGAGGCGCACCTGCCAGACACCCTGATCGTCCCTTTCGAGACTATCCAGCCAGGCGACGGCGATCAGGGCATTCCGGTGGATCCGGAGCAGGCGTTCACCGAACTCCTGCTCCAGGTCCTTGAGCGGCTGGTCCAGCAGCGCCTCACCGCCGGGGTAGTGGGCGGTAACGTATTTCTGCTCCGCCTGAAAGCACAGCACGTCGTCGACCGGGATCATCTGCAGACCCCGGGCACGCTGCACACACAGGTGGGTCCGTGGGCCCGCTCCCGGCAGTCCCGTCAGTTGCGGGCGACTGACGCGGGCTGCCCGGGCCAGGCTCTGTTGCAGGCGCTCCAGGCGGACCGGCTTCAGCAGATAACCCACGGCCTGCGCCTCGAAGGCCTGGATCGCATACTCATCGTAGGCCGTGGTGAAGACCACGGCGGGACGTTCCTCCCAGGCCGCCAGGTGTCCCGCGACCTGCAGTCCATCCAGGCCCGGCATGCGGATGTCGAGTAGCACCACATCCGGCTTCAGGCGCTGGCACAGGGCCAGCGCCTCTTCGCCGTGGCCCGCTTCGCCCACCACCTGGAAGCCGGCAATCTCACCGACCAGTTGCCGCAACCGCGACCGGGCCGGCGGCTCGTCATCGACGATCAGTACGCCGGCCGGAGCGCCACCCGTCATGTCAGCCGCCTCGGGGGGCTCGCGGGGAACTCGATGGTGGCAGTGAACTGGTCCGGCTCGTCGGCAACGCTGAGTCGTCCCTGGGCGCCGAAGGCCAGTTCGAGACGTTCCCGGATATTGCCCAGCGCCAGTCCATGCCCCGGGCGCGCAGTCGTCGCCTCTGGTGGGCGGGGATTCGAGACGGCAATCCGGATCAGGTTGCCCTGCACGGTACCCTTCACCGTGATCCGGCCGGGGTTGGTGGCCGGCTCGACGCCATGGTAAATCGCGTTCTCCAGCAGGGGCTGAATGGTCAGGCCCGGAATCTCCGCCGCTGGCGGCAGGGTTCCGAGGTCCCAGTCCACCTGCAGGCGGGATCCCAGCCGGTGCTGCTCCATCCGCTCGTAGACCCGCGCGATGTCCAGTTCCTCTTCCAGAGGGATGAGCTGGCGACCGTCGCGCAGCGAGGCACGGAACAGGTCCGCCAGATCCTCCACCGCCTGCTCTGCCGCGACCGGGTTGGAGCGGGTCAGGGCGGCAATGGTGTTCATGCTGTTGAACAGGAAGTGAGGCCGTATACGGGCCTGCAGCGCGGTGAGGCGCGACTGGGCTTCGCGCCGGACGTTGCGCTGCCATTGCTGGGAAACATAGAAGTAGCGCAGCAGTGGACCCATGATCAGGGTGGCCACTGCCAGGTTGCGGGTGAGAAAACTCCAGTGATCGGTGGGAAACCATCCCCCGCCGGTATCCGGACCGGCGCCCAGGAAGCGCCCGATCCACCAGGCGCACTCAGAGACCAGCGCGACGCAGGCCATGACGACCAGGTAGGTGCCCACGCTGCCTTCCGGCACCGGGAGGCGCGTCAGCCGGGGGCGCAGCCGGCACAGCAGTGCCGCGCTGAGCAACCCGGTCCACAGCAGCATCAGCGCGGTCTGCGCCAGGAGATTGTAAAAGGCATACCAGCCCGGCTGGCCGGCGATGGTCAGCAGCAGGGCGAGAAGCTGGGAGGCGAGAACGACGCCGAAGACGGCGAGCGGCGTGCAGAAATCAGGAAGGGCAAAACGTTCGGCGTCAGCCGTCGTTGCACGATTCCTCCACAGCCCGGTCGGCATCGGCGCGCTCGGCATCCAGTTCCTTGTCGGTCAGGTAAATACGCTCACCGTTCGGCCCGGGGCGGTAGAGCCGCTGGGCAACGCTGTACTTTGCCACACGATCGCGGGCCTGCTCGCAGACCCTGCGGCGCTCGGCGAGGACCCGCTCCCGGTCAGCATCGCTTTCAGGCGCTTCGGCGGTGCCGGCCGGGTCCACTGCGGAGCGGTTCTGCTGGCTGGCGGGAACCGTGCCCCGGTCGGTCCGGCGGTACCGCAGGGTCATCTCCTGGGCCGGCGTGTTCGCGGGGGGCTGGTCGCTGAAGTGGGTCACGCCCTGGGGGTCGACCCACTTGTAGACATAGGACTCCTGGGCAGAGGCCACGGAGAGGCCGCCCCAGATGACGGTACCGGCAAGTAGAGCTGAGCCCGCAAATCGGGACAGGCGCTGCATAGTGGTCACCTCGAAGTGCCCGGGGAACTCCGGAACTCTGAACCCGGATGCAGTGGATTATGCCATCCGGACGCGGGTCGGGAACTGACGCGGTTCACGGTCGGGGTGCACCGGGGGTAAGCGGAGTGGCCCCCACCCTGCCTCTGAAGGGCAGGGTGGGTGGCTCCGGCGGGAGCCGGGGAGTGCGATCCCGGCTGGAAGTCCCGCCGGAGTCACCCGGGGGTAGTCCGAACCTGCACCAATGGCTCAGGTATAGGCGCTCTCGCCGTGGGAGACCGTGTCCAGGCCTTCCCGCTCCTGGTCCTCGGTGACCCGCAGGCCCACCGTCAGGTCGGCAATCTTGAAAGCGACAAAGGCGACAACGCCGGACCAGACGATGGTGATGCCGACGCCCAGTGCCTGGATGCCTACCTGCGATGCCATGCTGACGCCCTCCGCGAGGCCAACGCCACCGAAGGACTCGGAGACAAAGACGCCGGTGAGGATGGCGCCGATGATGCCGCCGACGCAGTGCACGCCAAAGACATCCAGCGAATCGTCATAGCCAAAGATCCGCTTGAGCTTGGTCACCGCCCAGAGGCACACCAGACCGGCAATGATGCCGAGGACGATGGCGCCCATCGGGCCGACCGCGCCGCAGGCCGGCGTAATGGCCACCAGCCCGGCAATCGCGCCCGAAGCCGCGCCCAGCATCGTGGGCGTGCCGCGGGTCAGCCACTCACCGAGCGTCCAGGCGACGACGGCAGCGGCCGTGGCGATGAACGTGTTGATGAATACCAGGCCCGCAAAAGCGTTCGCCTCCAGGTTCGATCCCACGTTGAAGCCGAACCAGCCAACCCACAGCAGGGACGCGCCCACCATGACCAGCGGCAGGTTGTGGGGCGGCATGGCCGTAGCTCCGTAGCCCAGCCGCTTGCCGACCACCAGTGCACCAACGAGAGCCGCGACGCCCGCGTTGATGTGCACCACCGTGCCACCGGCGAAGTCCAGGGCGCCCATGTTGAACATGAAGCCCTCGCCGTACCAGACCATCCGCGCGATCGGCAGGTAGGCAAAGGTGAACCACAGCACCATGGAGATCAGTACCGCCGAGAACTTGATGCGCTCCGCAAAGGAGCCCACCACCAGGGCGGCCGTCAATGCCGCAAACGTGGCCTGGAAGGCGATGAACACGAACTCCGGGATCACCACGCCATCCGTGAAGGTGGCCGCCATGGTGTCGGGGGTGATGCCGGCGAGGAACAGCCGTTCAAAGCCGCCGATCCAGGTGCCTGAACCCGTAAAGGCAATGCTGTAGCCGTAGATGGCCCACAGCACCGTGATCAGCGAGAACACCACGAAGACCTGCATCAGTACCGACAGGGCATTCTTTGAACGCACCATGCCCCCATAGAACAGGGCAAGGCCCGGCAGCCCCATCATGATGACCAGCAGCGTGCTGACCATCATCCAGGCCGTATCTCCCTTGTCGGGAATGGGTGACTCGTCCTGTGCCAGTCCCAAAACCGGCAGCAGCAGGGCGAGGCCGGCCGGCACGAGCGCCCGGCGCAGCAGACTGGGAAAGGCATTGGGCTGAATCACGGCTGTTCTCCTGATCGTTTCTGAAGGGGCCGCGCTCATACGGCCTCCCCACCGGTTTCCCCGGTTCTGATGCGGACGACCTCGTCCAGCTGGGTGACAAAAATCTTGCCGTCACCGATCTTGCCCGTGCGGGCCGTGTTGACGATGGCCTCCACGACCTGCTCGGCGATATCGTCGGCCACGGCCAGCTCGAGCTTGGTCTTGGGCAGGAAGTCCACCACGTACTCCGCGCCCCGGTAGAGCTCGGTGTGTCCGCGCTGGCGTCCGTAGCCCTTGACCTCGGTCACGGTGATGCCCTGCACGCCCATCTCGGTCACGGCCTGCCGCACGTCGTCCAGCTTGAAGGGCTTGATGATGGCGGTGATGAGTTTCATCGCGATGGCTCCTATTCAAACAGCGTGAAGGACTTCTTCACGCTGACGATCAGTGAGTTGTCGTCGTCATCACCAAGCAGGTCCTCGGTGCTGTGGATGTAGGAAACCGTCCAGTCCACGCCGATGGCCTCCAGCGTGGAGCCGTAGCCCACCTCGTAGTACTCGCCGTCGAAGTCGTCACCAAAGATGCCGACCAGGCCGTAGAAGCCGTTGTAGTCGATGCGGGGCGCGAAGAAGGTGTAGTCCTGCTTCTCGTTGAAGCCCTCACCCCCGTCACTCGGGGTGCCCTTGAAGTTGTCGTACTCGCCGATGGCTGCCGAGATACTAAAAATTCCGTAGCCGAGGCTCAGGTTGATCTCCTTGTAGGTATCGTCAAAGTCATCGGTATAGAGGTAGGCCGTGGCGCCGATCCCGTAGCTGAACTCGCCAATGGACCCGCCGTAGCCGCCATACAGGTCGACCTCGAGGCCCTGTTCCACGTCCGCCGCCCAGGTGCCCACGTAAAAGCCACCGGTCGAGGCGTCCAGGCCGGCGAAGACCGAGGAGTCCGACTGGGGAATGCCCCGGAAGATGTACTCGGAGTTGTAGCCCACATTGGCGCTGACTTCGGCCGCGTTGGCGGGGAGGGCGGCGGCGCAGAGCAGGGCCCAGCCGGTGATGGCAACGCCGCGGGAGAGGGGGCGCGAGATCGATCGGGACTTCGTCAAGGCGTATTTCGCCATGGAATCACTCCTGTTTATGTCTTGTTTGCTGAAGGGGCCGCTGGCACGATCACCGCGCTGCCGACAAGGCAATAAGCACGAACCGTGCCAGCGCCTCAGAGTGGCTGCGGGCTTGGGTCGGGCTGGCGGCCAGCCGCTGCTGATACGGGCCGTTGCACCAATCCGGAGCGGTGCCGGACGGCGAATGACCACTAACGGAGCGCCACGACGCTCCCGGCCGACCCACAGTGAGGCGCAATCGATATGGACACCCGTTTTGTTGACGATCTGGCCCGCAAGCTCGCGGCCAATGTGCCCGGCGGTATCCGGGCGGCCCAGGCTGATCTGGAGCGCAACTTTGCCGCCCTGCTCCGGGGCAGCTTCGAGAAGCTCAATCTCGTCACCCGGGACGAGTTCGATGTGCAGCGGCGGGTGCTGGAGCGCACCCGGGAGAAGCTGACCCGGGTTGAGGAAGAGCTTCGGGCGCTCGAAGCCCGCGTCGGTGAGCCGGGACCGGACGCCGACGGCCCCGCCTGAAGCCCGAAGCTGCATCCTGATCCGGCGACGGTGCGTACAACCCCGTGGTCTCCGCCCGGCTCGCCACCACCTTTGCCCGGGTGCAGCTGGGCCTCAAGGCGCCGGAGGTGGCGGTCGAGGCCCATGTCGGCGGGGGTCTGCCGCAGTTCACGATCATCGGCCTGATCGAAACCTCGGTCCGCGAAAGCCGGGACCGCGTGCGGGCCGCGATCCAGCAGTCCGGTCTCAATGTCCCGCAGGGCCGGATTACGGTCAACCTGGCACCGGCAGATCTGCCCAAGGCCGGCAGCGGCTTCGACCTGGCCATTGCGGTGGCTGTCCTCGCCGCCTCCGGGCAGGTGCGCGCCGATCTGCTGCCGGGGCTGGAGTTTCTTGGTGAGCTGGCCTTCACCGGCGCACTGCGTCGGGTGCCCGGCCTGCTGCCGGCGCTGATCCAGATGCGGCTCGCCGGGCGGCGGGCCATCGTGCCGGCGGCCGGTGAGGCGGAGGTGTCCCTGCTCGGCGGGGATGACATCTGCCTCGCCCGGGATCTCGCCGAGGTGATTGCTGCGCTCAATGGCACCGGCCAGCTACCCGTGGCCCGGCCGTGCCCGACTGCGGCGAGGCCAGCTGAGGCGCTGCCCGAGGATCTGGCGGATGTGCGTGGCCAGGCGGTGCCCCGGCGTGCGCTGGAGATTGCGGCCGCCGGCGGTCATCACCTGCTGCTCACCGGTCCACCCGGCACCGGCAAGACGATGCTGGCACGCCGCCTGCCGGGCCTGCTGCCTGAGCTCGCCGAGGATGAAGCGCTGGAGGCGGCCGCGATCCAGTCACTGGCCGGTGGCGTGCGCGAGTTTCGTCGCCGCCCCTTCCGGGCGCCCCACCACACGGCCTCGGCGGCCGCCCTGGTGGGGGGCGGTGGCAATCCCCGCCCCGGGGAAATCTCCCTGGCCCACCAGGGGGTGCTGTTCCTCGATGAGCTTCCCGAATTCAGCCGGCCGGTGCTTGAAGCCCTGCGGGAGCCACTGTCGAGCGGGCAGATCACGATCGCCCGCTCGCTGCGGACGGTGGAATACCCCGCCCAGTTTCAGCTCGTCGCCGCGATGAATCCCTGCCCCTGCGGTCTTGCCGGCGACGAGGAAGGCCTGTGCACCTGTACGCCCGACCAGGTCCGTCGTTACCAGCAGAAGGTTTCCGGCCCGCTGCTGGATCGCATTGACATCGTGGTCAACGTCAACCGGACGGAGCTGCGGGCGGGCCATGTCCGGGGCCAGGCGTTGGACGGGCCGCCGGGCGAGGCCACGGCACTGGTGCGCGAGCGGGTGTGTGCGGCGGTCGCCCGCCAGCGGTCCCGTCAGGGGTGCCTGAATGCCCGCCTTGATGGTGCGGCGTTGCGCACCCACGGCACACTCACGCCGACGGCCGCGGACGTCCTGGCACAGGCCACCGGCCGCTTCGCGCTGTCGGCTCGCGCGCTGGACAGTGTGCGCCGCGTGGCGCGCACGCTGGCGGATCTCGCCGGGGACGAGATGATCGGGCCAGCGGCGGTGGCAGAGGCGCTCGGCTATCGCCCGGACCGGTCAGCCGGGCACCCGACGGTCGGCGGCTTCAGGTACCGCTCATGAAGACCACGGCAGCGATGATTTCCTCATCGGACAGATCTACCCGGCCACCTTTCGGCGGCATATAGCCCAGCTGTCCCTGGTAGCCCTCGATCGCATGCCGGTTGAGGGTACTGCTGCCCTGGGCATTGCGTACGCGCCAGTCGGCGGCGTCTCCGAGCTTTGGTGCACCGCCCACCCCGGGACCGTGGCAGGCAAAGCAGGCCGTGTTGTAAACCTGCTCGCCGGTGAGCTTGGCCGCGACCGGGGCGGCGACCGCCGCCACAGCGAGCTGCAGGGTGCCAGGCCCCTCACCGGGCAGACGGACGCGCCCCACCGGGCGAAGGCGCTCGTCCACCAGGGCAACATTCTCGGGCTCGGCCTTGATCCACGCGAGCTGGGTATTACTGGCAATGATCCTTGCCACTACAACCAGGACAAGCGTCACAGCGATCAGGGCGCCGATGACTACGATGAAGATGTTGAAGAAATTCTGGTCCTGGGTGCTCAAGGTGTGCTCGTTCCGTGTCGATTGCTGGCTGGTAACCCGAGGACCCCCCGGGGCCCACGATGTCAGCTGGCAATTATATGGGGAAAGCGTCGCCCGGAAAACGGCGGGTGGGGTCAGCCTGGCGGGGCGAGTCGTCTGGGAGAGGCAAAATCCCCCACGCCGGCCAGCTGCCGCAAGGCTGCCAGGTCGTCAACCCGCACCCGGTGGCTGTCCAGGCGCCGGATCAAGCCCTCGACCTCCAGTGCCTGAAAACTGCGGCTCACAGTCTCTTTCTTCAGGCCGAGGAAATCGGCGATGTCCTCCCGGTTCATGGGCACCTGGATCTCGCCCAGCAGCGGGTCCTGATCGTCGGTGATGCCGTCCGTCAGCCGTCGCCAGTGTCGCAGGTAGAGCAGGAAAACGGCGAGGCGTTCGCTGGCTGTGCGCTGGCCGAGGCTGAAAACCACGTCGAGCATGTCCTCCACGACCCGGAACAGCATGTTGAGGAAGGCCCGCTCGGCGTTGCGATCCGCAGCCAGCCGTTCGTCGAGCTGGCGGCGGGGACAGCAGGCGACCCGGGCCGGGGTGACGGCCTCAACACTGAAGAAATAGGTATCCGTGGCCGTGAGGCCAACGAAGTTGTCGCGAAAGAGAAATGACAACACCTGGCGCCGGCCATCGGTGCCGGTGCGCGTGACCCGCAGCACGCCCGACAGGATGTTGTAGACATGACTCGCGGGTTCACCGGCGGTGATGATCGCTTCGCCCGCGGCCAGCTCCTGGACCAGCGCGTCATCGAAGATGTCGAGAAACAGGTCCTGGGGGGCAGCGCTGGTCGTCATGCGGCCAGAGCATGGCCGGGGGGCAGCTGTGTGGCAAGCGGCCAGATGGGGGAGTATGATCCTGCCCCCGCCGAATGACTGTTTCAAGGGCGCCCGTAGCTCAGCTGGATAGAGTACTGCCCTCCGAAGGCAGGGGTCAGAGGTTCGAATCCTCTCGGGCGCGCCA
>CAYOXI010000038.1:0-24449 GCA_964407855.1 uncultured Chromatiaceae bacterium
GCACGTTGCCACCCGCATCGCGGAACGAAAGCTGCAGCAGGGCGAGGTTATTGAACTGGTCGCCCACATAGCTGATGGCCCACACCGATGCTCCCCACAGCTGGCCGGCCGAAGCCGCGACATCCTGGAATGCACCGCCATCGCCACCAAACTGCTTGAGGACCTGCGTGCCACCGCGAGCTGCGGGACTCAGGAAGCTGCCACCCGGCCGGAAGAGATTGCTGGACGTAAAGTTGGAATTAAAGGTTTGCCAGGGAGCTCCCGCGCCACCGACATCACCACCTGATGCGTCCGGCGACTCGAAACCGGCATTCAGCAATGCGGCTTGCGCACCGCCGGCGAACAGCATGGCTCCTGCAAACAGTGCGTAGAGCGTCGACGTCTTCGATTTGATTGCCATCTTGTGGACCTCCGTTGATATTTTTTTTTGGCAGCAAACGGGCTACACAGTTGCACTGCCAGCTATTGAGAAAGTCACGGTCTCATTGCAGACGATGCTACGACCGGCGTGACAACGCTGTCAAGGTGTGAGCGACTGCCGGGTTTCGCGCTGGATTCGGGTGCCGGGGATTATGTCGCAGCCACCGGAAAGAGGATCGCGCAAGACCGGCAGCTGGCGGGACCAACACTGGCCCGCACACCGTTATGTAAAGCAACGCCGGGCCGGGGATCTGCGTCACCAAGGGCCTCCAGTCAAGGCGCGACAAGCAGCTTTTCCAGTTCTTCCAGCGAGCGACCCCTGGTTTCAGGAAGGATGCGCATGATCAGGGCCAGGCCCAGGACGGCAAACACGCCGTAAATCAGGAAGGTCGTGGCATTGCCAAGGTTCTCGAGCTCCCAGGGGAATACCAGCTGGACACCAAAGCTCACTGCCGAGTTGACGAAACCCGCGAAGGATATCGCCAGGCCGCGCAGCTGGTTGGGGTACAACTCGGAGAACAAGACCCACATTACCGGTCCCAGCGACATCGCGAAGCTGGCAACGAAGCCAAGGATTCCGAACAGGATCAGCGCTGGATTGATGCTGATCGCAGCGCTGACCAGCCGCGACTCGTTCTGCCGGAAGACCTCTGCGCTGAGCGCCGATGACATGGCATCGCGGAAGGCGACGTCGCTGTCGTAGATCACACCAGCCAATGGCGCAATTCGCTCCCGGTGGACCTGCGACGGCAGGGCTTCGATGCTTTCAGGGGTCAGACTGTAGCTTGCCGATGCGAATCCATACGACAGGGTCAGCATGCAGACGGCAATGCCTGTGAGCCCGATCCCCAGCAGGGGCCGGCGGCCGAGCTTGTCGATCAACAGCAGTGCGACGACCGTAAAGACGACGTTGACGATGCCGACGAGAACCGCCTGCAGGAACGCCGCATCAGTCCCGACGCCGGCTTGCTCGAAGATCATCGGTGCGTAAAAGAACACCGAGTTGATGCCCGTAATCTGCTGCAGGATCGCGACCGTAACGCCGATGGTCAACACCAGCCTCATCGCCGGCCGGAACAGCAGCCGGATCGACGTGCGGGGTTCCGCGGCCTCCGCCCTGAGGCTTGCCTGCACTGCCGCCAGGTCAGCCCGGGCCTGATCAACGCCGCCAACCCGCGCGAAAATCCGCAGTGCTTCCGCCTCGCGGTTCTGCATGGCCAGCCATCGTGGACTCTCCGGGACAAAGGACAACCCAACCAGATAGAGCACGGCCGGCAATGCCTCAACGCCGAGCATCCAGCGCCAGCTCCAGGCGCGCAGATTCAGGGCATCAGCCAGTGCCGAGTCCGCCTGCCCGAGCCTGATGATCAGGTAGTTGCTGAAGAACGCGGCGGAAATACCGACGACGATATTGAGCTGATTCAGTGATACCAGGCGCCCCCGCAGTGCAGGCGGCGCGATCTCGGCAATGTACATGGGCGCAATGATCAGTGCTGCGCCCACGCCAAGTCCGCCGATCATCCGTGCGATGACCAGCGACGGGAAATCCGGTGCCACGGCGGACGCGGCGGCGGACACCGCGAACAGCACTGCGGCCATCCTCAGTACCGGTCGGCGGCCGAGGCGGCTACTGAGTGGTCCGGCCACCAGCATCGCCAGCGTGGCCGTAAGCGTCAGTGACGCAACGGACCAGCCAAGCTGAAGCTTTGTCAGGTTGAAGTCCCGCTCGATAAATCCAACGACGCCGGATATCACCGACGCGTCGAACCCCATGAGGAACCCGCCCATGGCGACGATAAGGGAAATGCCAACGGTGAATCGAGTGCCTTCGTTCGTCACGATGCTCCCGCGCATCAACCGTCCGCGACGATACGGAACTCCGTTCTCAGCGGGGCCTCCGAGCTTCCTCCGATCCACGCGTGGAATTCTCCGGGCTCGGTCACCAGCTGCATCTCACGCCCGAAGAACGCCAGCTCGTCGGTCGACAGGTTGAAAGCGACCGTCTGCTTCTGGCCCGGCTCAAGGCGTACCCGACGGAACCCCTTTAGTTCGCGAACGGGCCTCGTGACGCTGCCTACCAGGTCACGAACGTAGAGCTGTACGACTTCCTCGGCAGCCATGTCGCCAGTGTTGGACAGTTCAGCGCTGATAGTCACTGTGTCGCCAATGCGGACCGTGGCCGCGCTCACCCGGATGGCCTGGTACTCGAATTCCGTGTATGACAAGCCGTGCCCGAACGCGAACAGCGGGGTGTAACCAGCGTCGAGGTGAAATGCCGTCATTCCGAACGAGGTCTGCGTCGCGTCGGTATCTATATCGTCGATGTGCACTATTGTTTCCGGCGAGGGCGGCTTGCCGGTGTTCTTCTGGTTGTAGTAGATCGGGACCTGGCCAACCATGCGCGGGAAAGTCACGGGAAGTTTGCCGGATGGTGACTCGACCCCGAACAGGATGTCGGCGATCGCCGGTCCGGCCATCGTTCCCGGATGCCATGCGAAGAGCAAAGCGTCGACCTGATCCACGACGTTTGTCAGTGTCAACGGCCGGCCGGCGAGGATCACGGCTATCACCGGCCTGCCGGCTGCGCGCACCCTCCGGACGAGTTCCGCCTGATCACCGGGAAGACTGATGTCGGCGCGGCAGTGGGCCTCGCCGGACAGTATCGATTCCTCGCCCAGAAACAGGATCGCCGCATCACACTCACCAGCGACTCGTGCTGCCTCATCGAAGGATTCGCTGGCCCGGCTGCGCGAATTCTGCATAGCGCGCACGAAGCGAACATCAGTCCCCTCGCCGAGAAAGTCCCGGATCGCCTGCAACGGCGTGACGCTGAGCCGGACATCGCCGTCGAAAACCCAGGTTCCCAGCTGATCGTGGGGCGCGTCAGCCAGGGGGCCGATGATCGCCACGGAGCCCAGCCTCCCTGCCGACAGCGGCAACGTACCGGGCTCCCGCTTCAGCATGACGATGCTCTGCGTAGCCGTCTTCCTTGCCAGGCTCAGGGCCTCTGCGCTGGCAACCGGTGGCAGTCCTGATACCGCCGTATACGGATTCTCGAAGAGTCCAAGCCGGAACTTGGCGCGCAGGATATTGGCGACAGCATCGTCAATTGTCCCGATTCTGACCCGGCCGCACTCAACCAGCCTGGCAAGATGGCAACCGTAGGCATCGCCAGCCATTTCCATATCCACGCCGGCTGTCACGGCCTCCAGGGCTGACTCCTCGTCATTGGCGGTGAGGCCATGGATCGCCAGCTGGCGTACAGAGTCCCAGTCGCTGACGACGAATCCGTCAAACTTCCATTCTCCTCGCAGAATCCGCCGCAGCAGGAAATCGTTGGCCGTTGCCGGCACGCCGTTGAGGTCGCTGAACGACGGCATCAGCGACATGACGCCGGCATCGATGGCTGCCTTGAAAGGCCGCATATAGACATTGCGCAGCTCGTGCTCCGGAATACTCGTCGTGGCGTAGTCGCGTCCGCCTTCCACGGCGCCGTAGCCCACGAAGTGCTTGGCGCAGGCAGCGATTGCTCCGCGCGCAGACGGGTCGTCGCCCTGAAAACCCTGCACGACGGCGACCGCCAGACTGCCTGCAAGGAAAGCATCCTCGCCAAAGCTCTCTGCGACCCGCCCCCAACGCGGGTCCCGCGCGATATCCAGCATGGGTGCGAACGTCCAGTTGACTCCCGCCAGGGCGGCCTCCTGTGCCGCGATGCGCGCACCCGCCCTGAGCAGTTCCGGGCTCCATGTCGCCGCCTGCCCGAGTGGGATTGGCATGACGGTCCTGAAACCATGTATGACATCGCGACCAACCAGCAGTGGAATGCCAAGACGGCTTTCTTCCATCGCTATCCGCTGTAGTTCATTGACGATGCCAACATCTACCTGATTGATGATCGAGCCTATGTGACCCGCACGCAGGTCGTCCCCAAGGTAGTGCGGGGGGTAACCTTCACTCGCATTGCGTTGACACATCTGGCCGATCTTCTCGGTCAGCGTCATCTTCTCCAGAAGGGAGCCCAGCCGGTCCTCAATGAGGGATCCCTGATGCGCTGTACTGGCTGCCGCTACGGTCATCGTGCTGTTCTTTGTCCGAGGTACTTGCAGTGGACGACAGGTGCAGGCCGCCAACGACCGTCGGATTGTTTAGCAATGTTTGACAGCGCTGTCAAACTGGTAGACGATGCAGCGAATAACAATGGTGCCCGTCGACGCGGTGCCGGATCAGAGGCATGAGCCAGTCTGCACACTACGAGACGGCACCCGGCGACCGAATCCCGTTCTCGCTCAAGCTGATCTACGGCCTGGGCGCTTTCGTCAATAACCTGCTCGCCGCGGCGATCGGCGGGATGGTCATCGTGCTGAACCTCGGTCTCGGCATGAATCCGGCTCTGGTTGGCTTGCTCGCCGCGCTTCCGCGCCTGACCGATGCGCTGACCGATCCACTGATGGGGTACATCTCCGACAACACGCGTTCGCGCTGGGGTCGTCGCCGTCCCTACATATTCATTGGTGCGATCCTGTCCGGTGTCGTTTTCGCACTTCTATGGCAACTACCGGAGGGTCGAAACGAGGCGTTCTATTTCTGGTACTTCCTCATCGGATCGCTGATTTTCTACCTTGGTTACACCATCTTCGCCACTCCATGGGTGGCTCTCGGCTACGAACTGACACCCGACTACCACGAGCGTACGCGCCTGATGGGTGTGCAGAACTTTATCGGTCAGCTCGCCTATGTCGTTGCGCCCTGGTTCCTGCTGTTCATGCAGAGCGAAACATACTTTGACGGTATGGTTGATGGCGCGGCCGGGCTGGCAATCATCATCGCCGCAGTCACCATCGGGATCGGAATTCTGCCCGCCATATTTCTGCGCGAACGCTTCCAGCCCGCTCCATTGACGGCAGGACCGGATCCTCAACTGGTCCGTCTGTTCTCCCGGATGGGAAGCGTCATCCTGGCCTTCTTCCGGGGATTCGCCACCACGCTGAAGTCGCGGCCGTTCCTCAAGCTCTGCGTAGCGACATTTCTGGTCTTCAACGGCTTCATGCTCATATCCTCCTTCCAGTTCTACGTGATCATCTACTACGTATTCGGTGGAGATAAGGTCCGGGGAGCAGAGTACGCCGGTTACGCCGGCACGCTTGGCGCCATATCGACATTTCTGGTAATCGTCTTTATTACCTGGCTTGGAACCAAGATCGGCAAGCGCCATGCATTCCATGTCGCGATCGCGGTGTCGATGGTCGGCTACGCCCTGAAGTGGGTCTGCTATGACCCTGAAACTCCCTGGCTGCTGCTGATTCCGGCACCGCTACTGGCATTCGGACTTGGCGGTCTGTTCACGTTGATGCCGGCCATGATCTGCGACGTCGTCGATGCCGACGAACTCGAAACCCACGAGCGGCGTGAAGGCATGTTTGGCTCCATCTTCTGGTGGGTGGTCAAGCTGGGTATGGCGGCTGCACTGGCCGCCGGTGGATTCCTGCTCAATGCCACCGGCTTTGACGTAAACCTGGCGGGAAACCAGACCGAGAGCACCATAACGCTGATGCGGATATTCGACGCCTTCGTGCCCTTCATCACATCAGGGCTGGCGATCTGGGCTATTGCGAGGTATCCGATCACCGAGGAGCGCGCATACGAGATTCGACTTGAACTCGAACAGCGACGCGCCAGCCTGGAGGGTCCGCCTGCTGTGGTTCCAGCTGCCGGGAGCCCGGTCCGACAGCTGCACGCAGTACCTGCCGAGCGATTGCCAACCGTGGGCCGACTCGAGCCCATCCACCTTCGGGGCCTGTACAAGGGGCGGAAAACGATGACACGGGAAGAGCTTATCCATGTGTATAGCAGGCCAGCGTCGCTGGCCGGGTTCATCGCTGCCGACATCTCGGACGAAGACCTGCGCGCCGATTTCCGGCGGAGGATCGAGGCCGGAATTCATGGCCTTTGTTTCAGCCCTTACATTCATGGCCAGGGACCGGGCGACAGGCTTGCAGAAGGGCAGATCGGCAGTCGACTGGCAGTCGTCGAGCCCCATATCCGCTGGATACGCACCTTCTCATGCACTGATGGCAACGAAGCGGCGGCGCGGCTCGCCCGGGAGCGCGGTCTGAAAACGATGGTGGGCGTCTCGCTGCATGGTGATCGTGACAAGAACGAAAAGGAGTTCCAGTCCGCCATCAATGTCGCCCGGGCGGGCTACGCTGACATTGTTGCAGTCGGCAACGAAGTGCTCCTGCGCGGCGATCTTTCGGAGACTGAGCTGATCGAGTACATCCACCGCTTCCAGGAGGCTGTTCCTGGTGTCCCAGTCGGGTACGCAGACGCCTACTTCAAGTTTGTCGATCACCCGCAGGTGACCGAAGCCTGCGATGTCATACTTGCCAACTGCTACCCCTTCTGGGAAAGCTGCGCGGCCGACTACGCCACGCTCTATGTCAGGGAAATGTACCGGCGCGCCGTGCAGGTGGCGAATGGCAAGAAGGTCATCGTCAGCGAAACCGGCTGGCCGAACGTTGGTACCCCTGTCGGGGCAGCGGTTCCCTCCGAAGCCAATGCCATCCGGTATTTCCTCAATATCTGCAGGTGGGCCGAAGAGGAGGGTATTGAGGTCTTCTACTTCTCAGCATTCGATGAGACCTGGAAGACCGGTGATGAGGGCGATGTCGGTGCCCACTGGGGTCTGTGGGACGAGGACGCCCGCCTGAAGTACGTCTAGTCCCTCATCCGTGAATCAGAAGTCCGCGCATTTCGAGTTCAGCAGTGCAATCTGCTACTCCGGCTATCGGGAAGGCCAGTCTCCGCAGGATGGAACGTACCCAACCTACGGCCAGGTTGCAGAAGACCTGCGCATCCTGCAAAGACACTGGAAATACCTCCGGTTGTACGACTGCAGTCCACATGCTGAAACCGTACTGGACGTCATCAGGAAGGAGGGCATGGACTTCAGGGTCATGTTGGGCGCGAACATGCGCGCCGAGGTCAGCAATGCAAACTGCCCATGGGGCGCGGAGTACAGTGACGAAGCTCTTCGTGAGAATCGACGGGCGAACGGTGCGGAGATTGATCGGTTGATCCAGCTGGCGGCTTGCAATCCGACCGCGGTTTTTTCCGTATCTGTCGGCAACGAGGCGTCTGTGGAGTGGACGGATCACATGGTGCCGGTCGAGCAGCTGGTTCAGTACGTACGCCGGATAAAGAATGGTGTACATCATCCAGTCACCTTTTGCGAAAACTATGTCCCCTGGACCAACAAGCTCGAGCCTCTTGCTGCTGAACTGGACTTCATCTCCCTCCACACCTATCCCGTATGGGAGTATCAAACCGTGGAAGCCGCACTCGAATACACCAAGGCGAACTACTATAGTGTTGCGAATCACTATCCTGACAAAACCGTCGTGATTACCGAAGCCGGGTGGACGACATCGTCGAATGGGCGAGGAATAGAACCGTGGAACGCCTCGCAGGAATTGCAAGCCATCTATTACAGGAACCTGATGGAGTGGGCCGGGACTACGGGTGTACTGACCTTCGTGTTCGAGGCCTTCGATGAGCCCTGGAAAGGCTCTCCGGACCCTCTGGAGCCGGAGAAGCACTGGGGGCTGTTTACGGTGGATCGCGTCCCGAAGCTGGCTCTGCGCTCAGTCTACTCCGATCTGGTGTCCGACTAGTTTGCGCCCGCTGGCACTTATGCGCAGGTCTGGCCTGAAGCGCTGACGCCGGAACGGTCTCCGATGGGCACACCCGTACCAGATGATGAAGGCGTGAGGGGCACGTTCGTAACCCTCGAAGGCGAGCGTCACTACGCGATTTTCAACGTCGACAAGCTGCGACCCTTCTTCATCAGCATGGTATCCAGCAGCGACCACTGGCTTTACGTCGCATCGAACGGTGGGCTGACAGCAGGCCGTGTGTCAGCGGAAACCGCTCTGTTTCCCTACGTTACGGTGGATAAGCTCTACGACAGCACTCCGCATACCGGTAGCAGAACGCTGCTGCGAGTCCGCGTCGACAATGCATCCCACGAATGGGAGCCGTTCAACAGGGAACATGATGGCCGTTACCGCCTCACGCGCAATCTCTACAAGAGCACACTCGGCCATACCGTGCTGTTCGAGGAGATCAACCATGATCTCCGGCTTGCATTCCGGTATCGCTGGGGGTTCAGTGACACCTACGGCTTTGTCAGGCAGGCCGAACTGGCCAGTCTGTCCACGACCAGCTGCAGCGTCGAACTGCTCGATGGTCTGCAGAATCTGCTGCCTGCCGGCACGCCCCGCTCTGTCCAGGCCAACACGAGCTATCTGGTAGACGCATACAAGTGGAGCGAGCTTGATGAGGCAACGGGGCTGGCTTTCTTCACCCTGTTCTCCGGGATTTCTGATCGGGCTGAGCCCTGTGAGTCGCTCCGCGCCACCACGGTCTTCTGTCTTGGCCTCGACGAACGGCGGGTGTTGCTTTCCAGCGGGCAGATTGAGGGTTTTCGCCGTTGCGAACCCATCGCCGGGGAGGCGTGCCAGCGCGGGGTCCGCGGCGCCTATCTTGTCAACGCAACGCTGGAGCTGCCCGCGAATTCGGTCCGGCGCTGGAAGCTCGTGGCAAACGTCGAGCGGAGTCAGAGTGATGCCGTTGATCTCCTGCGGCAGCTCAGGGACCCTGCAACGCTCGACGAGGCGATAGACCGGTCGCTTGCACGCGGAGCCGATGCCCTGGCGCGCATCGTGGCCGCGGGCGACGGCCTGCAAGGGACCGCGGAGGAGAACGTCGCGGCGCATCATCAGGCGAACGTACTCTTCAATATTCTGCGCGGCGGTATCGTGACCGACAGGTATCTGATCCCGTCGGGCAATTTCATTCGCCACGTCCGGTTTTTCAACCGCAGGGTTCATGACCGACATCGGCTGCTCCTCGGGTCGTTACCGGACAAAATTCCTTACCAGGTATTGCGCTCGACGATCGAGCAGACCGGGGATTCGCAGTTGATACGCGTGGCCCGGGAATTCCTGCCGATTACCTTCGGGCGGCGCCACGGCGACCCCAGCCGTCCCTGGAACCAGTTCGTCATCAGGCTGACGGACGATCAGGGCAATGTCCCGCTCACGTATCAGGGTAACTGGCGCGACATTTTCCAGAACTGGGAAGCGCTACTGCTTGGCTTCCCGGAGCTGATCGAAGACGTTATTGCCAAGTTCGTCAACGCCTCCACGGTGGACGGCTATAACCCCTATCGGATCAGCGATGAAGGTATCGACTGGGAAGTGGAAGATCCGGAGGATCCGTGGAGCTATATTGGTTACTGGGGTGATCACCAGATCATCTACCTGCTCAAGCTGCTCGAGTTGTCGCGGCAGTTTCACCCGGCCCGGCTAAGCGACCTCCTGCAGAAGCCCCTGTTCAGTTACGCCAACGTTCCCTACCGGATCAGGCCATTCGAGCACCTGGTTAAAGACGCCAAGCGCACGGTCGACTACGACGACGAGCTGGCGAAGCGAATCAGTCAGCGGGTGGCTCTGCTGGGCGCAGACGGCAAGCTGCTGCTGGACGGAGAAGGGCATGTATACCAGGTGACATTGCTCGAGAAACTGCTGGTGCCCCTGCTTGGCAAGCTCGCCAACCTGGTGGTGGACGGTGGTATCTGGCTCAATACCCAGCGGCCTGAGTGGAACGACGCCAACAACGCCCTTGTCGGCCAGGGCTTGTCGGTGGTAACCCTGTGCTATCTGCGACGCTATGTCGGGTTTCTGCGGGAGCTGTTCGCAAATCAGCCGCCGGCACAGTTGTCGATCGAGGTGCAGCAGTGGCTGGTCGCAACCGCCAGCACGTTGCGTGGCGTGCGTGGATGTCTCGGGGATGGCCCCGTCGGCGGGGCGCAACGCAATCAGGTGCTCCGGCAACTTGGCCTGGCAGCAAGCCGGTATCGCCAGGCACTCTACGAGCAGGAGTCGTTCACCGGTACCGTAGCCCAGAGTCTGGAGCCGATTGACGAGATGCTTGCCGATGCACTGGCAGTGATCGACCACGGTATCCACGGCAACCGACGCCCGGACGGCCTCTACAACGCCTATAACATGCTGGAATTCCAGGCAGACGCTGCCAATGTCGCAACGTTACAGCCCATGCTGGAAGGGCAGGTAGCAGCACTCAGCTCGGGTGCCATTGCTCCAGAGGAGGCGGTGGAGTTGCTGGAAGCCCTGTTCCGCAGCGACCTGTACCGGCCAGATCAGCAGTCATTCCTGCTCTACCCTGACCGGAAGCTGCCGCTCTTCCTCGAGAAGAACCGCATTCCAGCCGCGGACGTAGCCGCCATTCCACTGCTCGAGCGGATGCTGCGTCAGGGCGACTCCTGCATCATCGAACGCGACGTCGCAGGCACCTTCCGCTTCAACGCGGATCTGATCAACGTCGGCGCTTTGACTGAACGCCTCAACAGCCTGTCTGCTGCCTACGGCGAGCTGCTGGAGACGGCGCGAAAGCCGGTCGAGGCGCTTTACGGAACCGTGTTCAATCACCAGGCGTTTACCGGACGTTCAGGTGGCATGTTCGGCTTCGAAGGCCTTGGCTGCATCTACTGGCACATGGTGTCCAAGCTGCTGCTCGCCATACAGGAAGTATTTCTTGCTGCCCGGGAGCGCGGCACGGACGAGAATACCCGCCAGCGGCTTGGCGTCCTGTACTACCGGGTGCGCGACGGACTGGGCTTCAACAAGACGCCCGCTGAGCATGGCGCGTTGCCAACCGATCCGTATTCGCATACCCCGGCACATGCGGGTGCCCAGCAGCCGGGCATGACCGGTTCAGTCAAGGAAGAAATACTGACCCGGCTGGCCGAACTGGGGGTGCTGGTGCGCGCTGGATCGGTGCGGTTCGATCCGTCATTGCTGCGAGCTCGTGAGTTCAGCGGCGCGCCCGAGCCATTCCGCTTCCTGGATGTGGAGGGGCAGTGGCAGGACCTGGACGTGCCTGGCCCCGGCCTGGCCTTTACCTGGTGTCAGGTACCTGTCTGTTACCGGCTGGATGATTCTGCCAGGCCCACGCTGACCATTGTCCGGGACAACGGCATGCGCACCGCGATGCCGTCACTGATGCTTCCGTCGCAGGAGGCTCAGGAGATATTCCAGCGCAGCGGTCGTATCCGCCTTATCGAACTGCTGCTGAACAGCGACCAACTGCTCTCGCCGTGACCGATCAATTGACAACGCTGTCATGGATTGGTAATAACAGTAGCCTTGTGAGCGACCGGCTGCCATCCGTGCAGAGAGCGATGTAATGCGTCCACCAGATTTCATGCGCCCACTTGCCGCGATCCTGATCATGAACGCGGCGCTGATCCTCCCGGGATGCGGCACTGGCAGCGGGCCGGAACGGGTTCCGGCCACGCCACCCGCACCGCTGGTCGGTGTGCTGGTCAATTCGCCCGTGGAGGGGGCAACCTTCTCGACGGCTACCCAGTCCGGAACCACCAACGCCTCCGGCGAATTTCTCTATTTCGCAGGTGAAGTCATTACCTTCACCGTCGGCGGCATCGAACTCGGCAGCCTCCCCGCGGGTCCGCTCCTGACACCCGTCGAACTGACCGGCAGCCCTGATCCGGGCACTGCGGCGATGCCGAACGCAGCGACCAGGCTGATGCGTTTCCTGCAAAGCGTCGACGCGGATGCAGACTTTGCCAACGGGCTGACCATCAGCAACAGCACGCGGACGATGGCCGCGAGCCTGTCGCTGGATTTCACGACCGCGAGCGATGCGGAGGTGGACACGGTGATCGGCATGGTCACGAGCAATCCCGTGATTGACTCGGCAACAGCGCTCGCGAACTTTTACGAGACCTACAGGTCGCTGGGAGGGTCAAACACCTTCAGCTGGCCGTTTCCAGGCTTTCCGCCCTTCCCGGGCGGCGGCACCATGGATCTCCTGACCAACGGCGGCTTCGAATCTCCCGATGCATCGGGCGGCGACGTGGCCTGCTCGACCGGCTGGCAGTGTTTCAATCCCGGCAACTTCACCAACAACACGGCCGGTCCGGCCTTCGGACCGGTATCACGCGAGCCGGGCAGCCAGTCGCTCAAGCAGTTCGGCGTGGACGCCGGCGCGTTCCAGACGGTCGAGGCCATCCCGGGAGCGCCTTACACGGCATCGGTCTGGGCCATGAACTGGGTGGGCGACCCGCTGAACAACCTCGGTATCGTGCAGCTGACCTTCTGGGACGGGCCCAACGGGACCGGCAACGTGCTTGGTACCGCCGAGGCCTTCGTCGACCCCATCGATGACGGCGTCAACATTTACCTGCCGGTGCAGGACGGCGCCGAGACCTCCGACTGGACCCAGGTTACCGTCTCGGCAACCGCCCCGGCGGGCACCGTGTCGGCCCGGCTGCTGCTGCTGCATGTGCTGACCCCGCCGGCCCCGGCTGGCGGCACCGTCCGCTGGGATGACGCCAGGCTCATCGGTCCGGCGTTGTCGCCGCCACCCGCTTCACAGCTGCTCGCCAACGGCGGCTTCGAATCTCCCGATGCATCGGGCGGCGACGTGGCCTGCTCGACCGGCTGGCAGTGTTTCAATCCCGGCAACTTCACCAACAACACGGCCGGTCCGGCCTTCGGACCGGTATCACGCGAGCCGGGCAGCCAGTCGCTCAAGCAGTTCGGCGTGGACGCCGGCGCGTTCCAGACGGTCGAGGCCATCCCGGGAGCGCCTTACACGGCATCGGTCTGGGCCATGAACTGGGTGGGCGACCCGCTGAACAACCTCGGTATCGTGCAGCTGACCTTCTGGGACGGGCCGAACGGCACCGGCACCGAACTGGGCAGGGCCGAGGATTTCGTCGACCCGATCGATGACGGCGTCAATATCTACCTGCCGGTGCAGGACGGCGCCGAGACCTCCGACTGGACCGAGGTGACAGTCTCGGCAACCGCCCCGCCGGGAACAGTGTCGGCCAGGCTGCTGCTGCTGCACGTGCTGACCCCGCCGGCCGCGGCTGGCGGCACCGTCCGCTGGGATGACGCCAGGCTGGTCGGACCCGGGGGATCGTCCGGTGGGAGCCTGTCCCTGGTATGGCAGGAAGAATTCAACACCGGCACAGCCCCGGATCCCGACATCTGGACGCTGGAGACCGGCTACGGCCCGGGCAATTCAGGCTGGGGCAATGACGAATGGCAGCTGTACACGAACAATCCGGCCAATGTCCAGATTGTCTACCAGGATCCGGAAGATGCCGGCAATGGCTATCTGAGCATTGCCGCGCAACTGGACACGGGACTCTGTCCTTCGCCCACCCCGCCGCCAGGCTGCGGCAAACGTGATGGCTCGATCACCTCGGCCAGGATCATTTCCCTCCCCAGCCAGAGCAAAGCCGGCTTCTCCTTCCGTTTTGGCCGGCTGCAGGCCCGCATCAGGTTCCCCACGGGCAGAGGCAGCTGGCCCGCGTTCTGGATGCTGGGCGAGAAGTTCCCGATCACCGGCTGGCCGAAGGCCGGCGAACTGGACATCGTGGAGATGTTCAACAGTGGCGGCGTCAGCAACATGGAAGCCAGCTTCACCCTGCACTGGTGCGACGAGTCGCTGGCCGGCGGCCTCTGTGCCCCGTTTCCGACCGGCTACCGCACGATCACCAGCAAGAGGAACATCGGCACGTCACTCGTCAATGACTTCCAGATCTATGAGGCGGAGTGGAATGCCTCTGGCGTTACGTGGAGGGTCAATGGCACAACCTACTACTCCACCGCGATCCAGCCGGACACGATGGAGGAGTTTCTCGATGATTTCTTCATGATTCTGAACGTGGCCATCGGTGGTAATCCGGTACCCAACCCGGATGGAACGGCCTGGCCGCGGACCATGCTGGTTGACTGGATCAGGCTGTACCAGTGAGCCTGGGCTACCGGGTGGCCGAACCAACCATCGCCGGGTATCAGGAGGACATTGCTCGAATGAGACTGGTATACACACTACCAGTGACGCTGGCGGCCATGCTCCTCACGGCCTGCACCACCCAGATGAGCATGCCGTCGACGCCGGGCCCGCCGCAGACTGCCAATGACGGCAGCATGGTGCTTGTCTTCGCTGACGAATTCGACAGCGGCACCGCGCCTTCCGTGGCCTGGTGGACGGTGGAAACCGGGTATGGACCCAATAACGACGGCTGGGGAAACAACGAGTGGCAGTTGTACACGGATTCCAGTGACAACGTGCGCGTCGAGAACGGTAACCTGGTACTCACGGCGAAGTGCCTGATCCCACCTTGTGGTTCGCGCGACGGGACAATCACTTCCGGCAAGATAAATTCCAAAGGCAAGTTCGATTTCCGATTCGGCAGGGTTGTCGCCCGCATCAAGCCCCCGGTCGGCAACTCCGTGTGGCCAGCCTTCTGGAGCCTGGGCTCTTCCTACCCTGAAGTCCCCTGGCCTCAGTGCGGCGAACTGAACTTCATGAAGATGCACACCTTCAATTCGAATGACAGGACGACCCACACCACGATGCACTGGTGCGATGAGAGCATACAGGCACCCGAAGCCTGCGGATTTCCGGCAGGCTGGGTGTCTGACAGCCAGCACGAGACCTTTCCAGGTTCCTTGGGCGATGACTTTCATACCTGGGAGGTTGACTGGAATGCAGATCGGGTCGTGGGCAGCATGGACGGCGTGCCGTACTTCCATCGCACGATTTCTCCGGGCACGATGGAGGAATTCCTGAGCGAGTTCTTCCTGATACTCAACGTCGCCGTCGGTGGGACGTTGGGTAGCGGCAACCAGCCACCAGACAGCAACGAAACCTTTTCCCAGGAGATGCTTGTCGACTTTGTCCGCGTCTATCAGTTCGTTGACGAGGCGCCAGCCGCACCTGAACGAGCCGGCCTGTGAATGCAGGCACCCGCCCGGCAACCGGCCAGTGGCACACTTCCGACATTCCAGAGAGAGCATTCCCCATGTCGTCTTTGAACTTCCTTGATGGCCTGAAGAACCCGCGCCGATGGCTGACGCTCGGGATACTTCTCGCAGCACTGCTGGCAAGTCAAGCGCATGCTGCTGACAAGGTCACGCTGTACAACGATGAGAACGGCTGGAAGCTGCAGGTCAATGGCAGTGACTTCTACATCAAGGGCGTTGTGTGGGGCTACACCCCGATTGGCGAGAACTACACGTACAACCTGTGGGGCCAGTCAGATGAAAACGTCAGAAAAGTCCTCGACTACGATTTCGGGCTGTTGAAAGCCGCTGGGGTCAATGCGGTGCGCAGCTTCAACATCATGCCGCCGAAGTGGATCACGTACATCTACCAGGAGTACGGGGTCATGATGGTGATCAATCCGCTGCTGGGACGGTATGGCGCGACAATCGGCGGCAAATGGGTGCCCTTTACCGACTACTCCGACCCGCTCACGCGGGCAACCCTGAAGAAGGAAGCGCTGGAACTGGTCAGCCAGTACAAGGACGTCCCCGGGGTGCTGATGTTCGCCTTCGGCAACGAGAGCAACTACGGCTTGTCCTGGAAGAGTTTCGAAATCGAGAATCTTCCGGAAGGGGAGCAGAACACCGCCAAGGCCCGCTATCTGTACAGCCTTTTCAACGAGGTCATGCAGGAGGGCAAGAAGATCGCTCCGAATCACCTGTTCACGTTCGTCAACGGCGACCTGCAGTATATTGATCTGATCGCCGAGATCTGCACCGACCTTGATCTGCTCGGTGTCAACGCCTATCGCGGCAAGAACTTCACTGACCTGTGGGCAACGGTCGCGGAGAAGCTTGACGTGCCGGTGGCATTCTTCGAGTTCGGAGCTGATGCGTTCAATGCGCGCACCTTCACCGAAGATCAGGTGTCGCAGGCAGAATTCCTGAAGAGCCAATGGCAGGAGATGTACAACAAGAGTCATGGCAATGGAGAAGAAGGCAACGCGATCGGTGGCTTTGTCTTCGAGTGGCGCGACGAGTGGTGGAAGTACCTGCAGGAGGAGCGGCTCGATATACACGATACCAACGCGTCGTGGGCCAACCAGGGCTACCCTAATGATTTCGTTCCCGGCAAGAACAACATGAATGAAGAGTGGTGGGGAATTGCTGCTCTCGGCACGTTTAATGCTGATGGCGTAGCCATCGCCAGGCCGCGCATGGCATACGACGTGCTCTCGGAGATCTGGCGGGTAGACCCCTACCAGTACAAGAAGGAAGCCATCAACCAGGCCTTCAGTAATATCGATATGGACTACCTGGCGCTGAAGAGCGAAGTGCGTGAGCTCAGGAGTGCAGGTCAGGAGAAGAGAAAGCTGCTGCGCTTTACCGGCGGCAGCCTGAAGGCGGAGTTTGCCATGAAGGCAAGCGAGGCTGACATCGAACTATTTGGCGATGACGGCGACGAGTTTTCCGACGGACAGATGGTATTCCTGGATTTCGCTTTCAGCCCGACTGCGAAAATCGACGGGCAATTTACCGTAAACGTGCTGGGAAACGTCGCTGACCTGGAGCCGCTGGAAATCCAGTACGGGCGACGTGGCGCGGCCGTCGATGTGGTGGGCCTGAACCCTGATTCCAATATCCCTGGCCCCGTTTCACCCACCATCACATTCAACGACCGCGAGCGCGTCGAAATTTACGATTTCAGCGCAACCTACGAAGGCGAACTGGCAGATATAGAGGTTTTCTATCACACGCCCCGTTACCACTGGAAATACGAGGGTGACTTCTTCGGCCTGATCCGGGAAGCCACTGACATCGATGGGCAGGACATCTGGAACGCCAAGGCGCCCGAGGGTATCGAGTTTGCCGGCAAGCAGTCCCTCGAAGGACTCAAGTTTGTCATCGGCCCGGAAATCTACTGGGGCGCCAATCCCAAGGCGGTGCTCAAGTACAGCTCGCTATTCAACAAGGCGCTGCCATTTCTCGGCAGTTCGAGACTGGGCCAGACCGAATTCACCGTGATCTTCTCGGAAGACCTCGACCGGCTGGGCGACAGCGCCACCGCAACCAGCGCCACGGAACGCGAGACCCGGCAGGCCACGCTGTATACCAGAACCGACCTCACGGCAGACATCCGGCTTGAGCTGGGCGGCATTATCGCCAGTACCGAGAAGCGGGACGACGTCTACGATCGCGTGGAAGGTACTGAGATCCTGCTTGACGAGATCGACTGGAGTGACACGCTCGGATTCAAGGCAAAACTGAGTTTCCCGGTGTTCGGTGCACTCGGCTACCTGGCCACACATCAAGCGGGCCTGGTCGCCGATGGCGGGGATCAACTGACGGAGTTTGGTACGCGCCTGCCGTACGACGCGCTCGGCAACAAGCGCGAGTATGAAGCGGGCGTGATGATGAACTTTGGCAACTGGATGGTCTTTCCCCGCTACCTCCATCGCGACAATCTGGTTGATGCAAACCCGATCATCCCGCCGGAGATCGTCGGAGGTGACCTCCGGCCCGGCACCAATCCGCGCGACCGTGATAGCGACCCGTTTGCTGTCCTGGGCAACCGGGAAGCCCGCGCGGCCGAACTGTTTGTGACGTATGACCCCACCGGAGCGACAAATTTCTACCAGTGGGACAATGACTTTCGGGAAGACGCGAAGTTTGCGTTCAATATCGGAGCGAACTATACCGAGTATCCGACCGCAACCGACTCGTACCAGTTCTTCTTCGAGCCGACCCGAAGCAACCCCGCATTCGGTGTCGGACTGCCTCCGGAAGATGTCTGGGAGGTCTCCAGCAGGATGGTTTACAACCCGAGTGTCAACACGCGAATCATCGCCAATGTGCAACGTGGGTTCCTGCAGTCAACGGGCGACCCAAACGGCGGTACGCGGAAGTTCTGGGAGTTCGACGCCAAGGTCGTACTGGCTGATCGGCACGTGATCTCCGGTTACTTCAAGAAGGATGCGTTCGGGCCGTATGATTTCCATCGCCAGTTCAACATTACCTTCCCTGAGCAGTTCAAGCTCGAGTACACCCTGCTCCTGGATGAAGGCAAGAGGGAAGGCCGGTCTTCCCAGATCGGTCTTCGTATCCTGTACAGGTCGCTGGATGAGAACTCGCCTGGCGATGAATTCCTGGACGGTGAGAACGATTTTCTCACCCAGGGTGTCCTCTATTACATTCTGAATTTTGGTGGAACCAATCCACCTGGACGCAGGAATTGATTTCATGAGTGAACGAGTTCAGCGGACGTCGCAGCGTGCATATGCCCGGATGGCCGGGGCGGTTCTCGGCAGCGTGATGGTGCTCATGGCTGGCTGCGGCTCGCCGGGCAGTGGCGATGGTGAAGTGATCAGCGAGATCGGTTTACCCACTGATACCCTGCTCGACCTCGCCTGCGCTGACGTCGGCATCTTTGCTGAGAGCTGCGTGCTCTCGGACCCCGAGAATCCGTTCCGGACCGCAGTCATCAGGGAGTTCGATGTCAACAATCCCGACGCGGAGACAAAGTTCGACCTGGCCAACGAAATCCCGGCGGGGCCTACCGGCGCGAAGGCCCGCTTCTTTTTCTGGGCGACGGCACTGGCACGTTTCCCTTCCGGCGAGAATCAGTGGTATACGGCGCGGGCGCTGCACGAGCTTTGGGACGCGGCGGGTGACCCGATCATCCAGACGCAGGCGCTCAGGGCCTATCGGTCAGTCCTGGACAACTTCTTCGGCTCGGTGACGTTCTTCGAGTGCTGCGCGGGCCTCGATCCGAATAACCCGGGCGCGCCGGTAGCCTTCCCGGCGACCCTGAACGAGTTGACGGCGGACAACCTCTACCGGGTGGACTCCACCGGATGGGCGCAGCTGGTGCCCGGCGCGCCGTTGCTGACGCTGGCGCTGATCGGCGAATGGGGCTACACCTACCGGCCGGCTACGCCCCCGCTGTTCGCTGATGGCCTGGTCTTCGTCAACGTTTTCTAGCGTGGCACGAGAAGCTGCCGGCTGCGAGGCGGCACGGCCAGCCGGGACCAGGACGCTACATGGGAAAACTCGTCGGCGTCTTCTGCCTGCTGGTGGCCACTGCGGAGCTGTTGCATGGGAGTGCCAATGCCGGGGCTATTCCGGTGGAGCTGGAGCGGGTCGCCGAGGGCTGGCAACTGCTACGGGGCGGCGAGCCGTACTTCATTCGTGGCGCCGGCGGCAGCGGCTCGCTGCCGCAGCTGGCCGCTGCCGGGGCAAACTCGATACGCACCTGGGGGGCGGATGACCTCGACCCGCTGCTGGACGAGGCGCACCGCCTCGGGCTGACCGTCACAATCGGCATCTGGCTGGGGCATGCACGCCACGGCTTCGACTACCGGGACGAGACCCAGGTTCGGGAGCAGTTCGAGCGGGCCCGCCGCACCGTACTGCGCTACAAGGACCATCCCGCGCTGCTGCTCTGGGGTATCGGCAACGAAATGGAGGGTTTCGAGGACGGCGACGACCCGGCGATCTGGTCGGCCGTCAACGCCATCGCCGGGATGGTCAAGCAGCTGGACCCGGCCCACCCCACCATGACGGTGACCGCCGAGATCGGCGGGCGCCGGATCGCCAGCCTGGCCGAGTGCTGTCCGGCGATTGACATCCACGGGATCAATTCCTACGGCGGTGCGCCGTCCCTGCCCGACCGGTATCGCGCCGCCGGTGCGACCAGGCCCTATATCCTGACCGAGTTTGGGCATCCTGGCGCCTGGGAATCACCGCGCACCGGGTGGGATGCCCCGATCGAACTGACGAGCAGCGAGAAGGCGGAGTACTACCGGCGCAGCTACGCAGCTGCCGTGGCCGGTGCTCCTGGCCTGGCGCTCGGTTCCTACGCGTTCACGTGGGGCTACAAGATGGAAGCCACGGCAACGTGGTTCGGGATGTTCCTGGCCGATGGCGCACGGCTTGCCGCGATCGACACCATGACTGAACTGTGGTCGGGCCAGCCGCCAGCCAACCGTGCACCGATCGTGCAACCCCTGGTGGCGCGTGGCGCTACGGAGCTGGACCCCGGCGCCAGGCTCCGGGTGGATGCCGGGGCTTCCGATCCGGAAGGAGGCGAGCTGCAGGTTCGCTGGGCGCTGCGTCGGGAGGACAACGAGTATTCGACAGGGGGCGACTTCCGTCCGATGCTGCCTGACATCGACGGCGCAATACTGGCGGCCGGAAATGACCATGCGCGGGTCCGCATGCCGCAGGAACCCGGCGCGTATCGATTGTTCTTCCAGGCGTACGACGACGCGGGCAATGCGGCCACGGCCAACCTGCCGCTGCTCGTCAAGGGCAAGCCGGGTGTCCCGTTACCGGTCTACGTCTATCACGACGACCTCGAGGGCATGCCCTGGGTACCGTCCGGCTGGATGGGGAACATCAAGGCACTGACCATCGACGGCAAGTACGCGGAGAACCCGCACGCCGGGAAGCATGCGATCAAACTGCGATATGACGGTGAGTTCGGCTGGGTCGGTGTCGCCTGGCAGCACCCGGCAGACAACTGGGGCGAACAGGATGGCGGTCATGACCTTACCGGCGCAAGCTCCCTTGAGCTGTGGGCGCGCGGGGAATTTGGCGGTGAACGGGTTTCCTTCGGCGTCGGCCTCATCGGCCAGGATGCGGCTTTCCCCGACTCGGGCAAGCACGAGCTCCGGGACATCGTCCTCAAGCCAGGTTGGGAGCGCTACCGCGTGCCACTCGGGAAAATCGACCTGTCGAGCATCAAGACCGGCTTTGTGGTCGTGATCGAGGGACAGCGGCGACCCGTCACGGTGCATCTCGACAGCATGCGCTTCATACGCTGATTGCGGGGGCATGGATTGCCCTTGCGTGGGCAACGGCATCAGCAAGCGACCTGCCCGCATAGTCCTGCGCCCGAAACAGCCGGCCACTGATCCCGTCGTCGGCGAGTACGGGAACCAGGGCGCCAGGGATCACGCTGGACGGGTCATGAGGTGCGCTCGCACCGCCCATGTCGGTGCGCAGCCAGCCTGGATCCAGGAGATTCATCGTTACACCGGTGCCGGACAGGCTCGGGGCAAAGTCGCGAACGAACTTGTCGACGGCCGCTTTTGACACCGCGTAAGCACTCAGCTCGGGCTGATTCTCGATGCCCGAGGTGACATTGACGACGCGGCCCCACTTTCTCCGGAGCATCAGGGGAACGAGGCGATTGCAGATCCGCGCCAGACTGATCACGTTGACTTCAAAACTGCTGCGATAGTCCTCTGCCGTGGTCTGCCAGGGATTGGCACGGTACGGGGCCATGATGGCCGCATTATTGATGAGAATATCCACCTGCGGGATCTGGTCGAGCATGTCGTCCAGCAGGGTGTCGACCTGGTCCTGATGGGCAAGATCCCCGGCGACCACGATCACGGAAGCAGTCGTTGTCCGGAGGCTGGCAGCCAGCCCGGCCAGATGCTCCTTGCGCCGGGCATGGAGGACAACGTTGCAACCCAGGGCCGCGAGGGCCGTGGCGACCTGCAAACCCACGCCGCGGCTCGCACCGGTAACCAGCGACCATTTCCCTTGCAGGTTCAATACGGGGACTCCTTACTGATACGGCCATTCAACCAGATCCACCGGGATTACCGAACACATCGGCACCAATCGAAGGCAGGCGCCTTGTGCATCGCACTAGAACGACGCATCACGCCTTGGCCGGACCTGCTCCCGCTCAGCGCTCGCGTGGCCACGCGTGGTGCATGTCGTCGATTACGAAAGTGTGGGCATGCCGATGCCGGCCAGCGTCACCGGCGATGTGCGGATGGTCCGCCGGCAGTTCGTCATGCTCGTGCGGGACAGACTCCGGATCGCCCGCGGGCCAGACCGCAAGGCCGATGCCGATTGCGACGGCGGCCAGCGCCGCGAGGAGGATGGCCGTCACCGGCAGTCCAAGGGCGGCGCCGGCCCAGCCGGCCAGGGGATAGGCGAGCAGCCAGCAGGCGTGGGACAGCGCAAACTGGGCCGCGAACACCGCCGGGCGGTCCTCGGCATTGGCCGAACGCCTGAGCAGCCGCCCGGAGGGCGTCTGTGCCGTCGAATACCCGAGGCCGAGCACGAACCACAGCGGCAGCAACCAGCCGTAACCGGGCAGTGCCGCGGCCGCGAGCGTGCCCACAACCAGCAACGACGCGCCTGCCAGCATCACGGCGCGGTCGGCCACCCGCTCCAGCAGTTTCGGCAGCGCCAGTGCCGCCACCATCGAGCCGCCGCCGAAGGCTGCCAGCGCCACCGCCATCGCCTGGTTGTCCAGGCCGAAGGTCGACCGCACATAGACCACGGTGTTGACGATCACCAGTGCGCCCGCGGCGGCGACGGCCAGGTTGATCGCGAGCAGGCCGCGCAGCCGCGGTGTTGCCAGGTAGATGCGGATGCCACGCGTCGTGCGAGCGTAGATGCCGCGTGGCTGCGGGGGCTTCGGGCTCGGCAGCACGACCGAAACCACCAGAGCCGCCGACACCAGGAAGCCGATCACCGTGCCGGCGAACAGGTTGTGGAAGGAAATGAAGGCCAGCAGTGCCGCTGCCAGCATCGGACTGACCACGCTTTCGAGATCGTAGGCCAGGCGGGAGAGCGACAGGGCGCGCGTGTAGTCCTTCTCGTCCGGCAGGATGTCGGGAATCGTCGCCTGGAAAGTGGGCGTGAAGGCGGCCGAGGCTGATTGCAGCACGAAGATCAGCACATACACCTGCCAGATCTCGGTGACGAAGGGCAACAGCATTGCGACCGCCGCGCGCACGATGTCCAGTGTGACCAGCATGGCACGACGCGGCACCCGCTCGGCGAAGGCCGACGCGATCGGTGCGACGCTGACGTAGGCAATCATCTTGATGGCGAGCGCCGTCCCCAGCACCGCACCCGCGTCGGCTCCGGCCAGATCGAAGGCCAGCAGGCCGAGTGCGACGGTCGCCAGGCCCGTCCCGACCAGGGCGATGACCTGGGCAAGAAAGAGATGGCGGTAGGTGCGGTTCCTGAGGATGTACAGCATAAGGACTGCTATCCTATCCCCCAGTAGGGGATACCTTCAATGCAGAGATTTTCCCGCGAGGTCCGCCCTCTCCATGGGCGCGGGCGGCCTGCCCTGATCACGCTCGCCGTTCTGCTCGGCCAGGTGCTGCTCGCCGGTACGGCCTTTGCCCACGCCGTCGCCGAAGGCGACAAGGGCTACATCCAGGAGATCACCGGGGTACACCTGATCCCCTTCATCTACCTCGGGGCCAAGCACATGGTCACCGGATACGACCACATCCTGTTCCTGTTCGGCGTGATCTTCTTTCTCTACCGGGCCAAACACATCGCGCTGTATGTCAGCCTGTTCGCCATCGGCCATTCGACGACGATGCTCGCGGGCGTCTATTTCAACATCGGCATCAACAGCTACCTCATCGACGCGATCATCGGCCTCTCGGTGGTTTACAAGGCGCTCGACAACCTGGGGGCCTATCAGCGCTGGTTCGGCTTCCAGCCGGATACCCGTGCGGCGACGCTGATCTTCGGCTTTTTCCACGGCTTCGGGCTCTCAACCAAGATCATCGAGTACGAAATCTCGCCGGACGGACTGGTGCCCAACCTGCTGGCCTTCAACGTGGGCGTCGAGATCGGCCAGCTGCTGGCGCTGTTCGCGATCCTGATCGTGATCAGCTACTGGCGGAAACGGCCCAGCTTCTGGCAGCACGCCTACACCATGAACGTCGCGCTGATGGCGGCCGGCTTCCTGCTGACCGGCTACCAGATCGCAGGCTTCTTCCTTGCCCCCGTGAGCTGACAGGATTCACGTCATGTACAACACCGATCTTCCGACGCGGGCAGAACTGCCAAGCTCCGCCCAGCTCAGGCGCTCCACCTGGATTGCGGCTATCACGGCACTGCTGATACTGGTCTTCGTCGTCCTGCCGTCGGAATACGCTGTCGATCCGACCGGCATGGGACGCGTGCTCGGCCTCACCCAGATGGGCGAGATCAAGATGCAGCTGGCCCGCGAGGCGGCGCAGGACGTGGCTGCTGCCAGGGACGTTGCGCCCGAGGCGTCGGCAGCGGTACCGACGACGACAACCCCGCTGTCGGCGTGGCGGGATGAAATCTCCTTCGTGCTGACGCCCGGCCAGGGTGCCGAGATCA
>CAYOXI010000039.1:0-10425 GCA_964407855.1 uncultured Chromatiaceae bacterium
GGCATCGCCGACGACAAGTCCATCTATCCGTACGTCCCCGAGATGATCCGCTTCTACTGCGACGAGGAGCCACTGATTCCGAATGTCCCGACGTGGATCCTGCGTAAGCCTGATGACTGCGCCTATGCGCTCGAGCACCTTGACGAGCTGGTCGTGAAGGAGGTGCACGGGGCGGGTGGCTACGGAATGCTGGTCGGTCCGGCCGCGACCCGGGCCGAGATCGACGACTTCCGGGCCCGCATCCGGGCCAACCCGGCCGGCTATATCGCCCAGCCGACCCTGGCCCTGTCCACCTGCCCGACCTTCGTCGAAAGCGGGATAGCACCCCGTCATGTGGATCTGCGGCCCTTCGTGCTGTCGGGTCGGGAAGTACGCATCGTGCCCGGCGGCCTGACGCGGGTTGCGCTCCGGGAAGGATCCCTGGTGGTCAATTCGTCCCAGGGCGGCGGCACCAAGGACACCTGGGTGCTGGAGACCTGACTGGCCATGCTGAGCCGCACCGCCGATCACCTTTACTGGATGGCCCGTTACATCGAGCGGGCGGAGAATCTCGCGCGCCTGCTCGACGTCAACATGAGTGCCGCGCTGCTGCCCCGCTCCAGCGACGAGGCCAGCCAGAGCTGGGCGGCATCGCTCGCCGTGGTGGGGGCGCTTGAGCACTATACCGAGCGGCATGGCCCCATCGACCAGGCACGTGTGCTGTCACTGCTGTCCTTCGACCCGGCGAGTCCTTTCAGCATCGTGAGCTGCCTGCGGGATGCCCGGGAGAACGCCAGGGCCGTGCGCGGGGCGCTGACAACCGAGATCTGGGAGACGATCAATGCCACCTGGCTCGACCTTCGGCACCGGGTGGCGGGCCCGATGAACCGGGATGAGCTCGCCGGCTTCTTCGAATGGGTGCGGCAGCGGTCCCACCTGACCAGCGGGGCAACCATCAACACCATGCTGCGTACCGAGGGATTCCAGTTCAGCCGGATCGGGACCTTCCTCGAGCGTGCGG
The DNA here is from genome assembly GCA_964407855.1 of uncultured Chromatiaceae bacterium. GTDB lineage: Bacteria > Pseudomonadota > Gammaproteobacteria > Steroidobacterales > SHZI01. Next base: position 1,001 of record CAYOXI010000039.1, read on the forward strand.
ACAACACGGCACGGATGCTGGACGTCAACCTCCGGGTGCTGGCGCCCCGCGGTCTCACTGGCGGTGAGGAAGCGGACTATTACCGCTACAGTCAGCTGCTGCGGTCGATGTCAGCCTTCCAGATTTACCGGCAGGCGTACCGGGATCGCATCACGCCGGATCGGGTGGCTGAACTGCTGATCCTGCGAGCCGACATGCCCCGTTCGCTGCTTCGCTGCATGGAGGAGATCAACGTCCACCTGCGCAATGTCGCCAACCTGCAGTCGGCCGAAACCGAACGCCAGGCCGGGCAGCTCCACGCCGAACTGCGCTTCGCCCGGGCAGATACCCTGATCGCCCGCGGCCTGCACGAATTCCTCACCGATTTCTCGCAGCGGGTCCGGGCGCTGGGAATCCGGATCTCGGCAGACTTCCTGCTCGGCGAGGCCGCCTGACATGCAGCTGCATATCCGCCACGAGACGGTTTACCAGTACGCGCGACCGATCGGGGCTACGGTGCAGCTGATCCGGCTGACGCCCCGTCCGGACCAGTGCCAGCGCACCGTGCGCTGGATGCTGGCCACACCGGGGCGACGGGTGGAACATACGGACCCGTTCGGTAATCTCACTCATCTGGTCACGATCGATGATCCCCGGGCGGAAATCCGGATACTCGCCCAGGGCATCGTCGATTCCGGGGATACGGACGCCATGCTGCCACCGGATGAGAATGGCCTGTCGCCGCTGGTGTTCCTGGCAGGTACCCGCCTTACCCGCACCAACGACGCGATCCGCACCCTCGCCGGGCCCTGGGGTCCGGACGTGACGCGGGATCAGCTGCTGGCCCTGGCCGGACGCATCCGCGACGCCGTGGAGTACGTGCCCGGGTCCACCGAAGTGGACCATGATGCCGGCGAAGTGCTCGCGCTCGGCAAGGGTGTCTGCCAGGACCACACCCATCTCTTCATCTCTGCCTGTCATGCCCGTGGAGTGCCGGCCCGCTACGTCAGCGGCTATATCCTCAGTGACAACGTCGAGGTGGCAAGCCATGCGTGGGCGGAGGCCTGGATCCCGGGCGGACAGGCCTGGTTCACGCTGGATGTCACCAATCTGCAGCCCGCGACGGGGCGCTATTGCCGGCTGGCCATCGGCCGGGACTATCTCGATGCCTGCCCTGTCCGTGGCGTGCGCCGCGGCGGTGGCGAGGAGGAGATGAGCGTGCGGGTTTATGTCGGGTCATCGGCGGGCCAGTAGCTCCCTGTTGCGTTAGCATGTCGCGTCCTTCCGACTGGCGGATCTCCGGATGACCTATTGCATCGGCATGCTCCTCGACCAGGGCATCGTGATGGTGTCCGACTCCCGCACCAACGCGGGTCTCGACAACATCAGCACCTTCCGCAAGGTGACCGTCTTCCAGCGTCCCAAAGACCGGGTGTTCGTGCTGATGACGGCCGGCAACCTCGCCGCCTGCCAGGCCGTGGTGAACCTGCTTCGCGAGGCGATTGCCAATCCCGAGCCCGGCCAGCCGAACCTGTTCGACGTGCCCGGCATGTTCGAGGCCGCGCGGTGTGTCGGCGAGGCCATTCGCGAGGTTCACCGCCGGGATGCGGAGTCGCTCAAGGCCTTCGGCTACGAATTCAATGTGAACTGTCTGCTCGGTGGGCAGGTGGCTGGTGAGCCACCGCGCCTGTTCAACGTTTACCCGGCGGCAAACTTCATTGAGGCCACGACGGATACCAGTTTTTTCCAGATCGGCGAGTTCAAGTACGGCAAGCCGATCCTCGACCGCGTGATTCGCCGGGAGACCTCCCTGGAGGAGGCGGCCAAGTGCGCGCTGATCTCGATGGACTCGACGATCCGCTCCAACCTGTCGGTGGGCCTGCCCATTGATCTGCTGCTGGTCCGCTCCGGTGAGCTGCGGGTCGGGCTGCACCGGGTGATCGACGAGGATGACAGCTATTTCCACCTGATCCGCAGCAGCTGGGGGGACGCCCTGCGCTCGGCCTTCAAGGCCCTGCCGGACCCGGATTTCAGCGAGGCTGCAGAACAGCGAAAAGAATCAGTAACATAGACAGTTGTCGTTTGATTGACAGACTGTCAAAGTGGCGCGTAGGCTGCGCCCATGGATCCCCTCGTCGAGCGCCGCCTGGAAGAAAAAGAGCGCCGCCGTAACGACATTCTCGACGCCGCCGAGGCGGTTGTTGCCCAGGCAGGTATTGAGGCCCTGACCATGGAGCAGGTGGCCCGGGAAGCCCGTCTCTCGCGGGCGCTGCTCTATGTCTACTTCCAGGACCGGGTGGACCTGCACATGGGGATCTGCCAGCGGGCCCTGGCTGAACTTCACGCCCGGTTTGCCGCCTGCGCCACGGCGGGTGAACGCGGCCTCGACCGGGTCGTGGCCATGGGTCGTGCCTATGTGGCCTTCGCCAGCGAACAGCCGGTCCAGTTCGAGGCGCTGGCCCGCTTCGAAGCCAGCGATACGTCAGCCGCCGACCCGGAAAGCAATTTGCAGGCTTGCCTCGCCGCCGGGGGCCAGGTGCACGGCCTGATGACCGCGGCGCTGGCCGAGGGCATGGCGGATGGGTCCATTTCCCGGGAGGCAGGCGAACCTAATGCGGTTTCGATGGCCCTGTGGGGCATGACCCACGGCGTCATCCAGATCGCGCGGATGAAGCGGGCTGTGCTTGCACAGCACCAGGTGAGCCCCGCCGATCTCATCGAGCAGGGCATCCGCATGGCCACCCAGTCGCTGCGGCGGGACTGACGGAATACCCCTGCATGTTTCGAACAGCTGCCATCCTCAGCCTCATTGTCAGCCACGCCGCTGTCGCTGATGGCGATGTCGGACGGCCGTTGGCGGTCGTGGTTGATGACTACGTCCGCGAAGCCCTGCGAGCGAACCTGGCGCTGAAGGGCCAGGGATTCGACATCGAACGCCAGCTGGCGGCGCTGGCCGAGGCGCGCAGCCGGTTCCTGCCCCAGGTCAACGTCGAGGCCCGCTACACGCGCGCCGACGGGGGGCGGGAGATCGAGTTGCCACCGGACCAGAGCTTCCAGTTCCTGCGTGACCGGGAGCAGGACACTCGCGTGACACTGCGCCAGCCCCTGTACGCGCCGGCCATCCCGGCGGCCTTCCGGGCCCAGCGCGCCGTGCTGGACAGCGCCGAGTTCGCGCGCCAGGCGCTGGCCCGGCGGCTGGAGCGGGATGTCACGGTCGGCTATCTCGACTGGCTGCGGGCACGGAGCAGCGTCGGTATCGTCGAGTCGAGCCTGGCCTTGCTGCAGGAAAACCTGCGTGTCACGGACTCGCTGCACCGGAACGGCCGCGTCACCCGGGACCAGGTACTGCGCGCCCGCGCTGAGCTGCTGGCCGTGCAGCAGCAGCGCCGGGAGGTGCAAAACCTCGAGTCCCGGGGCTCCCAGTTCGTGAATTTCCTGCTCGACCGGGATCTGGATGCGCCGCTGGAAGTGGCGACACTGGCCTGGGATGCCCCGACGGCCACCGTAGATGACCCGCCTGATGCGCGCCTGCGCAAGACGGCCCTCGAACGGCGTCCCGAGCTGCGGGAGCTCGCATCCCTGGAGCGGGCAGCGGATGAGGAGGTTGCTGCGCAGAGATCGGCCCGCCAGCCGCAGATTGCACTCGGGCTCGACGGCGGGATCCAGGGCGAGGACTACGACTTCGGCAGCGGCTACAACTTCGGCACGGCCTCCGTGCTGTTCAGCATCCCCGTGTTCGATGGTGGTGCGATCCGGGCCCGCGTCGATGCCGCCAGGGCCTCGGCCCGGCAGCTGGCCACGCGCCGCGAGGAAACGGCCCGGCAGATAGAACTGGAAGTGCAGCAGGCCCTGGACCAGCTGCGCACCGCCATGGATTCCCTCGCCACCGCCGAGGCGCGGGCCGAGGCGGCCCAGGCCGGCTTTCGCATCTCGAGCAGCAAACGCGACGAAGGAGTCATCAACCAGGTCGATTTCCTGGATGCCCGGTCGGCACTCACCAGTGCCGAGCTCAACCTGAACCTGACCCGCTTCGAACTGCTGTCACGACAGGCGGAGCTGGCCTACGCCACCGCCGTGAACCCCCTGCCGCTGGATGAGGTGTCCCCGTGAGGATGAGCTGCCGCAGGACGCTGGTCCTGGCCATTGCCGCGCTGCTGGCGGCCGGCTGCGATTCGGCCGGCGAGTCACCGCCAAGGCCGTCGCCGCGCGTGGGGGTTGCCACCGTGGCCAGTGGGCCCGGCCAGCCGCCCGTGCTCGCCAACGGCGTCCTGACCAACAAGGAAGAGCTGCGCCTGTCCTTCAAGGTACCCGGCATCGTGCGCAGGATTGACGTGCAGGTGGGCGAGACGGTCACCGCCGGTCAGCGCCTGGCCGACCTTGAGCCGGCCGAGGTGGATGCCCAGGTCGAGGAGGCGCGCCAGCTGGCCGACAAGGCCACCCGGGATCTCGCCCGCAGCGAGCGCCTGCGCGCGGACGACGTGATCAGCGAGGAAGAACTGGAGGCTCTGCGTACCCAGGCCGCCGTGGCCGCAGCCGTGCTCCGCACGGCCGAGTTCAATCGCAGCTTCGCGCGGATCGTGGCCCCGGGGGAGGGCGTGGTATTGCGCAAGCTCGTGGAGGAGCGGGAGTTCCTGCCGGCTGGTCAGCCTGTCCTCGTGGTGGGACCGGAGGCCAGTGGCTTCGTGGTGCGCGCCAGTCTCTCTGACCGGGATGTGGTGCGCCTGCGGCGCGGCGACCCGGCGGCGATCACGCTGGACGCCTTTCCCGGCCGCACGCTCACCGGCCGCATCGGCCTGATGCCGGCCGCAGCCGATCCGGCGACAGGCCTTTTTGAAATCGAAATCGAAATCGAAATCGACGACAGCGGCCTGAACCTGGTCAGCGGACTGGTCACACGGTTGCGCCTTGATCCAGCCGGTGCCGGGACTCCCCCCCTGCCCCATGCACCGATCGCGGCGCTGATCGAGGCTGATGGCGACAGGGCGGCGGTCTTCGTTCTTGAGCAGGGCATCGCCCGGCTCCGGCCCGTGCGGGTGGCGTTCATTGCCCCGGAGACCATTGCCATCCGCGAGGGGCTGACGGCCGGCGAGATGGTCATCACTGACGGTGCGCTGTACCTCGAAGACGGCCAGGCCGTGCAGGTAGTCGCCCGTCCCGACAACGACGCACCGGCAGCCGCCATCGCTCCATGACCCTGCTCGAATACCCGATCCGCCGGTACCAGCCCACGCTGGTTGCGTTCCTGTGCCTGGTCGCGCTCGGGATCTTTGCCTTCCTGAACGTGCCCCGGGAGGAAGACCCCTACTTCAAGATCTCGGCCTTCTTCATTGCGGTGGTGCTGCCGGGTGCCGATCCCGTCGATCTCGAAAGGCTGATCGCCAAGCCGATCGAGGACCGGCTGGCCGAGCTGGATGACCTGAAGAAGATCGAAACCAGCATCCGGGACAGTGTGGCCGTCGTCACGGTCGAGTTCGAGGCCTTCACCGATCCAGACCGCAAGTACGACGATGTGCAGCGGGAGATCAATGCACTGCGGCCGGAGCTGCCGCCCGAGATTGTCCGTCTGGACATCCGCAAGTTCAGCCCCGCGATGGTCAATACCGTGCAGTTTGCCCTGGTCTCAGGGACCGCCACCTATCGCGAGCTGGCCGACATCGCCCGGGAATTCAAGGACCGCCTCAAGACCGTCGAGGGCATCAGGACGGCCGAAACGTGGGCTTACCCGCCCCGCGAACTGCGGGTGGAGGTGGATCTCCGGCGGATGACAGAACTCAGGATCACCCCCCTGCAGGTGGCAGCGGCCCTGCGCAGCGAGAACAGCGATGTGCCGGCTGGCGTGCTGGATCTGGGCCCCCGCAGCTTCACGCTGAAGAGTTCCGGTGCCTATGCCTCGCTGGACGAGGTGCGAGCCACCGTCGTGACCAGCCAGGACGGCAGCATTACCCGGGTCGGCGACGTGGCCGAGGTCTTCTGGGCTGATCAGCCCTGGAGCTACGTGGGCCGCTACAACGGCGAGCGCGCGGTATTCATCACCGCCAACCAGAAGGACGGCTACAACATCAGCAGGGTCCGCGCCCGGATCGAGGCCGCGGTCAACGAATTCCAGGCGGAGGTGCCGGGCCGGATCCGGCTGGAATGGGGTTTCGACCAGTCGAAGAACGTGGAGCATCGCCTGAACCGGCTGTTCCTCGACCTGGCCATCGCGATCGGCATTGTGAGCATCACGCTGCTGCCACTGGGCCTGCGGGCAGCCGGCATCGTGATGATCTCGATTCCCCTGTCACTGTCCTTCGGGCTGGCCTGCATCTTCTTCCTGGGCTTTTCGCTGAACCAGCTGTCCATAGCCGGCTTCGTGCTGGCCCTCGGGCTGCTCGTCGACGACTCAATCGTCGTGGTGGAAAACATCAGCCGTCACCTGCGCATGGGCCTCAGTCGTGCCGAGGCCGCGCTGCGGGGTACCCAGCAGATATTCCAGGCGGTGCTTGGCTGCACCGCGACGCTGCTCTTCGCCTTCCTGCCACTGATGGTGTTGCCGGAGACCGCCGGCAAGTTCATTCGCGTGCTGCCCCTGACGGTGATCACCACGATCATCGGTTCGCTGATCATCGCGTTGTTCATCATTCCGTTCCTCGCGAGCCGCTTGCTGCCGGTGACCGAGGAGGTGGGTGGCAACCGGGTCCTGCGCCGGCTGATGGCTCTCATTGAACGCTGGTACCGCCCGGCACTGGACTACTGCCTGAAGCGGCCAGGCAGGACGGCCACGATTGCGATCGGGGGATCGCTGCTCGCGTCGCTGGCGTTGCTGCCGGTGGTCGGTTCAAGCCTGTTCCCCAAGTCCGACACGCCGATGTTCCTCGTGAAGATCGAAACACCCAACGGCTCGAGCCTGGCTGCGACCGATGAGGCACTGCGCTTCGTGGAGGGCCACCTCGCCGCAATGCCGGAGGTACGCAGCTACTTCGCGAACCTTGGTCATGGCAACCCACAGATCTTCTACAACCATGTACCCCGGGAGGATGCGCCGAACTATGCGGAGGTTTTCGTGCAGCTCCGGCGCTACAGCCCGCGCACGACACCGGGCCGGCTTGAGGCTCTGCGGACCGATCTGTCACGGTATGGCAATGCACAGATCTTCGTCGATGAGTTCGTCAACGGGCCGCCCATCACGGCACCGGTCGCGGTGCGCATCGTCGGACCTGACCTGGATACCCTGGAGCGCCTGTCCCGCGATATCGAGACCGTGATCAGGGAGACGCCCGGTACCAGGGATGTGGAGAATCCGTTGCGCGTGTCGCGGACCAACCTTCGGCTGAAAGTGGATACGCAGAAGGCCGGCCTCCTGGGCGTGGGCAGTTCGACCTTCGATGAGGCGGTGCGCCTGTCGGTCTCCGGACTGGAAACTGGGCGCTACAAGGCCAGCGACGGCGAGCAGTATCCGATCGTGGTACGCACCCCGGTGGGTAGCCGGGCCGACCTGTCGGTGCTCGCCGAAGTCCAGGTCCCGAATGCCGCCGGCCGGATCCTGCCGCTGTCGCAGCTCGCCGAGCTGACCTTCGAGAAGGCACCCACCCAGATACAGCGTTACGACCGGCAGCGATCGGTGACCATCAATTCCAGTGTTCAGACCGGGGAGAATACGGCGCGGATCACGGCCGGCATCGTTCGCCAGCTCGACCGCTACGACTGGCCCCGTGGCTATCGCTACATCCTGGGCGGCGAAGCGCAGTCCAGTGCGGAATCCTTCAGCGGCGTCGGCACAGCGGCAATCGTGGCCCTGTTCGGCATCTTCGCCGTGCTGGTCATCGAGTTTGGCAGCTTCAAGTCGACGCTGATCGTGCTCACGGTGATCCCCATCGGGCTCGTGGGCGGCTTCCTGGCGCTGCTCCTCACCGGCAACAGCGTGTCCTTCACGGCCAGCATCGGCTTTATTGCGCTGCTGGGCATCGAGATCAAGAACTCGATACTGCTCGTCGATTTCACCAACCAGCTTCGTGCCCGGGGCGTGGCCCTGGACGAGGCCATTGAACGGGCCGGCGAGATCCGCTTCGTGCCCATCCTGCTGACTTCAGCCACCGCCATTGGCGGCCTTCTGCCGCTGGCCCTGCAGAATGTCGCGCTGTATTCCCCGATGGCGTGGGTGATCATCGGCGGCCTGGTCACCAGCACGCTGCTGGCCCGGCTCGTCACCCCCGTGATGTACAAGTTGCTGCCACCGACGGTGGAGGTCGTGCCGGCGCATCTGGCCGATGCCGGCCGTCCTCTGGCCGCCGGTTAGGGGTCAACCGCTCTCTGCTGCCAATTCGTGACCAGCGTCACGCCCATCCCTGACGCGGGGCCGGCACCATCGCGGTCATGAATGAAGCCCCGCGCCAGCAGTCTGACCCGGACCGGTACGGCGATGGCGTACGGCGGCGTCATGGCCGGCATTTTTCCGACTGCGAGGCAACGGGCCTGCACAGCGGGATCTATCTGGACTACCTCTTCCGGGACCTCGAGCCGCACCTGCTGGCAGTGCTGCGGGAGCTGGAAGCGCGCGCCTCGATGGTGCTCTCCGGCGAGCCGCGGCGGCGCGTTCTGGCCCGGCTCTACGATCATCAGGACGGTGGTCCTGAGCAGCTGGTGACCTTCTTCATCCAGTGCACGGACGCGGAATCGCCGCTCCGCCTGGGATTCGGGCATCTGGGTGGAGGCCGCATGGGCATCACCGAGGCGGCTGTGTTTGACCGCCATCTGGCTGAGTTCCGCGAGTGCATCTGGACCACTGTTGTTCGCCAGAGCCGGCAGCGGCGCTAACATCGCCGGGTGAACCGGTTTTTCAGCCCTGCCGCGCGCCCGTCTCGTTTCCTGACTTCCCTGCTGGTCGTGTTGGCCGGTTGCGCCCTGGCTGATGAGCCGTCCCCCGTCCTGCAGGCCCGGCTGCTTAAAGTCACCGACGGCGACAGCCTCCGGGTGCAGCTCGACAGCGGACCAATCGAGATCCGCCTGCACGGCATTGATGCCCCCGAAGTCCGGCCGCGGCGTCAGCGCTTCGGGCCAGAGGCGACCAAGGTCCTGACCAGCCTGCTGACCACAACGGCCCTTGAGATCGAACCGGTGGAGCAGGATCGCTATGACCGGATGGTGGCGCGGGTGTTCGTCAACGGTCGCGACGTCAATGCGGCGATGCTGGAGGCGGGTTTTGCCTGGGCCTATCGGGACTATCTGGACAGCGCTACACGGCACTACTGTGATCTGGAGGCGGTGGCCCGCGACGCAGGCCGTGGCATCTGGGTGGGCGATCCTGCCGGGTGGCATGCCCCCTGGGAATTCCGGCGCAGTCGCGGGGCTGGCAGCCCCCGGACCGACTTCAGCGGGGAGACTGCGGCCGCCTGCCGGACCGCGATTCCGGCCAGCCGGCCCGGAGCTTCTGCTTTGCAGCCCGCGCCCGGCAACTGCCGCATCAAGGG
>CAYOXI010000039.1:10525-12520 GCA_964407855.1 uncultured Chromatiaceae bacterium
TCGGCCACGTCGCGGCTGTCGGGCGCATAGCGCTGCGCAGTCTCAAGGGCCTCCCGGGCCTCGGCGACCTGGCCTTTCGCCGCGAGGCTGCGGCCGATGTACAGCCAGGTATCCGCCTCACCGAAAACCGGTTGTGACGATCCCGGGGTTCTCGACGCCTCGAACAGTCCGGCTGCGCGACGCAGCTTGATGAGCGCCCGGTCCTTGTCTCCGCCGAAGAGTGGCGGTGTGGAGTAGTCACTCACCCCGTCCTGGAAGACCACCCAGGGATTGTCGGGAGCAAGTTTCACGGCCGTTGCCATCTCGCGTCCGGCCTGCATGCCGCGGCTGGCGGCCCGCAGCACATAGTAGGTGGAGCTGGCACCGAGGCACGATGCATGTAGCGCCCGGGCTTCCGCGTAGTCGGGCTTCTGCCGAACCAGTGTCGAGAGCAGGCCGATGCACTCCTCCAGCGCGTCTCTCGCCTGGGCCTTGTTGTCGCCGGCCAGCGTCGCCTGGCGCAGGTAGGAGTAGGCTGCGTAGTAGGTGGCCAGGTGCTCTTCGCCCCGGTCACGGCCCGCTCTCTGCAGTGCTTCGCGGGCGCTCGCAATGCCAGCCTTGTCGCGTGCGTTGTAGGCCTGTTCGATGCGATCCCGATAGACGATCAGGCTGGTGTCATCGGCTGCGTGCAGGGGCGCGCCTGCCAGCAGGGTTGCGGCGAGCAGGCCGCCGGCCAGACCGGGTCCGCGCGTTCTCATGGCACCAGTCTACGCGCCTGACTCAGTCATTGGCCGCGCGGGCACGCAGCGCTCTCTTGAGATGCCGTGCCACGGCCTCGGCAACTGGTGTGTCCTCGGCGGCCAGACCGCGGACCGACAGATAGACCCGACCGGTGATCGGGATTTCGGTCCACAGTTCCGGGGATCCGGGTGGGCTGCGCTGGGCGTTTAGCGCGGGCCGGATCTCCAGTTCCCTGAGCAGCGCACCGAGGTCTGCATCGCCGGGGGCAAGCGCAGGCCCGACCGCGGAAACCGCCGGCAGGGCAGGGGGGGCGTCGCCGGCAGGGGCAGCAGCAGGCTGCGGCGTCGGCGCCGGCCGTTCCAGGCCGAAGCGCTGACGGATGCCGGCATCGGCCAGCCCGTAGCTGCGCCGGTCGCCGGGCGCCGTCCCGGCCGGGGCTGATTCCAGGGACGGGCTCTCCGGCGCGCCCTTGGTGGCGGGCACTGACGGGGGTGTTGGCGACGGCGGGGCCGATGCTGCGTTGCCAAACAGCGTCTCCACCTCGGTTGCCGGCAGACCCCGGTCCAGGAGGCTCCGGATAGCGGCCGGGTCCTGGCCGTCCAGCACCCGCCGGATCTCGGCCAGAGTCGCCGTGAGTAGCCGTCCGGAAGACTGTAACTCCTTGACTCCCTTAATAAATTGTAGCCGCTGGAGACACTCATCCGGGTACCGTGTGTGGGGACCTCGCCGCCCGACCCGGGGCACCAGCCCCGCCTGGATGTAATAGACGATCGTGCGGCGGTCGAAGCCCGTGGTCTCCACGAGCTGGGCGAGGGAATGGCTGCGGGAGGCGGACATGGCCGGAGCCTAGGCCGACATATGGACAGTGTCAACTACTGGCGATATCGGTCCGGCTGCTACCATGCGGCCCTGCATGTTTCCCCTCAAGGACGAGAACCCCCACTTCCTCACGCCCTATGTCACTTATGTGCTCATCGCGCTGAACGTGGCGGCATGGGTGCTGGTGCAGGGGCTGGGCAGTGAGCCCCGGCTGGGTGCCTCCGTCTGCACGCTGGGTCTGGTACCGGGCGAACTGCTGCAGACCCTGACGCCCGGCACCCGCTTCCAGATCGGACCCGGCGTCTGGTGCGTGCTGACCGATACGCCCAACTGGCTCACGCCCCTGAGCCACATGTTCCTGCACGGTGGCTGGTTCCACATCATCGGCAACCTGTGGTTTCTCTGGATCTTCGGCAACAACGTCGAAGATTCCATGGGGCACCTGCGCTTCGCCGT
>CAYOXI010000039.1:12620-24400 GCA_964407855.1 uncultured Chromatiaceae bacterium
GTGGGTTCCATCGGTGCCCAGGGAGGAGGTGTGGCGTTCTGGGCACACATCGGCGGTTTCATTGCCGGCGCAATCCTGGTGCTGTTCTTCCGGGACCCGGCACTCGTCGCGCGGCATCCGAAGTACGGCTGGAAATAGCACTGACTCGCTGGCCGAGTCGAGGGATCCTCTCAGCCTGTAGCATCCAGGTGGACGAGCACCTGCTCAACTTCCGCCGGACTGCCCATGATTACCGGCGTTCGCTGGTGAATGTCGGTGGGCTGGATGTCCAGGATGCGCTCGCCGGGCGCGGCAACTGCCTTGCCACCAGCCTGCTCGACCAGCATCCCCATTGGATTGGCCTCGTACATCAGGCGGAGTTTCCCGCGGGGCGCCCGGGGTGTTGGCGGGTAGAGGAAAACCCCGCCTTTCAGCAGGATGCGGTGGACGTCGGCCACCATTGCCCCCGCATAGCGGCTCGAGTAGGTCTGCTCCTGGGCCCAGGCAAGGTAGCGCTGGTAGCCTGCGGGAAATCCCAGGCGATTGCCCTCGTTCACCGAGTAGCTCCGGCCTGAGGCAGGAATGCGCAAACCCTGCTGGACGCGCATGAAGGCACCGATTGCCGGGTCAAGCACGAACAGATCCACACCCGCGCCGATGGTCAGCGCGAAGATGGTCGACGGACCATAGAGAATGTAGCCGGCGGCCACCTGGTCGCGGCCGGGTTGCAGCAGGGACTCCTCGACCCGCTCGGCCCGCTGGTCCTGGCGCAGGATGCTGAAGATCGTGCCCACCGGTCCGCAGACATCCAGGTTTGAGGATCCGTCCAGCGGATCAAAGAGCACGCAGTAACGACACTCACCTGCCTGCTCATCACGCAGGATCACCGGCTCCTCGTTCTCCTCGGAGGCCACGATGGCCACGCCCTGCCGTCCACCCAGGGTGCGTAGCAGGATGTTGTTGGCGATCACATCCAGCTTCTGCTGCTGCTCGCCCTGCACATTCTCGTCCCCCGCGTTGCCGAGCACGTCTTCAAGACGCGCACGTCGGACCCGGGCATTGATCATCTTCGCCGAGATGGAGAGCGCGGACAGGATCCATGACAGGGTGCCGGTCGCCTCCGGGTGCCGGGCCTGCTGCTGCAGGATATGACCCTGCAGCGTGATGATCTCGGGCTGGTCGCCGGGGCTGGCTGGAAGTGTCTGGGGTAGTGGCGAGGAGGGTGAAACCATGCTTTACCTGGTGCAACGACGGGCGGGGTTAGGGGCAGCTTGCCATCGGTGGGCGTGACCCGGGTGCTAAATTACCAGAATGGGGTCGGGGGTCGGTCCCGCTGCAAGCTGACATGGGCTGGCCGCCCGGGATTACCGTCCTGTGACCGCGATAAGACTGGCTGCAGACCCCCCGCCGCGATGCTGCTGCGATAATACCCGCCCAGCTTCAGTGGAGTTCCCATGAGATCCAGGCATTGGCTCCGAAACCTCGCGCATTCAGTGCTGCTCTTTGCAGTGCTGGGTTCCGCCCACGGGGCAGATATCACCCTGCTCAATGTCTCCTACGATCCGACCCGGGAGTTCTACCAGGAGTACAACACGCTCTTTGCCAGGTACTGGCTTGAGAAGACTGGCAAGTCGGTGCAGGTCCGCCAGAGCCACGGCGGTTCCGGGAAGCAGGCACGCTCGGTGATTGACGGCCTTCAGGCCGACGTCGTAACCCTCGCACTCGGTGGTGACATTGATGCGATCGCCACCAACGGCAGGTCCCTCCCGGCCAACTGGCAGAGCCGACTGCCGGACAACAGTGCGCCCTACACCTCCACCATCGTCTTCCTGGTGCGCAAGGGAAATCCGAGGAACATCCGCGACTGGGACGACCTGGCAAAGCCCGGTATAGCCGTGATCACGCCGAATCCCAAGACCTCGGGCGGGGCCCGCTGGAATTACCTGGCGGCCTACGGCTGGGCCCTGCGTCAGCCCGATGCGACCGAGGAGTCTGCCCGGGACTATCTCAGGCAGCTGTTCAGGAATGTGCCGGTGCTGGACACGGGCGCCCGCGGCTCGCTGACCACCTTCATCCAGCGAAACATCGGTGACGTGCTGCTGTCCTGGGAAAACGAGGCCTTTCTGGCCAAGCAGGAGATTGGTCCTGACAAGGTGGAAATCGTCGTTCCGTCACTGAGCATCCTGGCAGAGCCGCCCGTGACCGTGGTGGACAGGGTGGCCCTGAGGAAAGGCACCCGGGAGGTGGCGGATGCCTACCTGAAATATCTGTACAGCGCCGAAGCTCAGGAGCTTGTCGCCAAGCACTACTTCCGCCCGCGCGATGCCGGCGTAGCCGCGCGGTATGCGCAACGTTATGGGTCGCTGGAACTGCTGACCATCAATGACTTCGGTGGCTGGGCCAGGGCACAGGCAGACCACTTTGCCAAAGGCGCCATCTTCGACCAGATCTACCTGCAGTAGGCCGCTGCCCGCGGGTCGCCGACCCTCTATGCGACGATCAGGCGGTAGCCGGCCCCGGCCGCGGTCTGCAGGATCTGCGGTTCCGCCGGATTGATCTCGATTTTCTGCCGCAGGCGGTGCACCAGCTGCTTCAGTAACTGACGGTCGCCGGCACCCCGGTGTCCCCAGACCTGGAGCAGCAGGCGGTCCGAGCTGACCGTGTGTCCGGCATTGACCAGCAGTACCTGCAGCAGCCGCAACTCGAGCTTGGTCAGGCGCACCGGCAGGGCACTGCCGATCTGCAGGCTGTGGTCTTCCAGGTCCAGGCGCAGACGTCCGGCGTTCATCGGTGAACTCGATTCCAGTCCGGCCCGCCGGAGCAGCGCCTTGACCCTCGCCAGCAGCGTCCGCGGGCTGAAGGGCTTGTTCAGGTAGTCGTCGGCACCAAGCTCGAGGGCGCGGACGAGATCCTCCTCTTCGCCCCGGACCGTCAGCATCATCACGGGGGTGCGGGAGCGCCGCCGGACCTCCTCGCAGACCTGGAAGCCGGACTGGCCCGGCATGTTGATGTCGAGTATGAGCAGGTCAGGCGACTCGTCGGCAAAGAGCCGCAACGCCGACGGTCCATCCGGTGCCTTGATCACGAGGTAGCCGGACTGGGTCAGCGCAAAGGCCACCAGCTCCAGCAGGTCCCGGTCGTCGTCGGCAATCAGGATCTTCATGAAGCCGCGATCGCGGGCAACTGCACTGAGAACCGGGTGCGACCTGCCGTGGTCCTGCCCGCACTGACCTTGCCGCCGTGCCGCTCGACGATGGATTTAACGATCCACAGCCCGAGCCCCAGCCCGGTGGGTTCCGGTTCCTGGTCCTTGCCACGGTAGAAGCGCTCGAACAGCGCGCCGTCGGCGAGATCCGGCACGCCGTCGCCCTCGTCCTCGACCCAGGCCGTCACCATACCGTTCTCCGCCCGGGCCCCGATGCGGATCGTGGACTGCTCAGGGGCGAACTTGCTGGCGTTCGCCAGCAGGTTCACGAAGACCTGGGTCAGGCGCGGCCCGTCGCCGTCGATGACGGGCAGGTCGGAGGGCAGCTCGACGAGGAGGATCTGGCCCCGCTGGGTCATCAGCGCCTCGATCAGCCCCCGGGCCTGCGCAACCACGTCATCCAGCGATATGGACTGGTGGCGCACGTCCAGCTGACCGGACTCGATGCGGACGCTCTCCAGCAGATTGTCTATCAGGCGCGTGAGGCGGACAGTGCCGCGCTGGAGCGAGAGCACGAGGTCACGGCGATCGCCGGGCGCGAGCTCATCCAGCCCCCCCAGCAGCAGCTCGATGGAGGCCAGCTGGGCCGCCAGCGGTGTGCGAAACTCATGCGAGATATTCGCCAGTACGGAATCCCGCGCACGCCGCACGCCTTCCAGCTCGGTTTCATCCCGGATCACCTGCACCTGGAGGTCCCCCGCCATCGGCGCACTGGTAACCACCGCCGTGCGCGGCGGGCCGGTGCCGGGCTCAAGACGTTCGGTTGACCGCGCCGTCCCCTCCTGCCGGGCTCGCAGGATGGGGCAGTCAGCGGTGTCACACGGCCGCACACCATCCGTGGACCTGGGCTGCAGCACATCACCGCAGAACCGGCCCACAGCCTCACTGGCCGAAACGCCCAGCAGTTCGGCAGCACGCGGATTCAGGTACCGGATACGCCGTTCCCTGTCCACGGCATAAACGCCCTCGACAATGCCGTCGAGTACCGCCTGGGCCTCGGCTTCCCGGCTACGCAGCGCTCCGCTCACGTCCACCAGGCTCTGGCGCATTTCCTCCATCGTGCGGGCCAGTGCGCCGACCTCGGCGGGGCCCCTGGTGGGGATCGAGGTGGAAAAATCTCCCTGCCGGAGGCGGTTGGCGGCCCCGGTCAGATCCCGGACCGGGCTCGCGACCCACTGACCCAGTGCTACACCCACGAGTCCGGCGAGTACGGCCAGTCCGAGCGCGATCAGCACGAGGCGCCGGATCAACCGGTCCACGGAGGAGGAAACCGTGGCCACCGGCAGCCTGGCTTCTATCAGGCCGATCGGCTCGCCGGTCGAGGCAAACAACGGATAGCTGGCCGCATAGACGTTCAGGGCTTCAATCCGGCTGGCCGTGAGCAGGCTGTTGGCCAGGGCCACGGTGTGCAGTGGCGTGAACTGGTCGGCGCGCTCGTCCGCGAAGCTGTTGTAGCCGAGCAGGCGTACGCCCACGCCCGCCTTCTTGCCGAGGTTCCGGGCAACTTCCTCGTTCAGTGCGACTACGACGATCAGCCGGGCTGCCGGTGCCGCGGTCGAACCTGCCGCAATTGTGGCAGCGCCACCAGCCAGCGGATCGCTGGCGTCCATTGGTGCGATCAGGAGCCGCTCCCCCTGCTCGTCAGCGGCCGCCAGGATATCCTCCCAGGGTAGTGTCTCGCCAACCAGAATCGGTGCACTGCCTGGAGCAGAGAGGGCGCAGCCGTCGATGCCTTCCGACCGGCAGACCCGCTGGAGGAGGGTCTGCAGGGAACGTACCCGCTGCTCCCGCCAGAGCCGCTGGAGGGTCGGGCGGTCCGCGATGTTCCTGGCCTGGTTGAGGGTCTCGTCGGCGATCCCCCGGACATCTTCCCTGACCGTTGCCGCCGCCACCTGGACACGTGCCAGGCCCTGATCGTCGGCCAGGTCGCGCAGCAGATCGATGGCACTCCATGAGATGCCGAAGATCACCAGCACCACGAGGCTGATGTTGATGGCAGCCAGCAGTCCGGCCAGGCTCAGTGTCCCTGGCCCCTGCCCGCCAGTGCCCCGTATGCTGCGCAGCCTGTCGCGCCAGTCAGCCATGACTCAGTTCCGTACCCGCTCCGTCTGCCACTCGGCGAAGCTCTTCACGATCAGCGTGACCACGGCCAGCAGCGTCAGCAGCGAGGCGACCGCAAAGGCTGCAACGAAGGCATACTCGTTGTAGAGAATCTCGATATGCAGTGGCATGGTGTTTGTCAATCCCCGAATGTGCCCCGAGACCACGGACACGGCGCCGAACTCGCCCATCGCCCGTGCATTGCACAGGATAACGCCGTAGATGAGTCCCCAGCGCACTTTGGGCAGGGTTACCCGGAAGAAGGTCATCAGCCCACTGGCACCGAGGGTAATGGCCGCCTCCTCCTCATCGTTGCCAAGCTGCTCCATCAGGGGAATCAGTTCCCGGGCCACGTACGGGAAAGTGACGAACAAGGTCGCCAGAACGATGCCGGGCAGGGCAAAGATTATGCTGATGTTGTTCTCGATCAGCCAGCTGCCGAACCAGCCCTGTGCGCCGAACAGCAGCACATAGATGAGTCCGGAGATGATGGGTGACACGGCGAACGGCAGGTCGACCAGGGTAATCAGCAGGCTCTTGCCCCGGAACTCGAATTTGGCGATGGCCCAGGCGGCGGCGATGCCGAACAGGGTATTGACCGGCACGACTATGCCGGCGACGAGGAGCGTAAGGCGAATGGCCGCCCAGGTGTCCACGTCGGAGAAACTCTCCAGGTAGGTGCTGATCCCCTTGCCGAGCGCGGTAACAAACACTACGGCAATCGGAGCAAGGAGGAGGGCGGCGAGAAAGCCCACCGATACCGTGATGAAGATCCACCGGACCAGCGCCACCCGCAGGCTTCCGCGCCCCGGGCGGCGGGCCAGTTCGGCGACGGCAGCAGTCCCGACCCCGGCCATCAGCGCCTGCTCCCCACCTGGCGACGCCGTCCCCAGGTCTGCACCAGATTGATCGACAGCAGCATCACGAAGGACATGGCCAGCATCACGAAGCCCAGAGCGGCGGCGCCGTTGTAGTCGAATTCCTCCAGCTTGATGACGATGAGCAGAGGCGTGATCTCGGTCTTCATCGGCAGGTTGCCGGCAATGAATATCACTGAGCCGTACTCACCCACTGCCCGGGCGAACGCCAGGGTAAATCCCGAGGCCAGGGCAGGGAAGACGGTGGGGAAGATAATGCGGCGAAAGATATACAGTGGTGAGGCACCCAGGATCTCGGCGGCGTCTTCCAGATCCCGCTGTACCTCGAGCAGGGAGGGCTGTACCGACCTGACGACAAACGGCAGGCCGATCAGTGTCAGAGCCACGGTGACGCCCAGCCAGCTGTAGGCCACCTTGATGCCCAGCGGTTCCAGGTACTGGCCAATCCAGCCGTTGCCGGCGAAGACCGACGCCAGCGCAATGCCGGATACCGCTGTCGGCAGCGCGAAAGGCAGGTCGATCAGCGCATCCAGGATCCGCCGGCCGGGAAAGTCATAGCGCACCAGCGTCCAGGCGACAATAAAGCCAAATACGGCGTTGATGAGTGCCGCGACCAACGATGCCCCGAAGGACAGCCGGTAGGACGCCATCGCCCGCGGGTCCGTCACCACATCGATGAATTCGGCCCAGCCCATGCTGGCGGTCTTCAGGATCAGGGCGGCCAGCGGCAGCAGGACAATGGCGCTGAGGAAGAACGTCGAGAAGCCCAGCGTGAGGCCGAAGCCGGGCAGGACGCTGGGCTCGCGAAAGGGGCGCACCGGCAGTCAGGCCAGCAGCACTGGCCAGCCCGGGGACTGGGTCAGGAGTGCCTCGAAGTTCTCCGGCAGGGAACCGGGCTCCGGCAAACCGAGGATCAGCATGTGGCCTGGCTGGGTGCGAAGTTCGCGCAGGAGTTCCGGAATGCGATCGCCAAAACGCAGCTCTGTGCGGACATCCAGGCCATGGCCGGCCTGTGCCTCGGAGCGGACATCCAGCAGCTGGCGGACACCGGCGGTACGGGCCCTTTCCGGAATCTGGGCCGGCAGGATGCCGAGGAATACGGCCTCGGCTGGGACATGCCGGAGAAGGCTGGCCGTTACAGCCAGCGTGGCGCGCCGGGCCACCTGGCCGACGAAGTGCACCAGCACGCGGGTCGGGGCGCCGGATTCCGGCGGCAGGCACAGCACGGGAAAGGCGCCGCGGCTGAGCAATTGCCGGACCTGGGCCGGGCAATCCGGGCCGGTCGAGACCACCGCCACGCCCGGCGGAGGGGCCGCAGTTCCTCCGTGGGCGTCGGCAAGGCCGAGGTTCGGATCCACCTGGCCCGAAAGCCGCGTCTGCATCCGGATTGCCAGGTCATTCAGCCAGCCGTTGGCCAGCAGGGTATCCCGGGCAGCGGCCGTATCGGCCCAGGCCGAGAAGCTGGAGAGGGGCGTGGGCAGAACATGTATACGCCGGGTGCCTACAGCGACCTGCTGCCCGGTGCGTAGCGGGAAGGACCGCTGGTCCGGCTGGGTGCGCGTGACATCGATGAGGACGGGCGAGGTGGCATCCTCGTCGCCTGTACTGCGCATGCGGATGCGGAGTCGCTCAAGAGCCCCCGTGAACTGGATCTCCTCCACCATTCCATAACCCAGGAAACTCGTCATCAATGAGTCCCGGTCCGGCGCCAGGTCAGCCTCTTCGGGGCGCAGCATGGCCACGACCTCCTGTTCCCGGTAGGGCGAACTGCTGCCACCGGCAATCGATCCGGGTGTGGTCTCCCGGGCGCCACGCACCTCGCGGCGCAGCAGGAGATTGGCTGCACCAAGAAAGGTGGCCACAAAGCGCGAGGCGGGCCTCGTATACAGGTCCATTGGCCGACCGGCTTCCAGCAGCCGGCCGAAATTCATCACCCCGAGACGATCCCCAAGGGCGAAGGCTTCTTCCTGGTCGTGCGTGACGAGAATCGTGGTGATGCCGAGTTCCCGCTGGACAGCCCGGATTGTCCGGCGGAGCTCCTCGCGAATCTTGGCGTCGAGCGCGCCGAATGGCTCGTCAAGCAGCAGCACCTTGGGTTTGTGTGCCAGCGCCCGGGCGACGGCCACGCGCTGCTGCTGGCCGCCGGACAACTGCGAAGGCAACCGGTCATCCATGCCCGCCAGACCGATCAGTTCAAGCAGTTCCTGCCGCCGCTTGCGCCGCTCGGCAGCCCCGACCCTGCGCACCCGCAGGGCGAACTCAATGTTGTCGGCGACGGTCATATGGCGGAACAGGGCGTAGTTCTGGAACACGAAGCCCACTTCGCGCTCGCGCGCCGAGACCTGGGTGACATCACGGCCGAAGAGCGTGATGCGGCCGTGATCCACCTCGGTCAGGCCCGCGATGGCACGCAGCAGGGTGCTCTTGCCGCTGCCGCTGGGACCCAGCAGGACGAAGAACTCACCCTCGGTGATGGCCAGCGATACGTCGTTGACCACCGGGTTGCCCTGGTACTGCTTGGTGATCTGGTCGAGGGTGATGGACATGGGCCGGGCAGATTAGCGGCTCGCCGGTAGCACGGTCAGTTGCTGCCGGGTAACAATCCGGTTATAGCAGGGCCGGCTTGTTTCAGGGCGGGAGGGTCTGCCCGCGGGTTTCAACCACCAGCGGAATGAAGAGCAGCCCCACCAGCGGTACGAAGGCGACTGCGAAGAGGGCGTTGAGGATGACTGCCGGTGAGCCAGCGCCCGCGGCAGCGACTGCGCCGACCACGTAGGGGCCGGTAGCCGCGACCACCCGACCGATGTTGTAGCAGAAGCCGGACCCCGTGGCCCGGAGGCGGGTGGGGAAGAGCTCCGGCAGGTAATAGGTGAAGCTGCCGAACACGCCGAAGACGCTGAGGCCGATGAAGAAGTACAGGTAGAGTCGCAGCTCGTCGGGAACGTCGAGACCGAAGGTCGCCATGATGGAGAGCACGGCGATGGCGAAGTACGTCGCAAACATCGGCCGGCGCCCCAGGCGCTTGGCGATGGGCACGGTCAGCAGGGTTCCAATCAGGCCGCCGAGGTTGAAGCAGGTGGTCGCGATGGTCTTCCAGCTCTCCACCAGGGCGCTCGTTGCCAGCTTGTCCAGGCCGAGTGCCGCGGCCTCCGCCTGGCCCAGTGTCGCGGCGACGACCGGAATGAAGGCGTTGCAACTCCACCAGGTAAGCAGTGCAACGAAGGTCATCAGCAGCGCACTGCGGGTGCGTGGCCAGAAGACCGGGCTGAAGAGTTCCCGGATCCGGGGTGGCGGCGCCTGGCTGGCGGCCTTCACCCACCGTTCGGGCTCCTTGACGAACAGCCGGACGATGAAGGCGACCCCGGCTGGCAACAGGCCGAACAGCAGTACCACCCGCCAGCTGAATTCGGGGTCGTCCAGCAGCAGGTTGCCCGCAATCAGCGCGTTGACGCCGGTGGCGAGGAACAGGCCGAAAGGTGCAGCCGTATAGAGCAGGGCCCCGGCCTCAACCCGGTGCTCCTCATCGACCACTTCCGCTACCAGGGCGGCGCCGGCCGCCCACTCGCCGCCAATGCCGAGGCTGGCAATGATCCGGCAGGCCATCAGTTGCCAGATGTCGGTGACGAAGGCGCAGGCCGCCGTGCCAACTGCATAAATCACCATGGTGATCATGAGCGTGCGCCGCCGGCCGAAGCGATCGCTGATCGGACCGAAGATGACGCCGCCCACGGCCCAGCCGATCAGGAAGATGGAGGTCAGCAGGCCAGTCCAGTAGAGGGTTGCGGCCCGGGCCTCGGGGGAGCCGAGGGGCAGTCCCAGCAGGGTGGGCACCGCATTGGGTGCCACGTAGTTGAAGAGCAGGCCATCGAAAACGTCGAAGCCCCAGCCCAGCCAGGCGGCAGCGAGAACGGTCCACTGATAGCGGGTGAACTTGAGCATGCGCCGCGCATGTTAGCAACAGGCCGGGCGACCTGTGACGGAGTTGCGTCCCCCGACCGGCTGGCCGGTTGACCTATCCCCTGGGGGGGGATAGGATAAGCGGCGTTGACACTGCCAGGAAGCGCAGCCATGCCGAGGAAGACGGCCGCCGTTCCAGCCCACAGCCATGCTCATGACCCCGCGACCCACCGTTCCCACCGGGACGTGGTCAACCGGCTCCGTCGCGCCACGGGTCATCTGCAGACCATCGCCGGCATGATCGAGTCAGGTCGGGAGTGCGGCGACATCGCCCAGCAGATGCATGCGGTAATCCGTGCCCTGGAAGAGGCCAAGTCCAAGCTCATCCATGACCACATCGAGCATTGCCTTGAGACTGCCGTCGGACCCGCCAGCCGTGAGCAGCGCGTCATCATTGGCGATTTCAAGAAGATCAGCCGCTACCTCTAGGGAGATCGGACGGATGTTGCGGGCGGCACTGGACTGGCTGGGCTTCGGCGAGAAGGGTCATGAGATCGGGCACGTCCACGGCGGGCACGGTCACAGCCACGACGGCGGCCATGCCCATACCCACGGCGTCATTGATCCCACGATCGCGACCACGACGAGAGGGATCTGGGCCATCAAGTGGTCATTCCTGATCCTGGCGGTTACCGCTGTCTTCCAGATCTTCGTGTTTCTAATTTCCGGCAGCGTTGCGTTGCTGGCTGACACCATTCACAACGTCGGCGATGCGGCCACGGCCATCCCCCTGTGGATCGCCTTCCTGTTTGCCCGGCGCAAAGCCAGTGACCGCTTCACCTATGGCCTTGGCCGCGTCGAAGACCTGGCCGGCATGCTGATCGTGGTCCTGATCCTCTTCAGCGCGCTGGTGGCCGGCTATCAGACCATTGATCGCTTCATCAATCCCCAGGAGATCAGTTTTCTGGGGATCGTGGCCCTGGCCGGGGTGATAGGTTTCATCGGCAACGAAGTCGTGGCGGTGCTCCGGATCCGCGTGGGCCGGGAGATCAACAGTGCCGCCCTGATCGCCGACGGCTATCACGCCCGGGTGGATGGTTTGACGAGCCTCGCCGTCGTCGCCGGGGCGATCGGAGTCTGGGCGGGGTTCCCGCTGGCCGATCCCATTGTGGGCGCGATCATCACCGTGCTGATCTTTGGCATCGTCTGGCAGTCAGCACGCGCGGTATTCACCCGGGCGCTGGACGGGGTAGACCCGGAATTCACGGCCCTGTTGCGTCACACGGGGGAGCATGTACCCGGCGTCCGGGGCGTGCAGAACGTCCGCACCCGCTGGCTGGGGCACCGGATGTACGCCGAGGCAGACGTGGTGGTGGACGATTCGCTGCTGGTGCGGGAGGCCACGATCATCACCGAGAAGCTCCAGCAGCAGGCGGCGAAACACCTTCCGGCCCTGGCTTCACTCCGGCTCGCACTGGTATCGGGCATCGACCCTGAGGAATTCCAGCGCACCGAAGCCAACCCGGCACCACCCCACGATCACGGCGAAGCGCATGACCATGGTCACGATCATGGAGAGCACGGGCACGTGCACTGAGCCGCGTCCGTCCGGAATCGGGACCGGCGGGCTCAGTGCCCGAAACTGACCGATGCCGAAGACCTGGCCTCCCGGGGGTCGAAGCGCACGGGCTTCCCGTCGCGGACCCAGACCACCAGCGCCA
>CAYOXI010000040.1:0-23512 GCA_964407855.1 uncultured Chromatiaceae bacterium
GGGTGCTGAGGGACCTGTACGCCACGCTCAGGCCCGCCGGCGTGCTCTTCAGCTCGAACCCCCGGGGCAACAACGAGGAGGGCTGGCAGGGCGAGCGCTACGGCGCCTGGCACGATCTGGAAAACTGGCGGCGGTTTCTGAACGACGCGGGATTTGTGGAGCTGGAGCACTACTACCGGCCGGCGGGGCGTCCCCGCGAACAGCAGCCGTGGCTCGCCAGCGTGTGGCGGCGAGGCTGAGGCGCGCTACTGCGGTGGCATCTCCGCGTATTGGGGCAAGCCGTCGCTGATCGTGAACCACGGGGCCTTCGAGCCAACGAAGATGTGCGCGGTGGGCCGCCAGCCGGGGTCCGTGTCCAGGTTCCCTGCGGGGATGACGGCGGCATTGCGCGCCACCGACTTCCGTGGCACGTCGCTGCCGCAGGCCGTGCAGAAGGCCACGCCGAAAAAGCGCGCGCCCGGCAGCGGGAAATCCCGGACGAGTTCTTCGCCCCGGCGGAAGCGGAAACGGTCCAGCGGCACGAACAGGTTGGTGGTGTGGGCGGCACTCCGCGCCTTCCGGCAGCGCGAGCAATGGCAGTTCAGCATCCGCAGCGGCTCGCCGGAGTACTCGAAGGCTACCTGGCCGCAGGCACAGCTCCCGCCGGTGCAGCCGGCCGACGGCGGCTCGGGCACCGGACGCTCCACCGCTGGCAGGCCGGCGTCGGGGCCGTACTCGGCGTATTGGGGCAGGTCATCCGTGATCTCGTACCAGGGCGCCTTCGACGCAACGAACATGTGATGGGCCGGTACGGATCCGAAGTCGCCGTCCAGGTTGCCGGCCGGGCTGACCACGACGCCGTGCTCCTGCATCGCGGTGGGCAGCACTGAGCCGCAGAGGGTGCAGAATTCCCGGTGCAGTCCCGGCGATGAGTCATAGCGGCCCACCCGGTCGCCCCCCGCCAGCAGCCGGTAGCTGTCCAGCGGACCCACGAGCCAGCTGACGAAAGGCGCACCGTGGTGCTTGCGGCACAGGGAGCAGTGGCAGTGGGCCAGTTGCAGGAACGGTCCGGACAATTCGTAGCGCACGCCGCCGCAGAGGCAGGATCCGGTCACCTGGGTTTGGCTCATGGTCTTCTCCTCCAGTCAGCCCCGCAGCTGCTCCACGATGGCCGGATTCTCCAGCGTGGAAATGTCCTGGGTAATGGGCTCGCCCCGGGCTATGGCGCGCAGCAGGCGGCGCATGATCTTGCCTGAGCGGGTCTTCGGCAGGTTGTCGGCAAAGCGGATCTCGTCCGGACGGGCGATGGCGCCCAGCTCCTTGGCGACGAATTCGCGCAGTTCGGCGGCGAGCCGGTCCGCCTCCCTGCCGGTGGGGCGCGACCCCTTCAGTGACACATAGGCGAAGATTGCCTCGCCCTTGATCTCGTGGGGGCGGCTCACCACCGCACACTCGGCCACCCGTGGGTGAGCCACGAAGGCGCTCTCGACCTCCATGGTGCCCAGACGGTGGCCAGAGATTTTCAGTACGTCATCAGCCCGGCCCATCACCCAGAAGTAGCCATCCGCATCCCGGTGGGCGGTGTCGCCTGCCACGTAGTAGCGGTTGCCGAACTTCGCCCAGTAGGTGTCCAGGTAGCGCTCGTTGTCGCCCCAGACCGTGCGCAGCATGCCGGGCCAGGGCTGGCGTACCACCAGCCAGCCGCCCTGGTCAGGCCGGGTCACCGGGTTGCCCTGGTCATCCACGATGGCGAGGTCGATGCCGGGAATCGGCGTCGTGCAGGACCCCGGCTTGGTGGCGGTGACGCCCGGCAAGGGACTGGCGAGGATCCCGCCCGTCTCGGTCTGCCACCAGGTATCCACGATGGGACAGCGGCCCTGGCCGATGACCGTGTGGTACCAGATCCAGGCCTCCGGGTTGATGGGTTCCCCCACGGTTCCCAGCAGCCGCAGCTTCGACAGGTCATGGCGCGCCGGAAACTCGTCGCCGAGCCGCATGAGTGCGCGCAATGCGGTGGGCGCCGTGTAGAAGATCGTCACCCCGAGCTGCGCGCAGATCTGCCAGAAGCGCCCGGCATCGGGTACCAGCGGCGCACCTTCGTACATCACGATGGTCGCGCCGGCGGCGAGTGGACCGTAGCAGACGTAGGTGTGACCCGTGACCCAGCCCACGTCCGCCGTGCACCAGAAGACGTCATCCTCCTGCAGGTCGAAGACCCAGCGGGTGGTGAGCCTGGCGTGCAACAGGTAGCCTGCCGTACCGTGCTGGATGCCCTTGGGCTTGCCAGTGGAGCCGGAGGTGTAAAGCAGGAACAGTGGATGCTCGGCACCGACCCAGGTGGGTTCGCACTCGTCAGGCTGCTCGCCGACCAGGGCGGACCACCAGAGGTCCCGGCCCTTCTGCATCGGGATGCCATGCCCGGTGCGCTTCAGAACCACCACCTTCTCCACCGTGTCGCAGCCCTGCTCCAGCGCCTCGTCCACCGCCTTTTTCAGTTCGACCACCTTGCCGCCCCGGAAGCCGCCGTCGGCGGTAATCACGAGACGCGCACCGGCGTCAGTGATGCGGTCCCGGAGCGAGTTGGCGGAGAAGCCCCCGAAGACCACCGAGTGCGTGGCGCCAACGCGGGCGCAGGCCAGCATGGCAATCACAGCCTCCGGCACCATGGGCATGTAGATCACGACCCGGTCGCCGGGCCAGATGCCAAGCGACTTCAGTCCGTTGGCCAGGCGACAGACCTCGGCCGTCAGTTCCCGGTAGCTCAGGGTGCGGCGGTCGCCGGGCTCGCCTTCGAAGATGATGGCGGGCTTGCTGCCCCGGGCGGGAAGGTTGACGTCGAGGCAGTTGTAGGCCGCGTTCAGCTCGCCGTCGGCGAACCAGCGGTAACTGGGTGCCCGGGAATCGTCCAGCGTCTTCGAGAAGGGCAGATGCCAGCGCAGCTCTTCCCGGGCCAGGCGTCCCCAGTAGCCCACCGGGTCCCGCGCGGCTTCCGCGTTGAGGGCGGCAAACTCCGCCGGGCCAATGCGGGCGTCGCGCACGAAGGCCGGCGGCGGCGCGAAGCGGCGGTTCTCGTGCAGGATGGATTCCAGGTTCTTGTTGTTCATTCAGTGCTCCTGACTGATCATCGCCAGCGGTTGCTCCATCAGCTCACAGGTCTGGTGTCCCTTCGGACAGCGTACTCACTGGACCGGGAGTTCGGTGCCCAGGATGAGCTGGCTGATGGGATCGTCTTCGAAATCCCGCAGGAAGATGTCCAGGGCATCGCCGGCCAGATCCTGGTTGCCGCCATCGTAGAGCTCCAGGATCTTGGCTAGCCGTCGGTCCCGGGGCTGGATCAGGGCATTCTCCGCCAGAGCCTCGGCGGTCGCGGGGCTGTCAGCGTCGGCAGAAGCCATGATCAGGTCCCTGCGGATCAGCGTGATGGCACGATCCAGGTCCTCCACTGGGGGACCATCCAGATCGAAGGCGGCCGGACCCGACGCCACCGCCTCTACCGGGACCTCAAGTGCTTCCACCTCCACGTCACCACCGGCCGGGTCATCGCTCGCGACCGCCTCCGCGGCGTCAGGCCGCACCCTGTTCACAGCAGCCGGCCGGTCGCGCTTTACGGCGACCGCGGCCTCCCCCGCCTCTTCCTCGCCACCAAGCAGGAAAGCACCGACGCCGATCAGCAGTACCGCAACTGCGCCGGCCACTGCGGGAACCAGCCAGCGGGGACGCGCGGCCGAAGGAGGCAGATCGTCGTCGTCATCCTCGTCGTCATCCTCGACGACCGGCGCCGGGCGCGGCGCAGGCCGCACGGGGGTTACAGGCGCCGCCGGTCGTGCGCCATCGGTTGCTGGCGTGGCCTTCAGCGACTGGGGTCTGCGGGCAGCCGGCACCGCCGAACGCGCCTCGGTAAGGATGCCGCCGTTCAGTTCCGGTGACGGCTCCGTGGATGCCAGCCCTGCGTAGTCCCGGGTCAGCGCCGAGCGACGCGCCAGCAGCGCGTCCAGTTGCCCGTCATCGCCGGCAATCAATGCTGCGGGTTCCTCCAGCGCCTTGAGCAGGGACTGCACCGCATTCCGGAGGCGGCTCTTTGCCCGGTCCGGGGACATGCCGGTGGCCGCGGCGATCTCGGCAAGGCTCAGGCCCACCTCCTCATGCAGGAGATAGGCTTCACGGGGACCCGGCGCCAGCGCAGCCAATGCCGCCTGGAAGCGCTGGGGCCGGGAAAGGGGGACCGCCGTGGCCACCAGCGGTGGCGGCGGACGCGGTGCAGTCTCATCGGGCAGCAGCACCGGCGCTGCGTCCTCCGGCTTGTCCTCCCAGTCCACCAGCGACCAGCGGGACGACTCGAAGGCCGGATCCCGGACCTCGTCGCCGGGTTCGTCGCCGGCCAATGCCGGCGTCAGGTCAGGCGGGCCGGCATCATCCCCATCCCCGTCCCCGAGCTCACGACTCATGTCGCGGTAGTGATCCACGAGGCCCTGGTGGGCAATCTGGTAAAGGAAGACGCTGAAAGCCCCGCGAGGTTCGTAGCTGGTCCGGGCCTGGATCAGCCTCTTCCAGACCGCGGGGTACAGTGCTTCCGCGGCTGTGCTGTCGCCGGTCTGGCGGAGAAAAAAGCGGAAGAGCCGCCCCTTGTGCCGGGCGTAGAGGCTCTCGAATGCCGGAACACCCCCGTCACGGTAGCGGAGCATGAGCTGCGCGTCATCGGTTTCAACAGCCATGTGGTAGAGCATATGCCACCCGGCCCCACGGGTGAACCGGGAGCATGAGACCGGTGTCGCACCCGGGGCACGTCCCGCGCGCGGCCGTCCGTCTGCCGTGGCGGCACATCGGTCAGATGGGGGCAGTTCTCAGGGTGGAGCGGAGCCGCTGGTGGAGGGGGCTGGTGCGGGGTATGTGAGCCAGCAGAAATGCCATCTGGTCGGCAAGCACACGCCGGCCTTTGAGATAGATGTATTCCGCATAGGTCGGGGTGAAGGGCACGGCCAGCAGCTGCATGCCCGCCTGCTCCGGCGTATTCCCGCCCTTGTGGTTGTTGCAGCGCCGGCAGGCGGTGACGACGTTGTTCCAGGTGTCGCCGCCGCCGCGGGACAAGGGGCGCACATGATCGCGGGTGAGTTCGCGGGCGGGAAACAGGTGCCCGCAGTAGAGACACAGGCTGGAGTCACGGCGGAACAGCGTCTTGTTGTTCAGGGGCGGCACGTAGCAGTCCATCAGCCCCGCCATGTCCGGCGACCGGCCGCGGGTGGCCACGATGGAGTTCACCTCGATGGTACTGCAGCGCTGGCTGCGGGCGTTGTAGCCGCCCCGGATCAGGAACAGCGGCGAGCCGCAGCTGTAGGCCACCTGGCCGAGGGCGTAAAGCCGCACTGCGTCGCGATAGTCAATCCACTCCAGCGGCATGCCGGCGGCATCCGTCCGCAGGACCTGCTGGGAAACGTCGCTGACTTCGTCGTGGAGGTACAACATCACCGGGTCAACCCTGTCGCGCCCGTATCATGCGACTTCCAGATGAAAAATCAATGACCTGCTTCAGGTCGCCGGGGTCTTCCCCGGGCGGTGGCCGGCCAGCAGCGGCCTCACGGCATTGAGGATCCGGTCAACGCCGCTGGTTTTTCAGAACGTGTACTCGAGCCCGATGTTGGTGAAGTAGTCATTGTTCTCGCGGTCTTCCGGCACATCGCTGTTGCGCCGGATCAGGTAGCTGATACGGACGGCCAGGCTGCCGATGATCGTGGTCCGGAGGCCGGTTTCGCTCTCGAGAAAGGTGTTGTCATCCGACCACTGGACCAGCGCATTCTGGAAGAACGCTGCCGACTCCGAGATCTGCCACTGATAGCGGACACCGCCGGTCAGTGCCACGCCTTCTTCGCTGGTGCCATCCGCCAGGTCGGCGAAGCGGTAGCCGGCACCCACTTCGGCGCGCAGGTCGTGCTTCAACGTCCGCAGCAGGACCCGGCCATAACCGGCCCCGGGCACCCACTCTTCCCGAACGCCGCCGAAATTGTCCTTGCGCCAGTCGAGCCGGCCGAACAGGTAGTCGTCCTCGGTCCAGTAGTAGTTCGAAGTCACGCGGCCCTCGTAGCGCTCCTCCGAGCGGATGTTGTTCTCTTCACGGGCGACGAACAGGAAGCTGGCGTCGTACCGCCAGGGACCGCCGGTGATGTACTCAAGGCGGGTATTGCCGCCGACGCCGCGGTTGTCACTGTTGCCGCGCGCATCCGAAAAGCTGAAGCCGACGGTGCCATTCAGGCCCGGCTCGGGTGGCTCTTCTTCGGCATAAGCCACTTGGGTGGACAGCGCGACGACCATCGTCAGCGTGGTGAGGCGGAGATGCGTTCTGGTCATTGGAGGAGATCCCGGATTGTTTGCTGGCAGTGCCGGTTGCGAACGGGGCCGGCGGCGATTATTGGCGTGCGAGGATAGCAAAAAAATCGCTACGTCATGCCTGTCCGCCCCGGGGACAGTCCGGCTGCCCCGGGGTACTGCCACGCAAAGCCGCAGTAGGCTTGTGCGGCCTCACCCTCCTTTCAGGACATCCCGCATGCGCGCCATCCTCAAGCCGGTTGCAGCCCTCCTCGTGCTTGGCATCGTCGGCGGCCTGGTCTACTTCTACGGTTTCCTGCCCCGGGCGCGCCCGCCAGCCGAACTGAACATCACCTACACGCCGGAGCTGGTTACCCGCGGCGAGTACCTGGTGAACGAAGTGCTGCTGTGCTTTGACTGTCACTCGGAGCGCGACTGGACGATGTACAGCGGGCCTGCCAAGCCGCCGCTTGGCGCGGGACGGCCCTGCCTCGACATCAACAGCAAGCCGGTGGGCATCAACTTCGGCATGGGCGGATTCCCCGGCCGGCTGTGTATCCGCAACATCACACCGGACGAGGAAACGGGCATCGGCGCGTGGACCGACGGCGAGATCGCCCGGGCCATCCGTGAGGGTATCGGCCGCGATGGTGACGCGCTGTTCCCGATCATGCCGTGGTTCATGTACACCGATATGTCGGACGAGGACGTAGCTGCCGTGATCGCCTACCTGCGGGCCCAGCCGCCAGTGAAGTCCTTCCGTCCCGAGCGGACGCTCGACTTCCCGCTCAATATCCTCACCCGGCTGTATCCCAAACCGCTGGACGGGCCGGTGCCCCCCAAAGACCGCTCCGACACCGTGGCCTACGGCCAGTACCTGACGAAGATCGCGCGCTGCGAGTTCTGCCATACGCCGCGGGTCCGCCGCAGCGTGAACCCGTTGCCCGGCCGGCTCATGGCCGGCGGCGTGCCCTTCTTCATGGGCCGCGACATGCACTACTCGAAGAATCTGACGCCCCACCCGGACGGCCTCGGCGACTGGACGAAGGAGCTCTTCATCGCCCGCTTCCGGCTGACCACCACGCCGTTTCCGGTCGAGGAAGAGGGCAACTCGGAGATGAACTGGGTGGAATTCTCCGGCATGTCGGACGAAGACCTGGGCGCGATCTGGGATTACCTGATGACGCTGCCGCCGAAGGAGCTGGTGCTGCTGGACCGGGCGGATTGAGCGCCGGGGTCCGGACGGAGAACTGGCGCAAGAGCTACGCCGCCGGCTCTCCGCCCGCGGACTTCACGCTGTTCAAAAGCGATCCAGGTTCATCACCTTGGTCCAGGCCTTCACGAAGTCGCTGACGAACTTCTGCTCGCCACCGTACTCGGCGTAGACCTCGGCAATGGCCCGCAGTTCGGCCTGGGAGCCGAAGGCAAGGTCCACCGGCGTGGCCGTCCAACGCAGTGTGCCGGTGGCGCGATCCCGGGCTTCGTAGAGGCCCTCGCCAGCCGCCGCCGGGGTCCAGCGGTAAGACATGTCGAGCAGGTTGACGAAAAAGTCATTGCCCAGCGTACCCGGCCGGGTGGTGAACACGCCATGGCGGGCGCCCGCCGCGTTGGCGTCGAGGACCCGCAGTCCACCCACCAGCACCGTCATCTCGGGCACCGTGAGGGTCAGCATCCCGGCGCGCTCCACCAGCAACTCCGCCGGCGAGCGCTCGTTGCCGCTGTGGTAGTAGTTACGGAAGCCGTCGGCCGTGGGCTCGAGCACCGCAAAGGACTCCACGTCGGTCTGGGCCTGGGTAGCGTCCGTCCGTCCCGGCGTGAAGGGCACCTGCACGCTGTGGCCGGCCTGCTGCGCGGCCTTCGCGATGGCCGCGTTGCCGCCGAGCACGATCAGGTCGGCCAGCGACACCTGTTTGCCGTCCCGGCGACCCTTGTTGAAGTCAGCCTGGATGGCCTCGAGCTGCTTCAGCACCCTGGCCGTGCCGGCCGGGTCGTTTACCGCCCAGTCCTTCTGGGGAGCCAGCCGCAGCCGCGCACCGTTCGCCCCGCCACGGAGGTCGGTGCCCCGGAAGCTCGCGGCCGAAGCCCACGCGGTGCGGACCAGCTCGGGTACCGTGAGACCGGAGTTCAGGATGTCGGCCATCAGGCGGGCAATGTCCGCGGCGTTGACCGGCTTGTAATCGGCTGCAGGCACCGGGTCCTGCCAGTCCAGCACTTCGGTCGGCACCTCGGCACCGAGGTAGCGGGCCCGAGGACCCATGTCCCGGTGGGTGAGCTTGAACCATGCCCGGCCAAAGGCCTGCTCGAACTCGTCGGGGTTCGCGAGGAAGCGCTGTGAGATCTCCCGGTAGCTCGGATCCTCCTTCAGCGAGAGGTCGGTGGTGAACATGATCGGCGCGTGGCGCTTCGCCGGATCAAAAGCGTCGGGCACGAGAACCCGCGCGCGCTCGTCGTCGGGTACCCACTGCGTGGCCCCGGCAGGACTCTTCGTTTTCACCCAGTTGAACTTGTAGAGATTCTCCAGGTACTGCATGGTCCAGGCTACCGGGTTGGACGTCCACGCGCCCTCGAGTCCGCTGGTGATTGCGTCAGGTCCGACGCCCGATCCACACCTGTTCTGCCAGCCGAAGCCCTGCTCGTAAATGCCTGCGGCGGCCGGCTCGGGACCAACGCACTCCGCCGGACTGGCGGCGCCGTGGGCCTTGCCGAAGGTGTGGCCGCCGGCGATCAGCGCGACGGTCTCCTCGTCGTTCATCGCCATGCGCCCGAAGGTCTCGCGGATATCCGCCGCAGCGAGCAGCGGATCCGGGTTGCCGTTGGGGCCTTCCGGGTTCACATAGATGAGACCCATCTGGACGGCGGCCAGCGGCTTCTTCAGCTCGCGATTGCCGCTGTAGCGCTGGTCCTCAAGCCACTCGCTCTCCGGGCCCCAGTCCACCAGCTCCGGCTCCCAGTCGTCCTGACGGCCGCCGGCGAAGCCCAGTGTCCTGAAGCCCATGTTCTCCAGCGCCACGTTGCCGGTGAGTACCATCAGGTCGGCCCAGGAAATGCTGCGGCCGTACTTCTGCTTGATGGGCCAGAGCAGCCGTCGGGCCTTGTCCAGGTTGGCGTTATCGGGCCAGCTGTTCAGCGGGTCGAAGCGCAGCTGGCCGCCGGCGGCGCCACCCCGGCCATCGGACACCCGGTAGGTGCCCGCGCTGTGCCAGGCCATGCGGATGAAGAACGGCCCGTAGTTGCCGTAGTCCGCCGGCCACCAGTCCTGGGAGTCGGTGAGCACCGCATTGATGTCGCGCTTCACCGCAGCCAGATTGAGCTCGCTGAAGGCCCTGGCGTAATTGAAGTCGGCGCCCATGGGGTCGGAGGCGGGGGAATTCTGCCGCAGCGGCGCGAGATCCAGCTGGTCGGGCCACCAGAACTGGTTGGATCGGGGCTGCCCCGTCCGGGGCTCGCCAGCCGCGAAGGCCGGGGCTGACAGCATCGCGGGTGCGAGCACCATGGCAAGTACTGCCAGGGCAGAGAGGGTCGGTGGTCGCATTGCAGTTCTCCTGTCAGAAAGCAGTCAGGTCTCCGGGGCGCATATTCAAACCCATGACACGCGCGGATGTGATGGGATATACCGATCATAACGTGCGGGGAATGCGATTGATCGGCAACTTATGGATCCGGTGACCCAGGGCGCGCTCGGCGCCGCTTTTCCGCAGGCCCTGAGCCGAAAGTCGCAGATCGCGGCCGCCACGCTGTGCGGAGCCCTGTCGGGCCTGGCGCCCGATCTCGACATCCTGATCCGCTCATCCACCGATCCGCTGCTGCGGCTGGAGTACCACCGTCAGTTCACGCACGCGCTGATCTTCATTCCGGTTGGCAGCCTGATCTGCGCGCTCGTCTTCCACTGGCTGTTTGCGCGCCGCTGGCAATTGAGTTTCAGGCAGACCTGGCTGTTCTGCTTTCTGGGCTATGCCACGCATGGGCTGCTGGATTCCTGCACCAGCTACGGCACCCAGCTGCTGTGGCCCTTCAGCAACGAGCGCTTCGCCTGGAACACGATCTCCGTCATTGATCCGCTGTTCACGCTGCCTCTGCTGGCGCTGGTCGTGGCCGGCGTGGTGCGGCGGTCGCCGTTGTCCGGCCGGCTGGCCCTAGGCTGGGTGATTGCCTACCAGGGCTTCGGGATTTACCAGCACCAGCGTGTGGCTGCCATCGGTGCCGAGCTCGCCAGTGAACGCGGCCACGTGCCCCTGCGACTGGAGGTCAAGCCGAGCTTTGCCAACCTGTTGCTGTGGAAGGTCGTCTATGCAGTGGAGGAAGGCTACTACACCGACGCCGTCAGGGCCGGAACCCGCCTGACCGTCTACCCGGGTACTTTCGTCCGGAAACTGGATATCGCCCGGGACCTGCCCTGGCTGGACAGCACATCGCAGCAGGCCCGTGACCTGGAGCGGTTCCGGTGGTTCTCACGGGATTATCTGGCGCTGGATCCGGACAACCCGCTGCGCGTGACCGACATGCGCTACTCAATGGTGCCGAACGAGGCCACGGGCATGTGGAGCATCTGGCTCGACCGGGACGCAGCGCCCGATGCCCATGTCGAGTTCAGGCAGGACCGGGATACGACGGCGCCACGCCGGGAGAAGCTGGGCCGGATGCTGCGCAACGAAGCGCTGGCGCCTTGAGGCTTGCGGAGCTCGCGCCCCTGCCCCGTCTGGATCCCAGGGGCGCTCCCGCGGCTAGAAGGCGTAGGCCAGGTTGTAGTTGGTGTTGAGCGTGTAGGTGGTAGCCGTCGGGCTGGCCTGCATGGAACCAACACTCGGGTTGCCGTCGTCACCGCGGGCCTCGAGGATCTGCGTGATGTTGCCTGGGAGGGCACCGAACACGACCACGTGGCCGCTCAGGTTGTACAGGCCCTGTTCGAAGCCGATAAGGCCGCCGAAGGCATGAGCGGGCTGTTGGTAGGATGCCGCCGTGCCATCGACAGGTCCCTTCAGGAAGCCTGCACCGCGCAGGTGCTTCCAGATCTTGCGGGACTCGAGGGTGTTGTTCGTGCTGTTCCAGGCACCGCCGATCACGCCGTTGCCGTTACCGTTGTCCGCGGCGGTCCAGGTGCCGGGGAAGCGGGTGGACGCCGAGGGGTCATCGCCAGGCAGGACACCGTAGCGGTCCTGGTAGGCCAGGATGGCAGCGGTGATGCCCTTGTAGTCGTTCTCGACCTTGCTCACCTTGGCATTGGTGACCATCTCCTGGCCTTTAAGCACGCCGCCGATCAGGAGACCGATAATGACGAGAACAATTGCAATCTCTACCAGGGTAAAGCCCTGCTGACGTGATGTGGTACGCATATCCTGCTCCCTGTGGGGATGAATGCCAGAACCCCATGCTCCGGCAATCCCGAAAAGCCTGCGGCATTCTGCGTTAGTACTGCACGGCGTTCTGTAAAGCGGGTCACGAAATCGCCACGTGGCTCAGGGTCAGGGCAGGCGTCCAGCGCGGACCATTTCGCCGTAAAGCGCCGCTGGCGAGATCCACGTCACAATGTCGTCGAACTCATTGCCGGGCTGGGCGCTGGGCGTCCGGCTCACGAAGACATTGTCGGCCCCTACAGAATAGGTGACGCCGGAGGGACCGCCGCCCACGGTGGCGCCCAGGTTTTCCAGCTGGTCGGCGGAAGTGGCGGTCGCCCAATCCTTGCCGAGGGACACGAGAACCGCGGGAGCGCTGGCCGAGAGGGTTGTGGCGTTGCTGGCGCAGGCTGTGGCGCTGGAGCCCGTCGTGGTGGTGCAGATGTTCAGGTTCGGTGCCAGGGCGGCCAGCGTCACCGCCCGCATCTCGCCGGGGCGTACGAAGTCCCAGTTGCCGTTGCCGTTCGCGTCGCTGTTGGTGACGGAATAGCGGATCGGGCTACCCCACGCATCCAGCAGCAGCTTGTCCCGGTTTAGCGCGCCTGGGAGCCCCAGCGTTACCGCCGGGATGAAGCCGTGCTGCCGGGTACAGCCCGTCGCGGTGGCCGCCGCAAGACCGTCGCTGGCCGGGGTCGCGGGGCAGGGCAGGGCATCGCGGGCCAGAGCGTAGCCTACCAGCGCCTGGCGGATCTGCTCGAGCTGCTGGCGGGTGGTGTCGATCTTCTGCTGGTCCATGCGGGCACTGAGCGGCATGATCAGTCCGCCCAGCAGCAGGCCGACGATAAGCAGGACGATCGCCAGTTCCAGCAAGCTGAAGCCAGCCTGTGTTGGTTGATTCAGCATGATGTGACACCCAGGTTGGTATCAATGCAGTAGAGGACGTCGTTGAACGTCGTGGTGGCGGCGCCCGACTCGTAGTTGCCAGTGCCGGCCGTGTTCGGGTGGTTGGTGGCATTCCGTCCTTCGAGGTAGTTGCCGATGATGCCCCGGGTATCTGCGTCCATCGGCGGTTCGTCGCGCACCTGGCCCAGCACCGGGAGGCGGGACCCGGAGAACATCACGACCGCCGCCCAGGGGCCGGCACCGTTGACGGTCAGGCAACTGGTGCAGGCCGTCGCCGGCGGGGCGTCGGGACGGAAATCCCAGGCCACGGCGTAGAACAGGTGGTCCTTCCAGTTCTGCCAAAGCACCGCCATTTCCGGCGTCCACTCGGGCACCGTTGCAGGGCTGCAGCCGGTGAGGACTCCGGCAGACGTGTTGCCCGTCTGCACGTTGGAGTCGTTTACAGAATTCGCAACGCGTCCGCTGAGTGCGCCGACTGGCGTGTCCGTGTACTGCATGGTGGTGCGGTAGTCCATCAGGTCGACCGGCGCCGGCCAGGGAAGTCGCCGGTCATTGGGCGCGCCGGGATTGCGGTTGCCGTAGTCGGCGATGCAGCGGGCAACCGCCTCAGTGAGATCGCGCAGCCGGGCCTGTACGTCAGGTCGGCGCCAGAGCCGCTGCTGGATCTCGTCGCGGGTGATGAAGAGCACCTGGTCATTGATGGCCGTCGCGCCCGGGTCGGCGGTGATGAAGTCGTCAATGGCGTCCGCCGCCAGGACGAGACTGGCGTTGTTGATGCCCGATGCCGCATCGCTATCCAGATAGCTGGCGGCGATATAGCTGCCACCGCACTGGTCGACGCCCGCGGGCAGGGTCGCGCGCACCTGGCCGGGGAGCGGCGCGCCGGGGGCGATGATGACAGCTACCGGCCGCTCCGCCGCTGAAGCTCCGGCGATCACCGTAATCCCGTCCGCGGCCAGGACCCGGAACTGGCCGCTCGAGTCGCCGTTCAGCATCGCGGGTTTGGCAGTGCCGCCTGCTTTCCAGGAACCCGAGACCGCATACCACAGGCACTCGCCGCCGCGCGTGCGGCCAGGATCGAGGCCGAGAGTGCGCCACGGAAGGCGGCCCAGCACGCTCCGGTGCTGAAGCCCGCAAAGCAGTTCGTGGGCCTCGCCCTCGCCGGGGAGGCCGGTCGCGTCCAGGTCGGGGCAGGGCAGGAACCCGAGCTCACCAGGGTGCGTGGCATCCCAGGTCGTGGCGTAGCCGAGCAGCGCCTCCTTCGCCTCCGCCAGGAGTTCCGCGTTGGCCCGGGCCCGACTGGCACCCGGCTGCTGGGAGAGCTGGTTGCGTGAGAACAGCACCGTGGCACCGAGGACCAGCACCAGCAACATGATCAGCAGCGCGGCGCCGTGTTGGCGGCTGCGGGATATGGTCTGTGTCGCCGTAACCAAGCTGCCGCGCTCACGGCTCTCCGGCCGTGATCTCCGTGGGTGACGGCGTGACGTCCGGGGTTGCGGCCGGTGCGGCGCAGCCGTAGCAATCAGCCACGTGCCCGGTCGAGGGTTGCCAGTACTGGCCAGGCTTGAGGCGAACACTATTGCCGTTGGCCGCGTCCTCAAGGGTGACGCGATTGGACCCGTCGGGACCCTGCCTCAGACGGATCGGAGCGTCCGACGCACCGGTCCGCACGCCGTTCACCCAGACCACGTCGGGACCCAGGCTGCGGCGTACCAGGCCATTCAGGACCACCTGTCTGTCTGCCGCGGGCCCGCTGGGCGGTAGCAGGCTACCGGGATCCACGGGCCCGTCCCCGGCAGTCTCGCGGAGCACATCCAGGACGTGCCGCTGTTCCGGTGTCATGAAGAGCCGGCCGATGGGCTCCGCGGCGCTGCAAGGAAGCGCCGTGAGGTTGAGCAGGCCGAGCAGCAATGCGCTGTGCATGATCCGCATGGTCAGGCCTCCGGGTTCGCCGCCACGAGAGTCGATTCCCGCGGAATCGAGTACAGGTTCAATTGGCAGCTGCCAGTGAGGTTGGCCTTGTCCGCCTGTGGTGGCGTGCCAGCAGCCAGCATTTCGAAGCTGCAGGACTGCACCTGCAGCAGCCCGGGTGCCTCGCGGAGCCGCGCCAGCAGCCGGAGGAGGTCGACTTCATGGACGAGGCCGAACTGCAGCTCCACCTGGCTGGCCAGCACTGGTGCCGTGATTCCCGGAACCAGCCACGCCGCCTCGAAGGGACGCTGGGGACTCGCGGTATAACGCAGGTAGGGGAGCTTGAGCTCGCTGCTGGCGTCCCGCGTGGCCTGGACCCAGGCAAGGCGATGCTCTGGGCCTACAACTCCCTTGACCGAAAGCTGCTGGAAGAGTCGGGCGAACTTCCGGCGGGCCTCGCGGCGATCCGTGACTTCATCGCGCTCCGCCCTGAGGCTGGCAAGGGACTGTTGCCAGGCCTGCAGGGTGGCGGCGGCCCGGACGTCGTACACCGTCGTCGCACCCCAGACGACTGCGCAGCCAAGAAGCAGCAGTACCGGCCCGAGCAGGCCCTGGCGCAGGTGAGCCCAGTCGAGGTCACGCACGTTCATGGCGGGCTCGCAGCAGGACGCTGATCGTGAACTGGGCCTTGTCGGCCTTCAGGCCCGGAGTCATCTCGCCGGTGAGTGTCGATCGGGAGCTGACGTCCAGTGGTTCTTGCCGGGCCTGGACGGTGAGCACGCGCGGGTCGGCCGCCAGCGACGCCATGAACGTCTTTACATCCAGGAATGCCATGGGGTAGTTGCCGTCGAATGGTTCGACGTGACCGTGAATGGTTAGTCGCACCCGCTGCTCCCCGGCAGTAGCCTCGGCCTGCAGGCCGGTATCGTCTGCCGACTTGTCAGTCGACGCGGATGTTTCCGCGCCGTCACTCCCGCTGCCATCTGCTATCGAGGCGACACTCCGCACCAACGACCACTCGATGCCGTCGACCTGCACCTGGGGGTTGGAGTCCACTGCGCTACTGACGAAGCCGAAGATCTCATCGGGTTCGACTGCATGTTCCTGCAGCAGTCGCCATGCCATGCCGATGCGCTGCATTTCAAGAGGATCGGGGCCATTCGCCTCGTCACTGGCGAGGCTGGCGTCGAGTTGGCTGCTGACATCGGCTATCGAGGCATGAACGGACTCTGTCTCGCTCTTGAGGCCAAGTATGTCGATAAGGTTCACGACCGAACCCACCAGGGCGCTCGCCGCCAGGGCGAGGCAGGCCGCCTTGCCAAAGACGCGCACCTGGTGCAGCTGGAAGTAGCGGCGCTCCTCCGGCGGCGCGAAGTTGCCCGCCGGCTGGAACCGGCGCAGGAGCTCGACGAAGAGGACGTCCGCATTGCCCTCCTGCAGGCCAACTGGCAGCCCGATGCGCCGCGCAGCGTCCTCCGGGTCCGGCACGTGCAGGCGGAAACCGTCGTGGCCTGTGCCTGCTGCCTGGACCCGCGCTGGGTCCACACCCGGCTCGCAGAGGAGTAGGACGTCGATCGGGTTGCCAGCGCTCGGCGAGAAGGCCGCGTCGAAGTAGCGCACGCTCTCTTCCAGCTGTTGCGCCAGGCGCGCGAAGTCACCCGGCGGTGCGGCCACCGACCGGCGCATGAGCCGGCTGCCCACGAGATCACTCTCCTGGAAGAAACTCAGCCGAAGGCTGCCCTCCCGCTGCCGGGTCACCACCATGGCGGCCGCGGCGGGGTTGTCCGGCCGCAGCTTGTCCAGCAGCGGGCGGCTCAGCAGTGCCGGACTGCATACGATCGACACTGGAAGCCTGGCCTCGGCCAGCAGCGCCTGCAGGGTACGCAGGTGGTCGGCCTTCGTCAGGCCGCTCAGCAGGACGGAATTCGTCTGCGGGTCGCTCGCCAGGCGGCCCCGGACCGCGGCGGTCCGGTACGCAGTCCTCGGGAAGATACGGCCAAGTTTCCGCGCCAGCATGGCGTTCTGGTCACGGCGCCCGAGCCGGGGCAGTGTGTCGCGGGTGTGCTCCTCTTCGAGGATGTCGACGATGATGGCCACGACGGCCGCAGGCGTCTGACGCAGGTAGGTCACGAGCGCGGCCGGGTTGCCTTCCGGAAGTGCATACCCGGATACGGAGACGTACTGCCTCCGGTCCCAGGTGTAGAGCACAACGCCGGTGCCAGACACGTAGATCACATGCTGGGGCTTCACGTCATGTCCCTCCCAGGTTGCCGATCGTGTCGTAGATCGGCCCGAGTACCGACAGCATCACCCAGCCGAGGATGAGACCAAGTATCACGGTCATTGCCGGCTCGATCAGGGTCTGCAATCTGTCGACGGCTTCTCCGACCTCCCGGTTGTAGAAGTAGGTGACGTTCTGCAGGGCCTCTTCGAGTTTGCCGATGTCCTCGCCCATCTTGACCATGCGCGTCACCAGGGGTGGGAAAAGCTGGGCTTTGCCGAAGCCTGCGCTGAGGGAATTTCCTTCGGCCACGTAGCCAGAAACCCTGTCGAGGGCCTCGGCAATCACCATGTTTCCCGCGAGGTCCCGTGACGTCTTCAGGGCATCCACGATGGGGATGCCCGAGGCGTACATGATCTGGAAGTAGGTGGCGAAGCGGCTCATGATGATCTTCTGGAGGATCGGCCCGATCAGCCAGGTCTTGAGCTTGAGGGCATCGAAGGCCCGCCGCCAGCGGAGGTCGTTCTTCACCAGCCAATGGACGAGGAACGCAAGCACCGTGGGCAGGATCAGGATCAGGTACCAGAAACGCGCCACGAACCCGGAAGTGGCTATGAGCGCCTTTGTGTGCAGCGGCATCTCCTGGCCCATGGTCGTC
Source organism: uncultured Chromatiaceae bacterium (assembly GCA_964407855.1). Classification (GTDB taxonomy): domain Bacteria; phylum Pseudomonadota; class Gammaproteobacteria; order Steroidobacterales; genus SHZI01. The sequence continues at coordinate 17,300 of CAYOXI010000040.1, forward strand.
AGGAAATCAGTCATCTGCGGCACGACATAGAGCATCAGGAAGAAGACGACGGCGACCACCACGGTGCCGACAAACGCCGGGTACAGCACCAGCTTCTTCGTCTGGGATATGAGCTCGTCCTGCCACTTCAGTGTTTCCGTCATGCGCGACAGCACCTGGGAGAGCTCGCCCGACTTCTCGCCTGCGCGCACCAGCGCCACGAAGACCCGGTCGAAGGTGGCGGGGAAGTCAGCCATGGCGTCCGACAGGCCCTTGCCACCCTCGACGGCGAGGGAGATCGAGGCGAGAACATTGCGGAAGGCATCGTCACCTGTGCTGTCCCGCAGATCCCTGAGCGCCTCCAGGATAGGCAGGCCCGCACGGTGGGCCTGCTCCAGGTGAAAGCAGAAATTGATCAGCTCCCGGCGGTTGACGCCAGTCCGTGCCGCGACCTGCTGCCGGCGTGTCAGTGGCCGGCAGTTGATGAGCTGCAGTCCGATCTGGAGCAGCCGTGAATCCAGCTCTGTCTCCGACGTGGCGGCCAGCTCGCCGCGCAGGAGGCGCCCGCTGCCGTCTACCGCCCGATAGGCAAACGTGCTCATGGAGCCACCCCGACCGCCCGTTCGGTGAGATCCACCACGCGCGCGATCTCCTCCAGGCTGGTGTCGCCTGTGAGCACCCGCCTGATGCCGTCGTCCGCCAGCGGGCGGAAGCCTTTCGAGGTGGCGATGGTGTGTAGTTCGCCGACCGAGCTGTTGCGGGCCAGGGCCTCGTTCATGTCCCGGTCGAAGCGCACGATTTCCATGATCGAGAGGCGGCCCCGGTAGCCGATGTGATCGCACTGCTCGCAGCCGACGCTGCGGCAGATCGTCACTTCGGTGCCGCCCGTAATGCCCATGAGCCGCCGCTCGATCTCACTCGGGGAGTATTCGGCCTTGCAATGGGGGCAAAGGCGCCGCACCAGCCGCTGGGCGATGATGCCGATGATGTTTCCGGCCAGGATCGCTGGCTTGAGGCCGATGTCGAGGAGGCGCGGAATTGCACCGAGCGCCGAGTTCGTATGCAGGGTGGTGTAGACCTGGTGGCCGGTCATCGCGGCGCGGAAGGCCATCTCGGCCGTGGCTTCGTCACGAACCTCGCCTACCAGGATGATATCGGGGTCCTGGCGCATCAGCGAGCGGATGCCGCCCGCGAAGTCGAGCTTGATGCCTTCGCCGAGCGAGGTCTGCCTGATCATCGGGAACGGATATTCCACCGGATCCTCGAGGGTCATGATGTTGACCGACTCGTGGTTCCGGTAGTTCAGGATCGAGTAGAGCGTGGTCGTCTTGCCGCTGCCTGTGGGCCCGGTCACCAGGATCACGCCCTCCGGGCGCGCCATGAGCATCTTGAGCAGCGTGAGCAGGTCGTCGGGCAGGCCAAGTTTGTCCAGCGGCACGATGCCGGCCCGCCGGTCGAGGATGCGGAGCACGATGTTCTCGCCGTGAATCGTTGGCTGCGTTGCGACCCGGAAGTCGACGGTGCGGCCGCCGACGGACAGCGAGATCCGGCCGTCCTGGGGCGCACGGGTCTCGGTGATATCCATGCCGGACATGACCTTGAGCCGGACGGCGATGGCCGACCAGAACTTCTTGTGCACGGTGGAGACCTGCCGGAGCACGCCGTCTATCCGGTAGCGGACGCGTATGAAGCCATCCTCGGGCTCCAGGTGGATGTCCGAGCTCCGCCGCTTGACCGCGTCTGCGAGCAGGGCGTCTACCAACCGCACCATCGGCTGGGTGAAGTCGTCGCTCACGCCGGCCGGCTGGGGTGCCGCCGTCTCCGGCGAGTCGATCTCCTGCAGAATCCCGGCGAGGGAGAACTCCTTGTCGTAGAAGTGCTCGATGGCTCCCTGGATCTCGGCCTCGCTGGCGAGCAGCGTCCTCAGCTCGACGTCGCCGCCGAGCAGGGCGGCCACCTGGTCGAGCGCTACCACGTCGAAGGTGTCCGACATGGCAACAGTGAGGGCCCGCGCAACCGGATCGTAGGCGATGGGCAGCAGGCGGAAGCGGCGCGCCACGTCTTCCGGCAGCAGGGCGACGGCATCGCTGTCGGGCACCACCTTCGACAGGTCGATGCTCTCGACCCGCAGCATCTCGGCAAGCACGTCCCGAACCACCGATTCGCTGACCAGGCCGAGGCGAACCAGGATCTTGCCCAGCCGCTCGTTCTTTTGCTTCTGCTCGGTAAGCGCCACCCGCAGCTGGTCGCGGTTGATCAGTCCCTTCTCGACGAGGAACTCACCGAGCTGCTTGCGCGGCGCGCGGCGCTCGCCCCGCGGAGCTGCCGCTGGCGGGTAATCGGCCGGCTTGCGTGAGATCGGCGTGGCCATGGCTTCAGAGCTCGGCGGAACGCAGGGTGGCCAGGCGTTCCGCGGCTGCGCCGGTGTTGAAGAGCGAGCTGGCGGTGACCAGTTCGAGCGCGCGCTGGTAGTACGCCGCGGCCGGTGCCGACTGGCCCAGCTGGTCCAGGCTGACGGCCAGGTTGTAGGCGTAATCCGCATTCGCCGGCTCATGGCGCACGGCGTCGAAGAACGCCACCTGCGCGTCGGGCCAGCGGCCCTGGGTGATGTACTGGAGGCCCAGTGCAAAGTGCAGGTTGGCGGCGCCGGGCTGGTCGCGCAACAGTCCCTTCAGTGCGCTCTCGTCGAGGTTCACGGCGCCGTTGGCGGGCAGCGTGCTGATGGCGCTGATCGCCGTCGCGTTCCTGGGCTCGGCCAGCAGGACGGCCTGGTAGAACTCCCGGGCCTCGTCCATGCGCTGGCCGCGGGCCGCGAGCGCCCCCAGCCCGAGCAGGGCGTCCACGTTGCCGGGATCGGCCTGCCGAACTTCCCGGTAGAGGGCCTCGGCGCGGGCAAACTCCGCCGCCTGGAAAGCGCTCCAGGCCTCGTTCAGCTTCGGGAACAGGGGATTGGTGGTGGCGCCCCGGGTGATACGGACCGGCTCGGCGGGTTCCTCCAGGGCAGGTGTATCGAACCAGGCGTCGTCGGGCTCGACGGGAGCCTCCCACCTCGACTGGCGGGATGCAACGGGGGCCGGCCCGGGCTCGACGGCAGCGGGCGTCATCGGTATGGCGACCGGAGCCGTTCCGGCGGCGGGGGGTTCCACAAGGCTTGCAACCAGCCCTGACGCATCCGCCGGGCCCGTCGGCAGCGGTGTCGGGAAGAGCATGTCGCCGCTGGCGCCTGGCCGGTTGGCCTCATTGAGCAGCCAGGTGGCCAGCCCGGTACCGACCACGATCACCAGCAGTCCGGCAGCCAGCAGGATTGTGCTCCGGCGCGACTGCCGCTGGAGCCGGCTGGCCGTCAACACCCGGGTGGCGTCGCCCACCGGTCCGGCGAACGTCGCGAACGGATCATGTCTGGTCGATGGAGCGAGGTCTGGTGCCGGGGCGGCACTGGTCCGCGAGTCCGCGGCATCAGCGACCAGTTCGATGTCGGGCTCCGCGGGGCCATTGTCGACGGCCAGGCGCAGTTCGACTGTCGACGCGGTGCTGTCGGCAGCCGCTTCCGCTGCTGCGCCGTCGCTGGCCCGGGGCTCTTTACGGTGCAGGATGTCGAGCAGCGAACTCACCGGCGGGCGTCCTCGCTGGCCACCACCCGCGTTGCAGCGGGCAGCGGGACCGCCGTGCGCGCCAGGCCTTCCTGGCCCACACCGGCGCCACGAATCACTGTGGGCCGCAGAAACAGCACCAGCTCACTCTTGTTCACCTCGTCGTCGCGGAAGCTGAACAGGTTGCCGACCACCGGCAGGCGGGACAGGTAGGGTACGCCGACAGTCTTTTTGCTGGTCCGGTCCTGCATGAGGCCACCGATGACCACGGTCTGTCCGTCCGCAACTTCGAGCAGTGACTCGATCTCGCTCACGTGGAGCTGGGGCACCAGGTTGTCGAAGTTCGAGGGCGGGTTTGCGAGGCGCGGTGCCGGATCCACCACGAAGTCCAGGATGCGCGTCAGGGTCGGCCGCACGTTCAGGCTCACGTTGCCGTTGTTGCTGATCTGGGGCGTCACGCTCATGACGAAGCCCACCGGGACGGTCTTGATCTCGCTGGTGACGATCGTCCGTGGCGCAACATTCGGGCCCGTGCTCTCAATGGTTTCCGATTTGAGCGTGAAGTACACGAGTTCATCCACGACCTTGAGCAGGGCCGTCTGGTTGTTCAGGGCCATGATGCGGGGCGTGGAAAGGACCCTGGTGTCGCCGAATGTCGACAGCAGCTTGACCGCCGCTGAGAAGCCACTGCCGTCCGCGTCGAAGTTGTTGTAGGTCATGCCGAAGACCGGCGCGGTGCCCAGGTTGCCACCGATGAGATCGCTGATGAACGACACGCCGTTGTCACCCAGCCCGTTCTCGGCAGAAACCCGCCCCCAGTCGACACCAGCCTGGTACTGGTCGTTGAGATCAACCTCTACCACGGTGATTTCGATCAATACCTGGCGCTTCGCACCGTCGGACAGCTGGTCGAGATAGGTCTGGATCTGCTGGTGCTGGACCCCCGTTCCGCGAACGCTGACGAGGCCCGACATGGGGTTGACCACGACCGGGTCATCGCCTTCGGCACTGCCTTCCGCGCCCTGGCCCTTGCCGCTGATCAGCTGGCGGAGGTTTCCGGCCAGCACGGGCCAGAATGAATTGTCGGACAGGTTCCTGACGACGGTCGTGGAGCCGTTACTGCCGGACACCCCGCCGCCGCCAGAGTCACTACTCTCTCCCACGCTGCCGCCGGCCGTCGCGATCTGGGTGGCCACGGTCACTTCGCCCTCGGTAGTCCGCGACAGGTTCACGTAGTCAACCCGGTAGATCTGCCAGAAGGGCGCATCGGGCTGCACCACGAGCGTGGCGTTCTCCAGCGTGTAGCGAATGCTGGCCAGGCGGCTGACCCGGTCGAGGATCTGGGGCAGCGTCTGGTTGATCGCGTTGATCGTGACGTTGCCCTGCAGGTCGCCGGACACGTCGATGTTTACGCCTGCGTCCCTCGCCAGCGCGAAAAGCACGTCCCGGACCGGGACGTCCGTGACGACGACCGAGTAGGTTTCCTGGGGTGGCCGTGGGACCGGCGGCGGCGGCGCCGGCAGCTGGGTGACGGCCGGAGGAACGGCCCTGTTCCCCTCGATCGTCCGCAAGTGCTCGGGCGCCGGATCAAACTGCTGGACGGTCCCGCAGCCGGCCACGAAAGCAGCCAGCCCCGAAACGGTTACCAAGAGCGCGCGGCGACGCGCGATAATCCCTGTCATGACGTTAACCCCTGCAGCCGTTTACTTAAGGTCCGGACTAGGATCGGGGTTTTATGTCTGGTGCGACGTGCCCGGAGTCACAGTCTGCAAAGCTACGGCGCCATGATGTGACGCAGTTCGCGCCCGGCCCGCGCCCACAACCAGGATGACGCCACTGGCTTCATCCGGCCAAGTGCCTTGCGGCTGAGAGTCGCAGCGAAACTGAACAGGAAGAACTGGGGGGTCGGCAGGATAGCGAGCGACAGGCCCTTGTGACGTGTACGCCGTCGGGCCTTACTCAGGTCGGGGCCTGCAGGAAAGCCTCCACCGTGCCCTTGCGCTTCTGTGTCAGCGGTTGGCCCCGCCGGTCCAGGGCCTTGCCCATCGCCACTCTTATCCAGCCTTCGCTGACGCAGTACTCCTCCACGTCGTGCCGCTCCTTGCCGTTGAAGCGGATGCCAATGCCCCGGGCGAGCAGCGCCTCGTCGTAGAAGGGGCTGCGCGGGTCGGTGCTCAGGCGGTCGGGCAAGGGCTCGGTCATCGGGGCTTCATTTCGCGGGTACGCGCACATGTTAGCAGCGTCCATTGGTGGGCGTGGCGGAGGCTGGCAGATCACCGGACCGGATTCCGCGTCATGTGGCAGGACACCGGTGACGAGCCTATGCTTCCCGTCCGAGCGCCGGCATCGGGCCGGCGGGAGCCCTCTGTAATGAAGAAGCTGCTGAAAATCCTTGCCGCCCTCGTGGGCGTGATCGTGCTGCTGGTGGCCGCACTGGTGCTGTTCGTCGTGGTCACGCTGAAAGCCGACCTCCCCGACAGTGAGTTCGCTTTGCAGCCTCTGCCATTGGCGGCAGAGCGCAACGTGATCGTCTTCGGCGCCACCGGCAAGCTCGGCACCGAGATTGTTCGTGAGTTGCGGGAGCATGGGGACCAGGTCACGGCATTCGTCCGGGCGAGTTCCGACCGCAGCCAGCTTCAGCCCC
>CAYOXI010000041.1:0-16292 GCA_964407855.1 uncultured Chromatiaceae bacterium
GCTTCGACCACGGGCTCGCGGCCTGCCGGGTCAGCGAGGTGGGCTGGCAGCCGCCGTCACCCGGTGCTGACGTCACCGCTCCTCGAACTTAATCCGGAGGACGTGACGGCGGTCACGCAGCGCAGCTTGCCTGATGCGTTCCGACAGGGCATAAACACCGTGAGCAGAACGATCCTCATCGGCAGTGTGGCCAGGAGGGCAGTGCATGTCCGCGGAGAGCAGGGACGCTGCGCCGGGTTTGATCCCGGTACCGAGTTTGCAGGAGTACTTTCGCGATTCCGTCGGGGCCGCCATGGCCTCGAACCAGTTGGCGGTTGAAGATCACACCGCCCACTACGTCGTGAGCCTGCTCACCCTCTTTGCCCGCAGCGAAGCGCTCTACGATCCCGCCGAACCGGGCCCCGGCCACCGACCCCTGGCGCTGATGCTGGCCGACGCGGCCAACGCTGCGCCCGGCGAACCCCGCAACCAGGTGCTGCAGCGCCTCGGCGACGTCGCGCTGTTCATCGCCGGTTTCATGGCCGAAGGCCTCGATCGCAAGGCCGTGGGCATCGGTTACTACGTGCGCATGGGCGGCAGTGCCTACCGGGCCCTGTCCGATTCGCTGCCGTCCACCGCTCGCGGCCGGGCCTTCGCGCCGGTCTTCGCCGAGCTGGGCTGCAAATTCGCCGACGTGGTGGATGTGCTCAATGAGGTGCGCCACGCCGCTGGCACCAGCCGTGATCAGGACGTGCTGCGCCTCTACGAAAGCTGGCTCACCACCGGCAGCCGGCGGGCTGGCCGCCTGCTCCGGCAGCTGGGTATCCAGCCCGTCCAGCAGCCCGGCAGTGTGCGGGCCCACTAGGCATGCCAGCCGCCAGCGCACCCGCGTCGGCGCTGCCCGGTGAGCTGCTGACCGACCTGGAAGCGCAGCTGCGCCAGCTCTACGCGGTGGAGCTGGCAGAGGACGTCCGGGATTTCCTCGTCACCGACAAGTTGCTGGTCGCGGCGCTGACCGCCGGTGAGCAGCACCGGGACATCGACGAGAAGCTGCTGATCCGGCAGGGGGCCGATGGGCTCGACGTTGCCCTGTACCTCGAGGCGGAGGTGCTGGCGCGACTCGCTGCAGCTGATCCCCGCGAACGGTTGTCCGGCAGCAACCTGGCGGATTTCTGGACCGTGATCGAGGGCCTCAGCCACTTCAATTACCTGGCCTGGAATGCAGCCCGGGACAGGCCCGTGACCTTGCTCGAGCTCGAGGTGCAGGGCGAGGTGGACAAGTACGTCAGCACCCGGCTCCTGCTGGCCCGCCAGCCTGCAGCGAGCCTCGGCCGGCCGCTGCTCGAGCGCCTGTTCGAAGAGCCGGGTCTGGATCCCCGTCTCGACGCCGAGGAGCGGGATCGGTATGCGGCCGCCGCCCATCTGGCGGGCCGCTATTGTGCGGGTCTCGAGAGTCGCTATCCGCCCGACCGGCTTGTGCCTGCCATGCTGCGGGAGCTGCGGGACTTCTATCGCCTGCCCCAGACCGCCAAGGTGTCACGCATCCGGGCGGCCGGGTTCAACTGAGCGTGCCCTTCCGCTAAGCTCCGGCGCCTGTCCTGCGTCATCCGGAGTATTGCCATGCAGAATTCCCGCCCCATCACCGCGGCACTGATGGCCGCCCTGCTTGCCCTGCCCGTCGTAGCTGCCCGCGCGGCAGATGCCCCGGACCCGGCTCTGGCTGCCGTCATCGCGGGCGAGCATCGAGTGGAGGCCAACAAGGCCCGGGACGTGTACCGCAATCCGCTCGAAACCCTGACCTTCTTCGGTCTGAAGCCGGACATGCACGTGGTGGAAATCTGGCCCGGTGGTGGCTGGTACACGGAAATCATTGCGCCCTACGTCCGGGAGAAGGGCAAGTACTACGCGGCGGGCTGGGATCCGGAGGCATCGGCAGAGTTCATCCAGCGCGGCATCAAGGCCTTCAGGGACAAGCTCGACGCCCGGCCGGGGCTGTACGCCGGCACGGAGATGACCGTGCTGTCCTTCCCCGACAAGACCACCATCGCGCCGCCCGGCTCGGTGGACATGGTGGTGACCTTCCGCAACATCCACAACTGGATGCCGGCTGGCAATGCAGAGAAGGCCTTCGAGGCCATGTACGCCGCGTTGAAGCCCGGTGGCATCCTGGGCGTGGTGGAACACCGGGCACCGGCAGATAAGCCCCAGGATCCGAAAGCGGCCTCGGGTTATGTGCGCGAGGACTACGCGATCGAGCTCGCGCAGAAGGCGGGCTTCGTGCTGGAGGCGAAGTCGGAGATCAATGCCAACCCACGGGACACCAGGGATTACGCCAAGGGCGTCTGGACCCTGCCACCGAACCTGCGTGAAGGGGATGTGGACCGGGAAAAGTACACGGCCATCGGTGAGAGTGACCGCTTCACGCTGCGCTTCCGCAAGCCCGGCTGAGCCCCGGCAGCAGGCCATGGGTGACGGCGCTCCCGACGAGCGGGCGACCGGCTGGTTTGTCTATATGCTCCGTTGTGCGGACCAGTCCCTGTACACCGGCATCGCCCGGGACGTAGCCTCGCGGCTGGCCCGGCACAATGCGGGCAAGGGGTCGGCCTACACCCGGTCGCGGTTGCCGGTGTGCCTCGTGCACACCGAAGTGGCCAGTGACCGGGGAGCGGCACTCCGCCGGGAGGCAGCCATCAAGCGGCTGCCGGCCAGCCAGAAACGCGCACTGATAACAACAAGGTAAGCAGCCCCATGAAGGACTCCGTCATCGCCCGCACCGGCCAGGTCTGGAAACTGGCGCTCGCCATTGTCCTGCTCCTGGTAGGCAGTATCGTGCCGGCGTTCGAGGCTTCCGGCATGTCGTGGACGGTGGGCACCATCCTCGCCATCGCGGGCTACGCCTTTGGCGTGCTCACAATCCGCTGCCCGGCGTGTGGCAACCGGTGGTTCTGGTCGGCAGCGCTGGATGCCGGCCTGTACGGGCCGCTGTTCAGGCAGGGTGCATGCCCGGCCTGCAAGCGGGAGTTCGACGGCCGCTGACGTTCGGACTGGTGCGGGACAAGCGCAGCAAACTGACCCGGGCCCGGCCCTGCAGGCCGTGGTGCCTGAGCCCTCGCCGGCTGGCCCTGTCGATCTGTCAGGTGCTGGTCGCTTACTGACTGTTCTCCAGCATGAAAGCCACCGCCGCGCGGATTTCCGCGTCGCTGCACGTCGTGCAACTACCCCGGGCGGCCATCCTGCCGATACCAGCGATCGTCGTGGCGGTCAGGCCATCGATGCCCTTTGGAGTCAGGGTTGCCCAGTCCGACTTCCTGCCCACGGCCGGCGCACGGCTGAAGAATCCGCTAACTCCGCCGGAATGACAGTTCGCACAGGCGGCCTGGAACACGGCCTCTCCGGAGCGCGGTGCCGTGCCCTGCCCGCTGGCGATGCCAAGGGCGCCGAGGCCCACCAACACGGCGACAGCAATGCCTGACTTGCGAATACTCATGACGGATGCCCCAGGAACATGACGATGATGATCGGGAAACAATAGCCGATGTGGGTTCAGCCCGGCGGGCGATCCCTCGCCTGGCCGCCGTCCGGTCAGTGAACCCGGCAATAAGGCGGCCTGTCCCGGTCCCTCGTCCGCCAGGACACCAAGTACGATTGCCTGTGTTCCCACCGACAGGCAGCCCATATCATGGTCAAGCTGACAGCGCGTCTCGCCTGCTTATTCCAGACCAGCCTGCTACTGGCTGGCACACTGGTTACCGACCCCGTCGCAGCCCAGACCCCCGGCTGGCCGACCCCCTTCGGGTCTGCCCCGTCGACCATGACAAAGGTCGACGACGGTCTCTACGTCTATACGCACTCGGGTACCAATGCCCTGGTGATGCTGACGAGCGAGGGCGTGATCATCGGCGACCCGGTCAATCCCTGGGCGGCGCGGGATATGCAGTTGAAGATCCGGGCACTCACCGACCAGCCCGTGCGTTACGTGATCTACTCCCACGCCCACTGGGATCATGCGCTGGGCGGCCGGCCTTTCAAGGAGGCCGGCGCCACGTTCATTGCCCACGAGAATGTGAAGCGCGCCTTCGAGCGGGACCCGCATCCCGACCTGGTGCTGCCTGACGTCACGCTGACTGACCGTTACGTCCTGCGCCTCGGCGGGCGCACGCTGGAACTCTTTCACCTCGGCGTCAGCCACTCCGACGGCATGCTGTTCATGCGCCCCGACAACGGGCCCTACCTGTTTGCCGTCGACATGGTCACGCCCGGCAAGGTGCCGCTGTCCTACTTCTATGACTACGACATCGCCGGTTATGTGCACACGATGAAGCAGCTGGAAGCCTGGCCGGGAATCACCACCGTGCTGCCCGGCCATGGGCCACCGTCTGCGCCCCTCGCCGCGCTGACCGAGCGGCGCCGGTATGTGGAGGCCCTGCTGGCGGTGGTCAAGGCCGAGATGCTGAAGGGCAGCCCACTGCCGCAGATCATCGCGACCGCGGAGGTGCCCGAGTTCGCCTACATGGAAGGCTATGACCGCTTTCGCAGGCTCAATGTGGAGCGCATCGTCGCCTACTGGGTGATGGGCCGGTAGGGCTAAGGCGCCGGGTTGGCGCTCAGGAACATCCGGCAGGTGGAGTTGCCGCTCTCGTCCCGGAAGTCGTAGCCGGTGGACTGCAGGTGGGCTCTGAAGTCCGCCAGTTCGGTTTCGGGTACCTGGAAGCCGGCCAGCACCCGCCCGTAGTCGGAACCCGGGTTGGTGTAGTGGAAGAGACTGACATTCCAGCGGCTGCCCATGGCCTTTAAAAAAGCCAGCAGCGCGCCAGGTCGCTCCGGGAACTCGAAGCGGTACAGCCGCTCGTCCTGGAGGCCCGGTGCCAGGCCGCCGACCATGTGGCGCACGTGCAGCTTGGCCACCTCGTCGTCGCTGAGATCCGCAACCGGGTAGCCCAGGCCCTGCAGGCTGGCGATGATCTCGTTGCGTTCCGGGATGCCACCCGTGAGGCCGACGCCGACAAAGATCCGGGCCCGCGCCGGGTCGCTGTAGCGGTAGTTGAACTCGGTGATGTAGCGCTGGCCGATGGTTTCGCAGAAGGTCCGGAAGCTGCCGGGCCGCTCCGGGATCTGCACGGCCAGCAGGGCTTCGCGGTGCTCGCCGATGCCAGCGCGCTCGGCGATGTAGCGGAGCCGGTCGAAGTTCATGTTGGCGCCGCTGTTGACCGCCACCAGCGTCTGCCCCCCGACGCCGCTATCGGCGAGCCAGCACTTGATGCCGGCCACAGCCAGCGCGCCGGCTGGCTCCATGATGGTCCGGGTGTCCTCGAAGATGTCGCGGATTGCCGCGCAGATCTCGTCGTTGCTCACCAGGACAATCTCATCCACCAGTTCCCGGCAGATGCGGAAGGTTTCGTCGCCGGCCCGGCGCACCGCGACCCCGTCCACGAAGATGCCTACCCGTGGGAGGTCCACCGGATGGCCGGCCTGCAGGGCCGCGTGCATGGTCGGGGACTCGGCCGGCTCCACGCCAATGACCCGGACTTCCGGGTGCAGGGCCTTCACGTACAGCGCGATGCCCGCCAGCAGGCCGCCGCCGCCGACCGGCACGAAGATCGCGTCCAGCCCGCCCCGGTGCTGGCGCAGGATCTCCATGCCGACGGTGCCCTGGCCCGCGATGATGGCCGGATCGTCGAAGGGATGGATGAAGGTGAGTCCCTCGCTACGGACCAGCTCCAGCGCGCGGGTGTAGGCGTCGTCGTAGGTGATGCCGTCCAGCACCACCTCGCCACCCAGGGCCCGGACCGCCTCCACCTTGATGCTCGGCGTGGTTACCGGCATCACCACCACGGCCCGCAGGCCCAGCGCCCGCCCGGCCAGTGCCACACCCTGGCCGTGGTTACCGGCAGAGGCGCAGATCACGCCAGCTGACCGCTGTTCGGCGGACAGCTGGCTCAGCTTGTTGTAGGCGCCACGCAGCTTGAAGGAGAAGATCGGCTGCAGGTCCTCGCGCTTCAGCAGGATCCGGTTGTGGAGGCGGGCGGACAGGCGGGGCGCCGGATCCAGCGAGGATTCCACGGCCACGTCGTAGACCCGGGCCTTCAGGATCTGCTCCAGATAGCCCGACAGGCCCGCGGATTCGCGGCCCACGCCGGCCACCGCTACACTTGCTGCCTTTCCGGTTCCCAGAGTCTTCATGCCGACAGAGGGTAGCGGTCTGCCCCCGGCCACACCAGCGGTGGCACGCTAGCCGTGGGCGCCGTCTGGGATGGCGCGTCCCTCGTCGAGGTGGCCGTGCAACTGCTGGCGCTGGCCTGCGGCCTGTTGTTTGCGGCCTTCTTCATCGGCATCGTCTGGCGGTGCGTGGCAGACCTGTGGACCAGCTGGCGGGTGGCGGCGGAGCAGTCAGCCATCTCGGCGGCAAGCTCGGCAGCCAGGTCGGCGATCATCCCGGCGCCAGAAGATCCTGAAGCCGGACCGTGAGCTGCTCGGCCGGGAAGTCCCGCAGCGTATACACCCAGCCGCCCAGCCGCGCATTGAGCGCATCGGCTTCCGCCTGGGCGTCGACAGTCGCGGCCGAGGCGAGGAACGTGAACTTCGTGCCCTCCGGGAGCCGCCACGCGCTGGTCTCGATGATCAGGCCGTCGACTGTTTCAAAGCGTGCCACCACAGGCTTGCCCGGATCGGCATCGAGCACCTCGCGGTTGTCCACCGCCTCCAGGCGCAGGTCGGTAAGCACGGCGGCCACCGCTGTGCCTACCCCCGGGTAGCTCAGTTCGCGCCCGGGCGGCAGGTCCCGGGGCATGAATTCTGTCCCCTCATCGGCTGGCCGGACCAGCGTCAGCGGCGGCTGGCCAGGACTGGTCACGGTGACGGATGCGATCCGTTCCAGGGGTATGCTTGCCAGGCGCTTGTCGATCCACGCGTCGGCGGTGCGACCCAGGTCAAACCCGGCCTTCACCAGCAGGCTCGTGGCCTGCCCGGCTTCCCGCACATAGGTGAGATCGGTGCTGCCCGGCTGCGTGAGACCGATGATCACCTTCACCGGGGACTTGCCGCCGGTCAGTGCGAGTTCGAGGCCCGTCGCGGCTTCGCCGGCCACGTCCTCGACGCCGAGGCGCGGATAGAGTTCCGGGCTCGAGGTCTTCACCTCCGCGATCCGGGCATCAGCGAGGGCGAGCAGGTTCTGGCGAATCCGGCCCAGGTCAGCCGGGTAATTGTCCCGCTCGGCGACGGTCCACTGCTCCGCGTCGCGCACCAGCGTCACCAGGGTGGTGTCACCGGCTCCGGTGATTCCGATTCGGGCGACGTCATTGAGCGAGTCCTTCAGGTCTGGCAAGAGCAATGCATTGGCGGCCCGGTCGGCACCGCCCTGCAGGTTGAGCAGGCCGACGATGCCCGCCATCACCGCCAGCGCAATCAGCAACCGGAACAGGGCCCGGCGATTCACGGGATGGCACTTCCCGTCCAGCGGCGGCGCAGGACCAGCAGCAGCACGCTGACCACGGAGATCAGCAGCGGCATCAGTCCGATGTTGATGGCCTTGAGCACCCCGCCGAGGCGCTCGATATCCTGGTCGAGGCCGCGCTGGACCTGCCGGAGCTCGCGGCGCAGCTCGAGGCGTCGGGTCTGGAAGCGGTCAATCTCCGCCTGCTGGGCTGCAGAGAGGATCTGCGTCCCCTGGTCCGGCCGGCTGGCCTGCAGTTCTGCCAGGCGGCCTTCGGTTTCGTTCAGCTCATCCTGCAGGCGTTGCTCGGCGGCCTGGAAGCGGGTCTCGGCCTGGCGACGGAGCTCCTGGACACGGGTGAAGGGTCGCTGGAACGTCGCCCGGCTGCGAATGCTGATCAGGTCGCTGCTGCCAAGCAGATTGTCCAGCGCATTGATCGCGAGATCGCCGTTGTTCGCAAACACGCGGTTCATCCGCTGCCCGAAGAAGTCCTGGGACTGCACCCAGAGCCGGTCGGCCAGCAGATCGGCATCCGCCACCACCACCACGTTGATGGGCCCGGCCGATGCGGCGAGGTGGTTGCCGCCGGCCTCGCTGCCCGGCGGGCCATCCGGCCCTCCATCAGGGAAGGCGCTCGGCACCGTGCCCTGGATGCGGGCGGCCAGCGTGTAGCGGGTGCCGGTGGGCGCGAAGCCATCGCGGAGCATCGCGGGGTCCGCGGCCAGCAGCAGGTCAGTGACCGGGATCAGGCCGGCCAGCGCACTGGACTGGATCAGCGGCGCGAGCGTGGTGGGACTCTCGTCCAGCGCAATGAGGTGGCCGGGATAGGCCATGTTGACCAGGTTCAGGCCGCCAGTGACCACGTCATCCTGGGACATGACGCTCTGGTCCAGTCCGATCACGCTGAGATGCCGCACGGCCTGCCCGTCGCCGCCCCGCACGTTCAGCGCAAACTGGTCATCCGCCACCACGTGTTCGTCGTCGAGCCGGATGCCCCAGGTGCGGAACAGCGGCTCCAGGTCCGAACCCCCGTCCGGCCCGGCAGGGCTGCCGGGATCCGGATCGGTTTCGGCGACGGGATCGACGAAAACCAGCAGGTTGCCACCCCGGAGCACGAACTGGTCGATGGCATAGAGGGTGGTGTCCGGCAGGTCGCGGGGATGGACCAGCATCAGCACCCGGACGTCATCCCCGATGCGTTTCGTCCTCGCATCGAGGACCTGCAGGTCGAAGAGCTGGCGCAGCTGGTCGGTGATCACCCAGGGCTGGCGGATCTGCTGGGTCATGGGGTCAAAACCCGCCGTCATCGGCAGGCTCGACAGCAGTGCGATCCGGGGCTTGGCGGGATTGGCGAGCGCATAAACAAGCTTCGCCAGGTCGTACTCGAGGAAGGCCTCCTTGGTGGGATCGAGGAAGGGAATTACCTGGTTCTCGCCGACGCTGTTGGTGCCGGCCACGCCGAAGTAGATGGGCTCGGCAGGTGTACCCAGGCTGATGGCCTGGAGGCCGAAGCCGGTCGCCCGGTCTTCCTCTTCCGAGAAGGGCAGGGGGTCCACCACTGTCAGCACCAGCTTGCCGTCGGCGTAACCGGCAAACTCCTCGAGCATTTCCTGCACCCGGCTGGCATAGGTGCGAAAGAAGGGCACGGTGGTGGTCGCCCGGTCGGAAAAGTAGAGGTAGACATTCACCGGTTCCGGGATCGCCGCGAGGATGTTCCGCGTCCCGTCCGACAGGGTGTAGAGCCGGTTCTCGGTGAGGTCGAGGCGTACGCCCCGCAATGTGGCGTTGATCAGCGTGGCGCCCACGAGAAACACGAGGGCCAGCACGACCAGCCCGATGCTGCCCACTGATTTGCCGCCTGTCTGCCGGTCGCTCATCGCATCAGTCTGCTTTTTTCAGTTCGAGGACGATGACACAGGCATAGAGCCACACGCCGATCACCAGCAGGAAATACAGCACATCGCGCAGGTCCAGCACGCCCTTGCTGAGCGACGTGAAGTGGGTGAGGAAGGAGAGCGCGGCGATGATGTCCACCACCGTCTGGGGAAGCCAGGCCCGGAAGAAATCCAGCACCAGCGGGAAGCCGGCCAGCATGAAGAGGAAACACACCACCACCGTGATGATGAAGGCCACCACCTGGTTGCGATTGGCAGCGGAGATGCAGGAGCCAATGGCCAGGAAGCCACCGGCCATCAGCAGGCTGCCTATATAGCCCGCCAGGATTACCCCGTTGTCCGGCTCACCGAGGTAGTTCACGGTGATCCAGATCGGGAAGGTGAGGGCCAGCGCCACAGCGACGAACAGCCAGGCTGCGAGGAACTTGCCGAGTACGGCCTCCCACAGGGTCACTGGCAGCGTCATCAGCAGTTCGATGCTGCCGCTCTTGCGTTCCTCGGACCACAGACGCATCGCGATGGCAGGCACCAGGAACAGGTAGAGCCAGGGGTGGAAATTGAAGAAGGGCTGGAGGTCCGCCTGTCCGCGTTCGAAGAACCCCCCCAGGTAGAAGGTGAAGGCGCCCATCAGCGCGAGGAAGATCACCATGAAGACGTAGGCCAGCGGCGTGGCGAAGTAGCCGCGCAGCTCCCGGCCGGCGATGATGCGGATGGCCTCGGTCATGGTGCTTCGGGTGCCGTGATGCTGCGGAAGACTTCGTCCAGGCGCCCGGCCTCCAGCTGCAGCTGCTCGACCGGCCAGCGCCGGGCCTCCGCCAGTTCGTCAACCACTTTGAGTACGTGGGCGCCTTCGCGGGGGAAGGCAGTCACCATATGCCCGGTGGCGTCGATCTCGACATCCTCGATCCCCGCCACGGTGCGCAGTTCGCGTGCCACCGCCTCGAGGTCCGCCTTGCGCTGCAGGCGCATGGTCACCGCGTTGTGGTAGCGGGAACGCCGGACCAGGGCCTCGGGCGTCTCATCGGCGACGATGCGGCCACGGGCGATGATGATTGCCCGGGTACAGACGGCATCCACCTCTTCGAGTATGTGGGTGGAGATAACGATCACCTTGCCGCCGGCCATCGTGTTGATCAGTTCCCGCACCTCGTGCTTCTGGTTCGGATCCAGGCCGTCGGTGGGCTCGTCGAGGATCAGCACCGGCGGGTCGTGAAGGATGGCCTGCGCCAGCCCGACCCGGCGCCGGAAACCCTTCGACAGCGTCTCGATGGGCTGGTCCAGCACCTCCCGGAGCTGCAGGCGCCCGACTGCCCCGTCCACACCCTGGCGGAGACCCTCGCCCCGCAGGCCCCGCACTTCGCCGATGAAGCGGAGAAATTGCCGGGGCGTCATCTCGCCGTAGCTGGGTGCGCCTTCTGGCAGATAGCCGATTTTCTGCTTGGCCTCGACCGGCTGGCGCGTCACGGAAAAGCCGCAGATCTCCGCGTGCCCTGCGCTCGGGGCGATGAAGCCGGCCAGCATGCGCATCGTGGTGGTCTTGCCGGCCCCGTTGGGGCCGAGGAAGCCGAGCACCTCGCCCGGCTGGACGCGAAAGGAGAGGCCGTCCACAGCCGGGCGGCCGGCAAAGGTCTTGGTGAGGCCTTCAGCGATGATCATGATTGCGGTGACCGGGATTCTAGCGCAACGCCGGTGCAGCCGGACCGGGCCGGGCTTCGGCGTCGAGCAGTTCCCCGTCGGGACCGACCAGCTGGATCGTCTCGAAATCCAGGGTGCGCAGGCCGGGTTCGATCACCGCCCGGTCACCTACCACGACGACCACCAGATCCTCGGGCCGCAGGTGGGCGCGTGCAGCAGCGTTGACCTCGCTGGTCGTGAGCCGCCGCAGGCTGGCAGCGTGGTTGGCCCAGTAATCATCGGGCAGGCCGAACTCCACCATCTCGCTGAGTGAGGCGAGCACCGCGCTGCCCGTCTCCCACTGGCCCGGCAGCGACAGCGTACTGGCCTTGCGCACCAGGGCCACTTCTTCGTCGGTGGCCGGCCGGGGGCCGGCGATGTCAGTGATCTCCCGCAGCACTTCCGCCAGTGACTCGGTGGTCTTGTCGGTCTGGACCGGCGCATAGGCCATGAACGGTCGCTGCCCGCGGGCCTCGTAGGCAAAGGAGCGGGCGCCGTAGGACCAGTTCTTGTCCTCGCGCAGGTTCATGTTGAGTCGTGCGGTGAACTGGCCGCCGAGGACGTCGTTCAGGGCGTTCATGGCCAGTTCGTCGGGCATGGCCCGGGACGGGATGAGCTGGCTCGCAAAGATCACCGACTGCTCGGCACCCGGACGGTCCAGCAGGTACAGGGTACGGTTGGGTCGGGGCGCGACCGTGGCCAGCTGCTTGGCGGGGATTTCCCCGGGCTTCCAGCCCTGGAACAGGCGTTCGAGCTTCGGGGTGAGGGTGGCAAGGCTCACCGGGCCCACGACCAGCAGCGTGGCGTGATTGGGCCGGAACCAGGTGGCATGGAAAGCCGCGACGTCGTCCCGGGTCACGCTGTTCAGCGTGGCCTCGGTACCCGTCCCGGTCAGTGGCTGGGCATACGCGTGCCCCTTGCCATAGAGCAGCTTCGGCAGTACCCGCAGCGCCATCGAGGTCGGTTGCGTGCGCTCCTGGCTCAGCGCCGCCAGGTACACCTTGCGCAGCCGGTCGAGTTCGTCGGCCGGGAATGACGGATTCAGGATGACGTCGGCAAAGATCTCCAGCGAGGGCTCCAGCTTGTCCGCGAGGGCCGAGAGGCTCACCGATGAGGTATCCAGTGCCGAGCCGGTGCCGAGGTTGGCACCGAGGAGCGCGAGCTGCTCGCTGATCTCGAGCGTGGTGCGGGATCTCGTGCCTTCGTCCAGCATCGCCATTGTCAGGTTCGCGATGCCCGGTTCGCCAAACTGGTCGGCCGCGTAGCCTGCGTCCAGCACCAGCCGGAGGTTCACCACCGGGTTTTCGGGCCGTTCCACGACGATGAGCCTGAGGCCGTTGCTCAACGTGCCCCGTTCGAAGGCGGGGAAACCAACGGCCACCTCACCTTCGGGCAGCGGCATCGTGCTGCGGTCCACGCCGCCCGGAATTGCCGCCAGCCGGGGCGCCGGCATGACCTCGAGCACGAAGGGTGCGTCCGTGATCCACCGGTTCACAGCCGACTTCAGGTCAGCCGGGGTGGCGTTATCAACGGCTTCCCAGGACCGCTTCCAGGCGTCCGGCGAGCCGCCATACACCGCGCTCTCGGCAAGGATCTGCGCCTTGCCCGAGAAGCCGCCCACCTTCTCCAGTCCGCGCGTGAAGCCGGCCCGCCGCTGGACCCGCACCCGTTCCAGTTCCTTCGCCGTGGGGCCGGATTTGCGGAAGCGCTCCAGTTCCTCGTTGAACGCCTTCTCCAGCGACTCGAGTGACACGCCCGGCTGCGCCGAGACCTGCAGGTACGTGATGCCGGTGATCTCGAGCGCGAGCGTGCCGACGCTCACGTCGGAGGCAATCTGGTCGCGGTAGACGAGCCGCTGGTAGAGGCGGGAATTCTTGTCGCCCGCCAGTACGCTGGCCGCCAGGTTCAGGTAATCCGCATCCGCGGTGCCCCAGCGCGGTCCCGTCCAGGCCATGTACAGCCGGGGCTGGGCCACCCGGTCCTCCATCCGCTGCCGGCGGACCTGCCCGTGCCGGGGCGTCCATTCCTGCAGCCGCGTCACCGGCGGCCCGGGCCGGATGTCGCCAAAGTATTTTTCGGCCTTGGCAAAGGCCACCTCGGTATCCACGTCGCCGGCAATTACGAGCACCGCATTGTTCGGGCCGTAGTAGGTGTCGAACCAGCGGCGCACGTCGTCCAGGCTGGCGGCCTCCAGGTCCTCCATCGAGCCGATGGTCTCCCAGGAGTAGGGATGGTCGGAGGGAAACAGGTACTTCAGTACCTGTTCGAAGACCCGCCCATAGGGCTGGTTCTGCCGTTGGCGTTTCTCGTTCTGCACCACGCCGCGCTGCTCATCCAGCACGTCCTGGGTAATCGCATTGCGGAAATGGCCCATCCGGTCGGACTCGAGCCACAACACCGTGTCCAGCGTATTCGAAGGGACGGTCTGGAAGTAGTTGGTGCGGTCGAAGAAGGTGGTGCCATTCAGGTCGGTGGCGCCCAGCTCCTGCAGTGTGTTGAGGTACTCGCCCTCGAAGTTCTCCGACGACTGGAACATCAGGTGCTCGAAAAGGTGGGCAAAGCCGGTGCGCCCGGGGATCTCGTCCTTGGAGCCCACGTGGTACCAGATGTTCACCGCCACCACCGGTGCCTTGCGGTCCTCATGCACCACCACCGTGAGGCCGTTGTCCAGCCGGCGAGCCGTGTAGGGGATGTCCACCAGCGGTGCGGCGGCGGCGACCCCGGCCGCCAGCAGGCCGGCAATCAGCAGGCAAAGGCGTTGTGGCATCAGATGCATGAAGGGTATCCCTGGGCTCGCGGCCCGGCATTCTAGCCGGCGACGGCCAGCATCCGAAAATGTCAGAATGCCGGGATGGCGAACACTGCAGCATTGGCCGGGGAGCGCAACCCGGGCCGGCGCACGCTCTATCCCGCCCTGGAGCCCTTCGATGCCGGCTACCTGCGGGTTTCTGCGTGCCACGAAATCTACTACGAGCAATGCGGCAATCCGCGGGGCAAGCCGGCCGTTTTTTTGCATGGCGGCCCGGGCGGCGGCGGCGATACCGCGCCCCGGCGCTTCTTCGACCCGCTGCGCTACCGAATCATCCTGCTGGACCAGCGCGGCTGCGGGCGGAGCCGGCCCCATGCCGAGCTGGAAGACAACACCACCTGGGATCTCATTGCCGATATCGAGGCGCTGCGGGAGAAGCTCGGCATTGGCCGGTGGCTGGTGTTTGGCGGCTCCTGGGGCAGCACGCTCGCACTGCTCTATGCGCAGGCTCATCCCGCGCAGGTCAGCGAGCTGGTGCTGAGGGGGATCTTCCTGCTGCGGCCCGCCGAGATCGCGTGGTTCTACCAGCACGGCGCCAGCGAGCTCTACCCCGATGCCTGGGAGCCGTACCTCAGCTTCATTCCGGAGGCTGAACGGGGCGATCTGCTGCGGGCCTATCACCGGCGCCTCACCGGCCCGGATCGCGCGCTGGCGCTGAAGGCCGCGAAGCTCTGGTCCGTCTGGGAGGGCAGCACCAGCCACCTGCTCGCGTCGGCTGCCACAGTGGAGCGCTTCGGCGCGGACGCCTTTGCGCTGGCCTTTGCCCGCATCGAGGCCCACTACTTCGTGAACCAGGCTTTCCTCGAACACCCGGACCAGATCCTGCGGGACGTGCCCCGGATCCGCCACATTCCAGCCGTGATCGTGCAGGGCCGCTATGATGTGGTCTGTCCCCTGCGCAGTGCCTGGGACCTGCACAGGGCCTGGCCGGAGGCTACGCTTGCGATCGTGCCGGATGCCGGTCATTCGGCCTTTGAGCCCGGCATCCTCGACCAGCTGATTCGCGCCACTGACCGCTTTGCTGCCAACCCGGCCTGAGAACACCATGTCCGACCAGAGCCTCATCATTGTCAATGCGCTGATCTGTAACGAAGGGCGGGTGACGCCTGGCGACGTGCTCATCCGTCGCGGCCGTATCGAGCGCATTGCCCGGGAAATCCCCACGAGCCGGGTGGACCGCCTCATCGACGCGGGTGGCAAGTACCTGCTCCCCGGCTTCATCGACGACCAGGTGCACTTCCGTGAGCCGGGTCTCACGCACAAGGGCGACCTGGCCACCGAATCTGCTGCTGCGGTGGCCGGGGGCATCACCAGCTACATGGACATGCCCAACACCATCCCCAACGTCACCAGCCGCGCCGTGCTGATGGACAAGTACCGGATGGCACGGGGCCGGTCAAAGGCGAACTTCTCTTTCTACTTCGGGGCGTCCAACGATAACCTCGAGGACATCAAGGGCCTGCAGCCGGGCGACTGCTGCGGTGTGAAGGTCTTCATGGGAGCCTCCACCGGCAACATGCTGGTGGATGACCCCGTCACGCTCGAGCGCATCTTTGCCGACTGCCCGACCCTGATCGCGACCCACTGCGAGGACACGCCCACCATCAAGGTCAACGAGGAGCGCTACCGGCAGGAATACGGCGACGACGTGCCTTTTTCGGCCCATCCGCTGATCCGCTCGGCGGAGGCCTGCTGGAAGTCGTCGGAGCTGGCCGTGCGGCTGGCCAGGCGCCACGACACCCGGCTCCACGTGCTGCACCTGACCACCGCTCGCGAGCTGTCGCTCTTCGAGCCGGGCCCGCTGGACGGCAAGCGCATTACCGCCGAGGTCTGCGTGCACACGCTGCACTTCGACGACCGGGACTATGCGGAGAAGGGCGCCTTCATCAAGTGCAATCCGGCCATCAAGACCTCAGCGGATCGTGAAGCCCTGTTGGAGGGCCTGCTGGACGGGCGGCTGGCCGTGATCGCCACGGACCACGCGCCCCACACCCTGGCCGAGAAGAGCGAGAAGTACTTCAAGGCGCCGGCCGGCCTGCCGCTGGTGCAGTACGCACTGCTCTCGCTGCTGGAACACGTGCATGACGGGGCGCTGCCCCTGGAGCTGATCGTCGAGAAAACCAGCCACCGGGTCGCCGACATCTTTGCGATCCGCGACCGCGGCTACATCCGCGAGGGTTACTTTGCCGATCTGGTGCTCGTGGACCATCGCCGGCCCACCACCGTCCGGCGCGAAGACGTGCTGTCCAAGTGCGGCTGGTCGCCCTTCGAGGGCACCACCTTCCGCTCCTCGATCGTCGCCACCATCGTCAACGGCGTGGTGGCCTACGAAAATGGACAGGTCACAGCCGCCAACGCCGGCCAGCGACTGGATTGTGGCGGGCGGTAGCCGCGAATTCCCCCCTGATCCATCCAGTTATTCCACCTGACTGATTCCCGGGCGCCGGTGGATGCTTTCCACCCGCAGTTCCGCCTGTGCAAGAGCTACGAAATGTAGCTACAATGC
>CAYOXI010000041.1:16392-23232 GCA_964407855.1 uncultured Chromatiaceae bacterium
GTGGTGCACACCGAGCGGCAGGGCCAGATTCGCCTGATTTCGATGCGGAAAGCCAATCGTCATGAAACGCAAACCTTCCTCGCAGCGCTCCCGGACTGACATGGCGCGCCTGCGGGCCCTCCCGGACAGGAAGATCGTCGTTGATGACGAGAATCCCGCATGGTCCGTGGAGGATTTCGCCCGGGGAGTGTGGCGCCGG
Organism: uncultured Chromatiaceae bacterium; assembly: GCA_964407855.1. Lineage (GTDB taxonomy): Bacteria > Pseudomonadota > Gammaproteobacteria > Steroidobacterales > SHZI01. Next base: position 16,592 of record CAYOXI010000041.1, read on the forward strand.
GGATTGCAGCCAGTCCCGCCCAAGCAGCTGGTGTCGCTGCGCATCGATGCAGATGTGCTGGCCTGGTTCCGGGCGCAGGGGCGGGGGTACCAGTCCCGGATGAATGCCCTGCTGCGGGCCTTCATGGAGGCGCAGGAGGAAAAGCCCGGTCGCTGAAGCGGCTGGAGTTTCCCCGCGCTGTGTCAGGCCGCCACCTCAGGCCGGAAAGGGCCGCCAGTCGCCGGCCCTGAAATCGTAGATCTTGCAGGTCTGCACGCAGTCCCGGTAGTAGGCCCAGCTGAACTTCACCGGCTGGAGTTCCGGCATGAGTTCCAGCAGGCGCTTCTGGGCCGCCTTCAGGTTGTAGCAGGGGATCGTGCCGTCCAGGTGATGGACCGGATGGGCCATGATCTGGTGGAGCAGCGTCTCGAGGAAGGCTGGCAACCGAAGGTGGCGGGTCGCCGTTGCCTGTGCCGTGGACCGGAGCCACTCCCGCCGGTCATCAAACCAGCGGATTTCCGGGGCGGTGTGGTGCAGGTAGACGACGATACCCACCGTCCAGATCCAGAGGACGAATGGCAGCAGGGCGCCGAGGCCGACCAGCAGCAGCGGCGAGGTGCCCGTGCGCAGCCCTAGCCAGGCCAGGCCGCCGACCCAGAGCAGCGCCATCACCGTCACCGCCGTGCAGTCGGCGACATACTCCCGGCGCTTGGTCTTCAGGCGCGCGACGCCGGGAAAGTACAGGCGCTTCCACCAGATCTCCCAGAAGTAGTAGGGCGCGGGTCCCGCAGCGCTGCGGTAAAGGCGTTCAACGGCCTGCCGCGCGGCGCTCAGCTGCCGGTAGTCGTCCGCCGAGAGGGGTTCCCAGACAAAATCCCGGCCGCGCACGTTGTTGAAGCCGTGGTGCACCACGTTGTGCCCCATGTGCCAGAGCGAAAACGGCGTCAGTGAGGGCAGGAAGGCGAGACGACCGATCCAGTTGTTCAGCTGGTCGCTGTCGGTGAGTGCGCCGTGGCAGGCGTCGTGGCCGATCAGAAACAGCCGGACGATGCCGACCCAGGTGACCAGCGCGCCCAGGATCTTCAGCAGCAGGCCGGACCCGAACACCACCAGGGCCTGGCCGCCCACGAAGAGCAGTACGTCACCGGCCAGCAGCGCAAGGGCGACTGGCGTGCTGCGCTGCCGGAACGGTGCCATCTCGTCCCGAAGCATGGCAAGACGCCGTGCGCCGCTGTTGCTGCGGTCCGGCGCGACGACTTCCGCGCTGTCCGCTGCTGCTGCCACCTGATTTCCGGCCAATGCCTGCATCCTCCGCATTCTCCCAGTCATCCCTTCCTGTTGTCCCTTTCTGGCATTCAGGGAGTCCGGCTGCCCACCAGGGCCCGGTAGTCGGCCTGCAGGGCACCCGCCTGCTGTGGCGCGGTGAACACGGCCGCAAGCCGGCCTTCCGGATTGAGCAGCAGGATCGCCGTACTGTGATCGATCATGTAGTCGTCACCCATCGGTACTTTCCGGTAGGGCACGCTGAGCGCCGTGGCGAAGGCACGGACTTCGTCCGGCGCTCCCGTCAGACCCATGAATGACGCATCAAAGCCCGCCAGATATTGTCGCATGACCTCGGGTGTATCCCGCTCCGGATCCACGCTGACCAGCAGGATGCCGGGCACCAGTCGGTCAGGGAGCTGCGTCGCGAGGGCCTCGCGTACCGACCGGAGCATGGCCAGCGTCATCGGGCAGGCTTCGGGGCAATGCGTGAAACCAAAGAACAGGAACGTCCACCGCCCGGCAAGGTCAGCGGGCCCGGCCGGCTCAGCGGCCTCGGTTACCAGGCTGAAATCCGGCAACGCCCGGGTCGGGGCTAGCGCGGTGCCGGAAGCCAGCGCCACCGGACCGCTGGCCGGCGGGGAAAAATAGAACCGGCCGAGGACCACGCCGGCCAGCGCGGCACAAAGCATCAGCAGGGGGACAAGCAATCGCCGTGGCATGGTCTGGACACTCCCGCCGCGCACTTTAGCCTACAGTACTTGATGATTCGCAGCAGGGATGCAGCCCGGTATGCTGTGCCCCCGTTTTCCTCGTGTTGCAGCCCGGAGGCCCGCCGATGAAGTTCTTCCTGAAGCTCCTTCGGGTCCTGGTTGCTGTGGTGGTTGCGCTGGTTCTCTGGGTGCTGATCTCGGGTATCGAGGGAGGGCGGGAACCCGCAGCTCTTGCGCCAGTGGCCGCCGTGGCCGGGAGCGATGCAGTGCTCGTCATCGGCGGAACGCGGGCCACGGGCCTTGAGATCGTCAGGGTGCTGCGGGCCCGGGGCGACGATGTGGTGGTGCTGGCCCGTGAGACCTCGGATGCCAGCGCCGCCGAGGCGACCGGCGCGCGGATCTTCCGCGGTGACGCGATGAACCCGCCGGATCTGGCGGCACTGATGGCGAGCAACCGCTTCCGGGCGGTGATCTCCACGCTGGGAGCCACCAGCCTGGATGGACCGCGGCCGGACTTCGACGGCAATCGCAATGCGGTGGATGCCGCGCGGGCGGCCGGCGTACAGCGTTTCCTGCTGGTCACGGTGATCGGTGCAGGCGAGTCCTACGAGGCGGCACCCTGGATTGCCCGGCGTTTTCTCGACAAGGTAATCATCGAGAAGACCAAGGCCGAGGACTACCTGAAGACCAGCAGTCTCGATTTCACGATCATCCGGCCCGGCGGCCTGCTCGACAAGGCGGCGGAGCGCAAGGCCTATCTCACCGAGGACACCGGCGCGATGAGCTGGATCCGCCGCAGCGATCTGGCACTGCTCACCGTGCAGGCCCTGGACGATCCCCGGTCCATCGGCAAGGTCTACCATGCCCACGATCCGGACCGCACCCGGTTCTGGGCCATTCCTCTTAACTGAGCGTGGGCAACTAGCAATGGGCACGACCCCGGGCTGGGGACTGCTGCTCTCCGCGTGGGAACTGGCAGGCCGCGCCGCCCTCGCGCGCTATCGTCGCAGGCTCGCCACCGGGGCGGCGGTCAATACTGAAACCCTGCGGGGCATCCTCGCGCGCAACCGGGCTGCCGGGTTTGGCCGCCGCCACGACTTCGATCGCCTGGCCCGTGCCCGTGACCTGGAAACCGCCTGGCGGGACGCCGTGCGGGTCAGCGACTACGAAGCATTCCGCGAGGACATCGGGCGCATCGCCGGGGGTGCTCCCGACGTGCTGTTCGCCGGCCGGCCCCGCATGCTGGTCAGCACCTCGGGTACCACCGGGGATCCCAAGCTGTTTCCCGTTACCAACCGCCAGCAGAACGCGGCCCTCTGGTACATAGCGTTGCTCACCCCGGCGGCGCGGGCAGCCGGCGTGCCAGGACTCGGCTTTCGGCAGCGGACGGCCACGCTGATGGTGGCCAGCCGGCCCGGGCGCACGACGGAGGCCGGCATCCCGGTTGGCAATCCCAGTGGCGCCGGGATCCGCCGGATCCTCGCGCTCGCGCCGCCGTTCTGGGTATTTCCGCCGGCAGTGCTGCTGGTCCAGCACTACCCCAGTGCCCTGTACCTGCACGCGCTTTTCGCGCTGCGCGCCGCAGACCTCGGCTGCATCGAGGCCATCTACTGCAGCCATGTGGTGAGCTGGATGGGACTGATCGAGCGTCGGGCCGACGATCTCGTGCGGGACCTGGCGGCGGGCACGCTGGCCGCGGACCTGGAACTCACCGCCGAGGAACAGGCCGCCATCCGGCCCCGGCTGCAGCCGGAGCCTGAGCGGGCGCGGGCTGTGGAGGCGGCGCTACGCGCCGGACCGGCGGGCGTCATGGCCCGCCTCTGGCCGGAACTCCGCGTGGTCAGCTCGGTGGTCACCGGCGCCTTTGCCGTGAGCGCGCCCCGGCTGCGGTGGCTGGCCGGCCCGGAGCCGGCCTTCCACACCACCTGCTTTGGCGCGACCGAGGGCATGGTGGGTATCAACCTCGAAGCCGACACGCCGGAGCGCTACACGCTGGCGCTGGGCGCCGCTCATTTCGAGTTCCTGCCGGAGGAGCAGCTCGATGCAGCGACGCCCCGTACAGTCAGCATTCCGGAGCTCGTGATCGGCGGACGTTACGAGATAGTGATCACGACACACGCCGGGCTGTACCGCTACCGGCTGGGTGACGTGGTGCGCATTGCCGGCTTCGAGGGGACAACGCCCGTGTTCGAGTTTGATCACCGCCGGGGCAACGTGCTGGATCTGGTGGGCGAGAAAACCACCGAGCAGCACGTCCGTGATGCGGTCCGCCGCCTGGTCGGCGAACTGCCGGGCGGCGAGTCCAGTCTGACGGACTACACGGTGACACCGGAACTGCGCAGCGTTCCCTATCACTATGTGGCCTATGCCGAGCGGGGCGATCGCGAACAGCCGGGCTGGGACCGGGAATACGCGGCGCGACGGCTGGACGCGCTGCTGGCGGAGGAGAACCCCTCCTATGCCACGCTCGCCCGGGCCAATGGCCGGCTGGGACCGCTGGAATTGCGCGTGGTGCCCCCCGGCACCTTCGACCGGCTGCTGGCGGAGCGCCGGGCAGCGGTGGCAGGTATCAATGCCAACCAGGTGAAGGTGCCCCGGGTGTTGCGGGATGAGGGCCAGCGGGCGTTTCTGGAGGCGGCTGCCGGGCGGGAGGGCGACGGTATCGGCGAGGCCGACAGGGCTGTATACCCGGCGTTCCCCAGGTGCTAGCCTGCGGCAAACGTCTACCGGAGATCAATCCGTGACCAGCTCAACTGCAGCCACCGGCAACGCACCCGCCTCCAGTTTCAAGCGCCTCTATCAGGCACCACTGCCCGCCATCCTGGCGCTGATCATCGTCTACGTCTGGCAGGGACTGGGGCATACCGTGATGTACCTGATGGAGCACACCTGGTTTCCCGACCAGTTCCTGCTGGCGGCCTTCGTCATGGGCTGTATCGGTGCCGTGATGGTGTGGGTCGGGCGGGACAAGGCCGAGAACACCGCGACGCTGCTCGGCTTTGTCGGCGGCAGCATCATCTGGCTCTCGTGGATCGAGTTCAGTTTTGTCTGGGTGGCCGACGAGCTTGCTGTCGAGGGCGCTATGTGGGGCGCCAAGGAGACGCTGCCCGAGTATCGCGTTATGCTGTCCTCGGTGGGCGTGATGTTCGCGTCACTTCTGTTCTTCTTCTACAACCGCGACACGCGGTGCAACGCGTTCATGTGGCTGCACCGGACCCTGCGCCTGAATCCCGGCAGCCGGACTTCGGCGCAGCACCGGAACATTGCCTCGATCGTCGCGATGGAGACCATCTACGTCACCTGGTTTTTCTACATCTACCTGCTGTTCTGCTACAACCCCAATATCCTGGGTACGGATCACTGGTTCACCATGGTGTCCTGCGGCTTTTTCGCGGTCTGGGCGATTTACCTGGCCCAGCGACTGTGGTGGTTCCAGCGGATGGCACCGGCCCTGCGCTACGCCATTCCCACGGCGATCATCGCCTGGAATGTCAACGAGATCCTCGAGAAGTGGGGGCACCTCGAGGAGGTCTGGGTGCAGCCCCAGAAATACGCGCTGGAACTTGGCATTGCCGCGGCCGCGCTGGTGCTGGTGATTGTGCTGGCAATCGTCAGCCCACCCCGGCGGATCGTTGACCGGACGCCAACCGCAGACCAGTTCGTGGCCTGAGCCAGCCCAGTGGCTGTGTCTGACGGCCTCTTGCCCCGGTCCACTGTGCCGGGGCTCGTGCCGACGCTCAACAACACCGGCTGGATGACCGAGGAGCTCGACGCCGTCTCAGAGGCGTTCGTGACCTACGCGGCCAGCCGGCCGGAAGAGTGTCTGGATCTCGGCTGCGCCTATGGCGTTGCCACGCTGCCTGCCCTGGCGGCAGGTGCCCGGGTTCTCGCCTGCGACATGGACGACCGGCACCTGGCGATCCTTGAGCAGCGGGTGCCGGCGGAGCAGCGGGCCCGCCTGCGCTGCGCGGTTGGCGTGATGCCCGACGTTGCTTTTCCGCCAGCCAGCTTCGGCGCCATCCTGTGTGCCCGGGCCCTGCATTTTCTCAATGGCACCGACATCGAGCTTACCGTGGGTAAGATGCACGACTGGCTGCTGCCGGGCGGCCATCTGTTTCTTGTCGCCGACAGCCCCTATGTCGGCCCCTGGTATCAGCAGGCGCCCGGATATGAGCGACGCAAGGCGGCCGGCGAGCCCTGGCCCGGGATGGTCACGGACTATCGGGCGTTGCTGCCACCCACGACGGATCCGGAGAAGCACCCGACCTTCATCAATCCTCTCGACCCCGACATTCTTCACCGCGTAGCCCTGGCCGCCGGCTTTCAGGTACTCGAAGCCCGCTGGCTCGCCGGTGCCCGGCCCGGCAGCCCGGAGCGCTCCCACGCAGGGATCATCGCGAAGAAGGCCGACTAGCAGGCTCAGGGCGCAGGAGCGGGCACGTACACTTCGCAGAAACGCGTAAGGGCAGCCGCCGGGCTGCCGCCCGGCGAACCGGGCAGGTGCCACAGGGTTTCGTCGCGGGCGCCGCACTGGAAGACGCAGGTGCCGGCGCGGGTTGGTGCGTCGTCTCGGGCAGCGCAACTCCGCTCGCTCCACAGGCCGCCCGCACCCTCGTAGCGTTTGTCCGCTTTTTCCAGCGCTGCCCGGCTCGCGTGCCGCTGGCTGCATTCCTTCGCCGCCGTTGC
>CAYOXI010000042.1:0-14751 GCA_964407855.1 uncultured Chromatiaceae bacterium
TTCGCCGCCCACTTTGGCATCCGCCGTTTCTTCGACATGCAGGGCATCGGCCATGTACTGCTCGCGGAGCAGGGGCTGCTGGAACCCGGCATGTTTGCCTGCGGCGGCGACTCCCACTCGAGCATGGGCGGCGCCTTCGGCTGTTTGATGGCAGGCTTCGGCGCCATCGAAATGACCGGCGTGGTGGTCACCGGTGAAATCTGGATGCAGGTGCCGGCGACCGTGCGGGTCGACTGGCAGGGCCGCTTCCCGCGCGGCGTGGTTGCCAAGGACATCATGCTGTACCTGTGCCGGACGCTGGGCATGGAGAATGGCGGCCGGGTCATCGAGTACGGTGGTGAAACGGTACGGGCGATGTCCCTGTCCGAGCGCATGGTGCTGACCAACATGGCGGCCGAGCTCGGCGCCGAGACCGGCATCGTGCCGGCGGACGAGACCACGCTCAAGGCGCTCCGGTCGGCCGGCCGAACGCCTGCGGCCGACGCGCTGGCCTGGCAGGGCGACCGTGATGCCGCCCTGGCCGCTCATCACCAGTTCGACGCGGCTGCGCTCGTGCCGCAGGTGGCGGCGCCGCATTCGCCGGCCAATTCGGCCGGCGTCGACGAACTGGAGCGGGTACCTGTCGATCAGGCCTATATCGGCGCCTGCGTCGGTGCCAAATCCAGTGACCTGAAGATGGTGGCCGAGATCCTCCGCGGGCGGACGGTCGCCCGCGGGACGCGCCTGCTGGTGGCGCCGGCCTCGACGGCGGTCATGAGCGCGGCCGCGGCGGATGGCACGCTGGCGGCGATCACGGCAGCCGGGGCCTATCTGCTGCCGACAGGCTGCGGGGCCTGCGCCGCACTCGGTGCCGGCGTGCTGGCGGAGGATGAGGTCTGCATCTCCTCCACCAACCGCAACTTTCGGGGGCGCATGGGGGCGAATTCGGCGCAGGTGTACCTGGCCTCGCCCTACACGGTGGCGGCCTCGGCGGTGGCGGGCCGGATTGCCGACCCCCGGGAATTCCTGTCATGAAACCCATCGAAGGACGGGCCTTCGTATTTGGCGACGATCTCAATACCGATGTCATGGCCCCGGGGCTGTACTTCAAGCTGCCGATGGCCGAGATGGCCCGGCATTGCCTGGAGGCGGTCGACCCGGCCTTTGCGGCTGACGTCCGGCCGGGTGACATCGTGGTTGCAGGCCGGAACCTCGGGGTGGGATCCGCACGGGAGCAGGCCGCGATGGCGCTGACCCATCTGGGCGTCGGCGCGGTGCTGGCCCTGTCCTACGGCCGCATCTTCTACCGCAATGCGCTGAACTTCGGCCTGCCCGCGCTGGTACTGCCGGAAGGCGCCGTGATCAGGGCCGGCGACCGCCTGCGCGTGGAGCCGGTCGCTGGTCGCATCCACAACCTGCGCTCCGGGGATGCGTGGACGGTGCCCGGCGTTCCCGCCCATCTGATGGCCATGGTGGCGGCGGGCGGACTGATGCCATGGCTCCACCAGCGCCTCCGGCAGGAAGCCCGCTGATGTCCCACCTGGCGCGCCTGCGCGAACTGCTCGCCGGGCCGGCCTTCATCGCTCCGGGTTGTTATGACGCCTTCACGGCGCTGCTGGTGGAGCAGGCCGGGTTTCCCTGTGCCTATCTGAGCGGCGCCAGCGTCGCCTACACGCGACTCGGCCGCCCGGACATCGGGCTGACCACGCTCTCCGAACTGGCAGATACCGTCGGCAACATCCGCGACCGGGTGAACCTGCCGCTGATCGTGGACGGCGACACGGGCTTTGGCAACGCGCTCAACGTGCAGCGCACGGTGCGCCTGCTGGAGCGCAGGGGTGCCTCGGCGATCCAGCTGGAGGACCAGACCTTTCCCAAGCGCTGCGGTCACCTCGATGGCAAGACTCTGGTGCCGGTGCCGGAGATGGTCGGCAAGCTCCAGGCTGCCCGCGATGCGCGGCGGGACCCGCGGCTGGTGATCATTGCCCGCACCGATGCCGTGGCAGTCGAGGGTTTCGAGGCCGGCCTTGATCGCGCCCGGGCCTATGCGGAGGCGGGCGCCGATGTGCTCTTCATCGAGGCGCTGACCAGCCGCGAGCAGCTGGCCCGTGCGGGGCAGCAGCTGGGCAGCGGGATCCCGCTGCTGGCGAACATGGTGGAGGGCGGCCGCACACCGCTGCTGTCGATCACCGAACTGGGTGAACTCGGTTTTCGGCTGGCCATTCATCCCGGCGCCATGGCCCGGGTGGTCGGCCATGCCGCGAGCGCCTACCTGGCCACCCTGGCGGCGGACGGGACCACCCGGGGCATGCTGGACCGGATGTGGGATTTCCGCCGCCTTAACGAAGTCATTGGCACGGCTGACATGCTGCAAACTGGCAAGCGCTACGAGGATCAAGGATCAGATCAGGAGGGCCACTTGTAACTCTTTGTAACGGGGCTCCGGGGAGACATCCGATCGGCCCGCAGGCCCGAAATCCACTCCACAGACGCTTTTCATCTTGCCAAGGAGTGGATCATGCGTATCTCTGGAATTCTCAGTGCTGCCGTTGCCGCCGTCCTGTTCGCTGCCGCACCGGCCCAGGCCCAGGCCGCTTCGGAGTGGCAGAAGGTGGCCTACAGCTGCGACTCCGGTGAAGCCCTCACGGTCGCCTTTCGGGAAACCGGCTCTGCTGTCCAGCTGACCGCCCCGAACGGCAAGACCGTCAAACTGAATTCGCGCCCGGCGAAGGCTGGCTTCCGCTTCGGTGATTCCCGTCACGAGCTGCGGGGCGAGGGTGAAGTCGTGACGCTGCGCATCGACAACAAGACCCCGCTTCGCTGCGCCAGCCAGGACCCGGCAGCCACCGAACTCGCGGTCCAGGCAACCCGCTAACCAGTCCCCAAAACGCCCGGCGTCGCCCCCCCGGCGCCGGGTTTCCCAGGCGCGATGGTTCCCCCCCGAGCCATCGCGCCTTTCTTTTTCTTGGGGGAACATCGGCTTAAGTTGTAATCCGAAAAAAGCCTGTCAGAATGCCTCGCAGGTGGTTGAGGGGGTGCCTGACAGGATGGATCACCGCCTGACCCTGACCGGGTTACAGGATGCGGTGGGTTCGCGCACAGTCGGTGGACTGGACGTGGTCTATACCAAACTGGCCGTAGACCTCCAGAACCTCACTGAATCGACGGCCGACCCCACAATTGCCAGTGCGCTGGAAACCCTGCGGGAATCCACCGCCTGCGACGCTGCCGCACTGCTGCTGCTGGACGAGGCCGGTGCCACGATCGGACGGGTGGTCAGTGACCGCAGCGCCTTTGCCCTCTGCAATCCTGACGTACTCACCGGTCTTGGCCTGGCCGATCTGCCCTGGCTGGCCCGGCCGCCCGGCCATCTGCGCCTCCAGGGCATCGGCAATACCGCCTTATCCCAGCCGGGCCAGGCAGTGGATGCTGCCCGGCTGGCGGCACTCGGTTGCGGTGCTGCGCTGCTCATCAGCTTCGAGATCGACGGCCGGCGGGCAGGCTATCTCGGCTTCTTCTTCGGTCAGCCCCAGCCCTCGTGGAGCGTCGAGCACACCCTCCTGCTCAAGCTGATCGGATCGAGCCTGTGCTCGGGTCTTGAGCGGCTCCGGACGCTGCGCAGCCTGGGCGAGATCCGCGAGCGGGACGGCCTTGTCGAACGGATCGCCAGCGACGGGATCTGGGATTTCGACGTGATGAACAACCGTGTGGAATATTCCACGCGCTGGAAGGCCATGCTCGGCTATGCCGATGAGGACCTGGCGCGTTCGGCGCCGGACTGGCGACGGATCGTGCACATGGACGACTACCCGCTGCTGCAGGTGGCGCTGCGGGCGCATCTGGAGGGCCGCACGGAAATCTTCGAGAGCACCCACCGGATGCGACGCCGTGATGGCGACTGGCGCTGGGTGACGTCCCGTGCCAAGGCGGTCTACGACGACCATGGGCGACTGAAGCGCCTGCTGGGTGTGGAAACCGACATCACCGAGCAGAAAGTCTACGAGGAGGCGCTGTTCCGCGAGAAGGAAAGCGCGCAGATCACGCTCCAGTCCATCGGCGACGGCGTGGTCACGACGGACCACCTGGGCAACGTGGAGTACGTCAATCCGGTTGCCGAGGAACTGACCGGCTGGAAGCTGGACGCCGCCGGCGGTCGCCACGTGGACGAAATCTTCCGGGGTTTCCATGAGGAGACCTGCGAACCACTCGAGAACCCGGTGATGAGCTCCATCAAGCGGAACCGCTCGGTGAAATCGGTGCGGCCCTCGCTGCTGATCCGGCGGGATGGCAACGAACTCTACGTCGAGAGCTGCGCCTCCCCGATCCGTAATGACCGGGGTGACGTCACCGGGTGCGTGCTGGTGTTCCACGATGTCAGCGAATCCCGGGAACTCAATCGCCGCCTGTCGTACCACGCGAGCCACGACCTGCTCACCGGCCTCGTCAACCGCCGCGAGTTTGAGAGCCGTCTGGAGCGTTGCCTGAAAAGCGCCAAGGCCCGGGAGACGGCTTACGCGCTGCTTTATCTCGACCTGGACCAGTTCAAGATCATCAACGACTCCTGCGGGCACGGGGCGGGCGACACGCTGCTGACGCAGCTTGGCGCGCTCCTCAAGGCCAAGATCCGCTGGCGGGATACGCTGGCCCGGCTCGGGGGGGATGAGTTTGGGCTGCTGCTGGAGGCGTGCAGCACGGAGGAGGCCGTGCGTACGGCCGAGATCCTGCGGGATGCGATCCGCGAGTACCGCTTTGCCTGGGACGAGCGCGCCTTCCGGCTCAGCGTGAGCATCGGCGTGGTGCCCATCACCGGTGACAGCGAGAGCGTGGCGACACTGATCACCGCGGGCGACAGCGCGTGCCAGGCGGCCAAGGAGGCGGGGCGCAACCGCATCCATACCTACAAGCAGAACGACATTGACCTGATGCGTCGCCGCCGGGAAATGCAGTGGGCAGCCCGGATCAACAATGCTCTTGAGGAGGATCGCTTCGAGCTTTACCGGATGACCATCCAGCCCCTGCAGATGGAAGAGAGCGGCTCGCACTACGAGCTCCTGCTCCGGATGCGGGACGAGGCGGGGGCGCTGGTCTCGCCGGATCTCTTCATCGCGGCGGCCGAGCGCTACGGGCTGATCTCGAGCATCGACCGGTGGGTCGTCGAACATGCATTTCGCTGGCTGGTTTCCGAGGCCGACGAGCGCGAACGCCTCGCGCTGTGCTCCATCAACCTGTCCGGCGCGAGCCTGGCCGACAATGAATTCCTGCCTTTCGTCATCCGCCAGTTCCAGCGCAGCGGCCTGGATGCGACGAAGATCTGCTTCGAGATTACCGAGACAGCAGCGATCGCGAGCTTCGCCCAGGCGAGCCGCTTCATCAATGCGCTCAAGGAACTTGGCTGCAAGTTTGCCCTCGACGACTTCGGCACCGGCCTGTCGTCGTTCGGCTACCTGAAGCATTTTCCGGTTGACTACCTGAAGATCGATGGCAGCTTCGTCAAGGAGATCCTCCACGACCCCATCGACCGGGAGATGGTCCGGTCCATCAACGAGATCGGGCACCTGACGGGCAAGAAGGTGATCGCCGAGTGGGCGGAAAACGAGGAGATCATCACGATGCTCCGGGGTATGGGCATTGACTACGCCCAGGGCTATGGCGTCTCTGAGCCCCGGCGCATCGTCATGGCCGCCGCGGTGAATTCCTGAGCTGCCCCGGGGATGACTGACCTGCTCGGCTGGTTGAGCCGGATCTCGGATTTCATCTGGGCCGGCGTCTGGGGCGATGTCCGGATCCTGCCAGTCGGCATCACCATCATTGTCCTGCTCGGTACGGGCCTCTGGTTCATGCTGGCGCTCCGCCTGCGGCCGCTGCGGCGGTTGATTCCGGCCTTTGGTGAGGTCTGGCGTGGCCGCAAGGCCAGCGGGGAGGGCGAGATCTCGCCGTGGCAGGCCCTGTCCACCGCCCTGTCGGGCCAGGTGGGGACCGGCAATCTGGCAGGTGTCGCCACTGCCATCACGCTGGGCGGACCCGGTGCCGTGTTCTGGATGTGGGTCACCGCGATCCTGGGCATGGCAGCTGCCTTTGCTGAAAGCTCGCTGGCGGTGCGCTACCGGGAGAAGCATCCGGACGGGCACTTCCACGGCGGGCCGATGTACTACATCCGCAACGGCCTCGGCCCCTCCTGGGGCTGGCTGGCCGTGCTCTTCTGCCTCGGCACCTGTGCGTCGGGCTTCATCACCGGCAACATGGTCCAGGCCAACTCGGTCACCCAGTCCGTCGTCGAAACCGGCCGCAGCCTCGGCGTCGCCGTTCCCGGCTGGTCCATCGGGCTCGCCATCGCAGCACTCACTTTTGCGGTGATCATCGGCGGAATCCGGTCCATCGGCGCCTTTGCCGGCCGGATTGTGCCGGCCATGGCGCTGTTCTACGTGGTGGCGGCACTGGTCGTGCTCATCCTCAATGCAGAGCACGTGGGAGACGCCCTGGCGCTGATCTTCAGATCTGCCTTCGGGCTGGAACAGGCCGCCGGCGGCGTGGCCGGCTACGGGGTGCTCGCCGCGGTACGCGCCGGTGTTGCCCGGGGCCTGTTCTCCAACGAGGCCGGCCAGGGCTCTGCGCCGATCGCGCATGCCGCGGCGCAGACCAACAGCCCCGTGCGTCAGGGCGAGATTGCGATGATTGGCGTGTTCATCGATACGATCGTGATCTGCACGATGACGGCCCTCGTGATTTTGGTCGTGGAGGGAAGTTTTGCCTCTGCTCGTGGCACCACCACCGTGGCCCATGCCTGGCAGTCCACCGACCTGCAGGCGTCGGCTATCACCACCGCGGCTTTTGCCCAGGGGATCCCAGGTGGGCAGTGGATCGTGCTGATTGCCCAGTTCATTTTTGCCTTCACCACCATCCTCGGCTGGTCCTACTATGGCGAGCAGGCTGTGGGGTACCTGTTCGGTGACCGGGCGGCGGTACCCTTCCGCTATCTGTGGGTGGTCGTGGTCTTTTTTGGCGCCCAGGTGGCCGATGTGCAGGGCCTCTGGCTGCTGGCGGACCTCGGCAACGCCGTGATGCTCTTCCCGAATGTTGTCGCGATCGTCGCGCTGACCGGGGTGGTACTCGTGATGGCCAGGGACGCGGACCGGAGGACACCGTGAAGACGGCTGAATACCAGAGCTTCGAGGCCTTCTATCCGGACTACCTGCACGCGCACCGCAACCGTGCCAACCGGCGGCTGCACTTCCTCGGCACGACGCTGGTGATCCTGCTCCTGCCGACGCTGCTGCTCGCCCAGGCATGGACCTGGCTCTGGCTGCTGCCGGTGGCCGGCTACGGGCCTGCGTGGCTCGGGCACTTCCTGTTCGAAAAGAATCGTCCCGCGACCTTCAGCCATCCCTGGCTGAGCCTCCGCGGCGACTTCCGGATGTACGCGGACCTGTGGCGCGGGCGGCTGCCCTTCTAGTCCAGCGGGTAGTCCAGCGGGCTAGTCCAGCGCGGCGGCATCCGGCAGCGAGACCGATTTCGACCTGTCCCGCGCCCGCTGAAGCAGGGTGCGCAGCAGGCGCCGCAACTTGTCCCGGAGGGCTGGCGCTTCACCGAGTGCCGGCAGCACTTCTGCCACAGCTTCAAGGGTTGAGACCCACTCCCGGCGAGGTTCCCGGCGCAGGCGTCCGTACAGCGAAGGTTCGCGGGGCGTCAGCAGGATCCGGGGCAGGCGCAGCAGCCAGGGATTGCGCCACCACAGCGTCTTGGCCTGGCTCCAGCTGCCGTCGAGCACGATGATGCCGGTGAGCCCGGGCCGGCGCAGATCCCGGAGGCGGCCCGTGCGTTCCATGATCAGCACCGGCGCATCCCGGGCTTCTTCGGGGACTGCGGCAGGCGGTTTGGCGACGGCGAGGACGGCCCACCGGCTGCGGTCGGCCGATGCCTCGCCCAGCGCCGCATCCAGCGACGGCCAGGAGAGCCCCACCCGGATCTGCGTGGTGGGCAGGGTGAGGGCCACGAGCGGGGCCGTGCCGAGCACCTCGTCCTGCTCCTGCGGGTGCTGGAGGATCAGCACGCGCAGCCGGGTCGTGACCGGCTCGACCCGGTCGCAGATACACAGGCCTTCAGGCTTGCCGCAGGCCGGGCAGGGCAGGACCTCGTTCATGAGGGCAGGGTCACGGCGGCAGCCGGAAACGCATCGACAGGTCGATGGCGCGGACGCTCTTGGTCAGCGCCCCGATGGAGATGAAATCCACGCCGGTCTCCGCGACGACCCGCAGCGTGTCGAGGCTGATGCCGCCGGAAGCCTCCAGCGTGGTGCCGGGCGATAGCCGGTTGCGCAGTTCCACCGCCGCCTTCATGCCTTCGAGGCTGAAGTTGTCAAGCAGCAGCCGGTCGGCACCGGCGGTCAGGGCTTCCTCAGCCTGGAAAAGGTTCTCCACTTCCACTTCCAGCAGCACATCCACGCCGCGTTCCCGGGCCCGGCGCACGGCCGGCGTGATGCCTCCGGCCGCGGCGATGTGGTTCTCCTTTACCAGGATCCCGTCGTAGAGACCGATGCGGTGATTGCTGCCGCCGCCGGCCAGGACCGCATATTTCTGGGCCCTGCGCAGTCCCGGCAGTGTCTTGCGGGTGTCCAGGATGCGCGCCCGCGTGCCGGCGACAGCGTCGACGCAGGCGCGCGTGGCAGTCGCAACGGCGGAGAGCAACTGGAGAAAGTTCAGGGCGGTGCGTTCGCCGGTGAGCAGCGCCCGTGCCGGGCCGGTGAGCTCGCAGAGCAGCTGGTCAGCAGCAGCCGACCCGCCTTCACGGACCTGCCAGCGAAGCACCACCCGCGGGTCCAGTTGACGGAAGACCTCGGCGACCCAGGGCTGTCCGCACAGGACGGCGGGCTCCCGGGTGATGATGGTTGCCGACGCCTGCTGGTTCTCCGGCACGAGGCTCGCGGTGAGGTCGCCGGTGCCGATGTCCTCGACCAGCGCGGCGGTGACCGAGGCCTTGATCGAGGCCACGAGTTCCGTGGACATCGAGGCTCCGGGTTCCGTCGATAGTTGCGGGGACATCTCGGCCCCGCCGGGCACCGGGCTCCGGGTGCCGGTCAGAACGGCAGGCCGTGAGACTGGCCACCCATGGCGAGCAGCATCGGAATCGACAGCACGAAGTTGATCCGGGAGGTCATCGTGGCTGTGGCACGTGCCTTGGCCTTCTCCTCGTCCGTCGCCGGGACCACGCCGATCACCTTCTTCTGGTTTGGCCAGATGATCAGCCACACATTGAGGAACATGATGATGCCGAGCCAGGCGCCGACGCCGATGGTGGCGAAGCCCTCCCGGAACATCAGACCCTTCATCAGGCCACCGCCGCCGTAGGCGAACTCCATCAGCAAGGCACCGCTGACCACCGTCACGACGGCGGCCCAGCGGAACCACAGCAGGGCCGTGGGCGCAATGTACTTGATGACGCCCGCATTGCCGGGGCCGCCCTTGTCGGCGAGGCCCTTCGCCAGGCCGGGAATCTGCACGACATTGAAGTAGTAGAGCAGGCCGATCCAGAACACACCGGAGACGACGTGCAGCCAGCGGTCGAGGCTGGCCAGCGTGGCGCTGATCCCGCCACCACCACCGGGCAGCAGCAGGCTCATGATCACCATCAGGATGACGCCGGTGATAAGCGCGCCGCTCACGGTCTTGAGAGGGTTCATGGGGCTGTCTCCGTTCAGGTGGGTGGAGGTTGGGGCAGCGAGAGGATAGCGGAATCGTAGAGGGGTTTGAACCGGTTCACGATCAGGCAGAACAGGTCGGCGGTCCGTTCGGCATCATAGGCTGCGGAGTGGGCGGCTGCGGAGTCCCACCCCATGCCGGCCGCCATCGCCGCCTGGGCCAGCACGGTCTGCCCGAAGGCAACGCCACACAGCGTCGCGGTATCCAGGACGCTGAAGGGATGAAAAGGACTGCGTTTCACTTCGGTCCGGGCGATCGCCTCGTTGAGGAAGCCCAGGTCGAAGTGGGCGTTGTGGGCCACGAGGATGGCCCGCTTGCAGCCGGCATCCTTGATGGCCTGCCGGACCGGCCGGAACACCCCCTGCAGGGCATCCCGTTCAGGGAGCGCCCCGCGCAGCGGATTGAAGGGCTGGATGCCGGTCACCTGCAGGGCCGCCGGCTCGAGGTTGGAGCCTTCCCAGGGCCAGACATGAAAGGCAATGGTCTCGCCGCGACGCAAGACGCCCTCCTCATCCATCGTGAGCAGCACGGCGGCGATTTCCAGCAGCGCATCGGTGCGGGCGTTGAAGCCGCCGGTTTCCAGGTCGATTACGACGGGCAGGAATCCCCGGAAGCGCCGGCTGATCGGCGTCGGAGATCCCGGGCTGTCGCTGCCAGTGAGATCGGGGGCGGCGCCGGTCATCCGGCGAGCCGGCGCAGCTCGTCGGCCTGATCAAGCAACAGGGCCAGCGCGTAGCGGACGCCAAAGCCGGTGAAGCCACCGGGCATCTGGCCAAGGCCATCCTTGCGCATTACGGCCGCGAGGTCGACGTGGATCCAGGGGACGCCCGCCGGGACAAAACGCTGCAGGAAGCGGGCGGCCAGGATGTGGTCGGCCTCGCCTGCGACAGCGCACTGGGCCACGTCGGCGATCTTTGACTTGAGATCGTCATCGAAGTCGTCGTCGTTCGGAAAGGGCCAGACCCGCTCACCGCTGTCCCGTCCCGTCCGGATCAGCAGGTCATTGAGCGCCTCGCGGTTCGTGAACACGCCGCTGTAGCGCTCGGAGAGGGCGTAGACACAGGTGCCGGTGAGCGTGGCGAAGTCCATCATCAATCCCGGCTTCGCATTCGCCGCCAGCGCCAGCGTATCGGCAAGTACCATGCGTCCCTCGGCGTCGGTGTGCATGATCTCGATGCTCACTCCGTTGCTGGCTGTCACCACGTCCCGTTGCCGGTAGGCCGTGGGGCCGGTCCGGTTCTCGGTGATCGCGAGCCAGCAGTCCACCGTCAGTGGTGCTTCCAGGTCGGAAAGGCAGCGGAGTACGGCAAGGGCCACGGCGCTGCCCGACATGTCCATGTGCATGTCCAGCATGTGAGCCGAGGCTTTCAGGTTGGTACCGCCCGTATCGAAGAGGATGCCCTTGCCCACCAGCGCCAGGTCGGGCGCGCCGGCCGTTCCGGACCTGCCCCGGGGCTCGTAGCGCAGGTGCGCGATGCCGGCCGCGTCCCGGGTGGCGTTGCCCTGGGAGACGGCGAGAAAGGCCCCGGCCTTGCGCTTGGCGAGCTCCGCCTCATCAAGCCAGCGGAAGCTCCAGCCGTGCTGCGTGGCGAGGCTGGCCAGCAGTTGCCGGTACGCGGTGGCCGACAGCATGTTGGCGGGCAATGCCGTCAGCCAGCGCACGAGGTTGGCGCCATCCATCTCGATGAGGGTCCGTTCCAGGTCGAGGGTGCGCCCCTGGCCGAGGACATGCACGCTGCGCAAAGCCGGTGCCTTGCGGTCCTTGCGGAAGACCGGCAGCCGGAATGCGCGGGCGCCCAGCGCCAGCACGAGGGCCCGGGTAACGCGTTCCGTTTCAGCCGGTTGCAGACCGTGGACGAGTATGCCGATCGAGCGTGGCTCGTCTGCCAGCGCATCGGCGGCGAGGTCGCCCGCAAACTTGAGCAGCTTGTAGCTTGCAGGGAGGACACCTTTGCTCCCCTTCGTGACAGCCGGCAGCAATCCGAGGGTGACCACCGGTCCCGGGCCGAGTGCGCCGCGCAGCGCGCGACCGGGCCCAGTCTTGCCGAGTCGCCGGAGTACGGGCTGAAGTGACTTGAGCGCCGGGAATTCCCGCCACACTGAAGCCGGCACCCGGGTGGGTATTACGAGGATCAAGTGGTCCAGCGCGCGAAGCACTGCCCTGCCCGGTCGACCGCTGACCTGCACAACCCGGAAGCGTGCTGCCGGAGGCAACAACGCGCCAGCACCCGTTTGCTTGACCTGTTTTCTTGAAACCCCGATCATTCGCGATTGTCGTCCTGGCTGGCCTTGACTGCCTCTGGCTGCCGCTCGACGCGGTGGCCCGCAGTATAGGGCAAGTCCTTCAGTACCAGCGGAGCCATCGTGGCCGATCCAGTTCCCCCGACCGGGCAGTTCGAGGACGTCGATCCAGAGGAGACCCGCGAGTGGGTGGACTCGATCGACTCCGTGCTGCGAAGCCATGGGGCCGAGCGCGCCCAGTTCCTGCTGAACCAGATGGTGGACCATGCCCGGCGCTCCGGCGCCTATCTGCCCTTCCGGCCCAACACGGCCTACCTCAATACAATCCCGCTCTGGCAGCAGCCCCAGTACCCGGGCGACCGGGCCATCGAGCGACGGCTCGAGGCCTACATCCGCTGGAATGCGATGGCCATGGTGGTGCAGGCCAACCGGCAGAGTTCCGAGTACGGCGGTCACATTGCCACCTACGCCTCGGCGGCAGTGCTCTATGAGGTCGGCTTCAATCACTTCTGGCGGGCCGCCAGCGAGGAGCATGGCGGCGACCTGGTCTACATGCAGGGACATTCAGCGCCCGGCATCTATGCCCGCGCCTACCTGGAAGGCCGGCTGACAGAGGAGCACCTCGACCATTTCCGCCAGGAAGTCGTGGGCAAGGGGAAGGGTCTGTCGTCCTATCCCCATCCCTGGCTGATGCCGGACTTCTGGCAGTTCCCCACCGTCTCGATGGGCCTTGGCCCGATGATGGCCATCTACCAGGCCCGCTTCCTGAAATACCTGGAGCACCGTGGCATCCAGGCCAGCGGCGATCGCAAGGTCTGGTGCTTTCTCGGTGATGGCGAGATGGATGAGCCCGAGTCCATGGGCGCGATTACGATGCCGGTCCGCGAAAAGCTCGACAACCTGGTCTTCGTCATCAACTGCAACCTGCAGCGCCTCGACGGCCCGGTACGGGGCAACGGCAAGATCATCCAGGAACTGGAAGCAGCCTTCCGCGGCGCAGGCTGGGCGGTCATCAAGGTTCTCTGGGGTTATCGGTGGGACCCGCTGCTCGCGCGCGACCACGAGGGCCTGCTCCGCCGCCGCATGGAGGAGTGCGTCGACGGCGAGTACCAGAACTTCAAGGCGATGGGTGGCGCCTTCGTTCGGGAAAAATTCTTTGGCAAGTATCCCGAACTCAAGGCCCTGGTGGCCAACATGTCGGACGAGGACGTGTACCGCCTCAACCGGGGTGGGCTTGACGCCACCAAGGTTTATGCCGCCTATCACCGGGCCATGAAGCAGGATGGCCGGCCCGTGGTAATCCTGGCAAAGACTGTCAAGGGCTACGGCATGGGACAGGCCGGGGAGGGGCGCATGACCGCCCACCAGGCCAAGAAGCTCGACATTGACGACCTGAAGGCCTTCCGGGACCGCTTCAACATCCCGATCTCCGACGATGTCATCGATCGCGTCCCCTACTACCGGCCGCCGGAAGACAGCGAGGAGCTGCGTTACCTGCGCGAACGCCGCCGGCAGCTTGGTGGCTTCCTGCCAGCGCGCCAGCGACGTGCGAGTCCGCTGTCGGTGCCGGGCCTGGACTTCTTCAGGAACCTGCTCGAGGGCTCCGGCGACCGGCAGGTGTCGACCACCATGGTCTTCGTCCGGCTGCTCACCGCGCTGGTCAGGGAGGAGAACATCGGCCGCAACATCGTGCCCATCGTCCCTGACGAGGCGCGGACCTTCGGCATGGAGGGCATGTTCCGCCAGATCGGCATCTACTCGTCCGTGGGCCAGCTCTACACGCCCCAGGATGCGGAGCAGCTGATGTACTACCGGGAGGACCTGCAGGGCCAGATCCTGGAGGAGGGCATCAACGAGGGCGGTGCCTACTGTTCCTGGCTGGCGGCGGCCACGTCCTACGCCAACAGCGGCGTGTACATGATTCCGTTCTACATCTTCTATTCGATGTTCGGCTTCCAGCGCATCGGTGACTTCATCTGGGCCGGTGGCGACATGCAGGCCAAGGGTTTCCTGCTCGGTGCCACCGCCGGCCGCACCACGCTGGCCGGCGAAGGACTCCAGCACCAGGACGGGCACAGCCACCTGGCGGCTTCCACGGTGCCCAACTGCGTGGCCTACGACCCGGCCTTCGGTTACGAGCTCGCCGTGATCATCCAGGATGGCCTGCGCCGCATGTACGTGGAGCAGGAGCGGATCTTCTACTACATCACCGTGATGAACGAGAACTACGTGCAGCCAGCCCTGCCGGAGGGTGTGACCGACGGCATCCTGCGCGGCATGTACCCGCTGCGTCCGGGTGCGCGCGGCAAGGTGCGCGTGCAGCTGCTGGGCGCAGGCACGATCCTGCGCGAAGTGCTGGCTGCGGCCGAAATGCTGGAGAAGGAGTACCAGGTGCCAGCCGACGTCTGGAGTGTCACCAGCTTCAGCGAACTGCGCCGGGATGGCATTGATTGCGACCGCTGGAACCTGCTGCATCCGGAGGATGAACCCCGGCAGTCGTACGTTGCCCGCACCCTTGCCGGCGCCACCGGTCCCTTCATCGCCGCGACGGATTACATGCGCATCGTCGCCGACCAGATCAGGCCATGGGTGCCGGGGCGGTACGCGGTGCTCGGCACCGACGGCTACGGACGCAGTGATTCGCGCGCGGCGCTGCGCGACTTCTTCGAGGTGGATCACCGCTACATCGTCGTGGCTGCCCTGAAGGCGCTGGCCGACGAAGGTTCCGTGGATGGTGGCACCGTGGCCCGGGCCATCACCACACTTGGCATCGATCCCGCCCGCCCGAATCCAGTCACCGTCTGAAGCGCAGGGGTCCCGGGAACAGCCATGGCGCAAC
>CAYOXI010000042.1:14851-22796 GCA_964407855.1 uncultured Chromatiaceae bacterium
GTGGACGTCACGCCCCTGTCCCGGGTGCGGAAGATTTCCGGGCCGAGGCTGCAGGCCGCCTGGCTCAACATTCCCCATGTCACCCAGCAGGACGAGGGCGATATCACCGAGCTCGAGGCGCAGCGCCAGAAACTGAAGGACGCGGGCGTCAAGGTCACGCCGCTCGCCTACTTCGTCCGGGCCGCCGTGCTGGCCGTGAAGGAATTCCCGGACTTCAACAGTTCCCTCAGCGCCGATGGCGCGAGTCTGGTCACGAAGCAGTACTGGCACATCGGCTTCGCGGCGGACACACCCCAGGGCCTGGTGGTGCCAGTGATCCGGGACGCCGACCAGAAGGATATCTTCGGTATCGCGCGCGAGCTTGCGGCCCTCAGCGAGAAGGCCCGGGCGGGCAAGCTTTCGGCCGCGGAGATGCAGGGCGGCACCTTCACGATCTCCAGCCTGGGAGGCATCGGCGGCTCCTGGTTCACGCCCATCATCAATGCCCCGGAGGTCGCAATCCTGGGCATTGGTCGCGCGCAGATGAAGCCCGTCTGGCAGACCCGCAAGTTCGTGCCGCGGCTGATGGTGCCGCTGTCCCTGTCCTATGACCACCGGGTCATCGACGGCGCTACCGGCGCCCGCTTTTCGACCTTCCTCGTCGGCCTGCTGGCGGACGTCGATCGCCTGCTCCAGGTCTGATGACAATGGCCCTGCGCGACATAGCCGTGCCGGACCTGGGCGACTTCAGTGATGTCGAGATCATCGAGGTTCACGTCAAGCCGGGCGACTCCCTGAAGGCCGAGGCGCCGCTGATCACGCTGGAAACCGACAAGGCCGCGATGGAAGTGCCGTCGCCGGTCGCTGGCGTGGTCCGTGAACTGCTGGTCAGTACCGGTGACAAGGTGTCCGCCGGCAGCCTGATCCTCCGCCTGGAAGTTGCCAGGGACACGGCGGCCGCCGACCCACCGGTGGGAGCGGCGGCAGCACCGCCCCCGCCCCCGCCACCGCCACCGCCACCGCCACCGCCCCCGGCGACCCGGTCCCCGGAACCCGCTGCTGCCTCCCTGGCGCCCGCAGGCAACGCCTACACAGGGCCGGTGGATCAGGAAACCGACCTGCTGGTGCTGGGCGCCGGTCCCGGCGGTTACCCGGCGGCCTTCCGGGCGGCTGACCTCGGTCTCAGTGTCACGCTGGTGGAACGCTGGGCCACGCTGGGCGGCGTCTGCCTCAACGTGGGCTGCATTCCGTCCAAGGCGCTGCTGCACGCGGCGAAAGTCATCGACGACGCAGAGGCGATGGCTGAGTGCGGCGTGAGTTTCGGCAAGGCGCAGATCGATCTTGACCGCCTGCGGGGGTGGAAGGACAAGGTGGTGGGCCGGTTGACTACCGGACTCGCCACCCTCGCCAAGCAGCGCAAGGTGAAGGTGGTGCGGGGCACGGGCCAGTTCCTGTCACCCCATCACCTGGAAGTCAGCGACGGCGACCAGCGGCAGGTGATCGCCTTCCGCCGCTGCATCATCGCGGCGGGCTCGGAGCCGGTGCGGCTGCCGGGCTTCCCCGATGATCCCCGCATCCTCGACTCCACCGGCGCTTTGGCGCTCCGGTCGGTACCGGAGAACCTGCTGGTGGTCGGCGGCGGCATCATCGGCCTGGAGATGGCCACGGTCTACGCGGCCCTGGGGTCCCGGGTCTCGGTGGTGGAGCTCACCGACATGCTGATGCCCGGTACCGATCCGGATCTGGTGCGGCCCCTGCAGAAGCGCATCACCACCCGCTATCACCGGATCATGCTCGGCACGAAGGTGACGGGCGTCGAGGCGACCGGCGAGGGCCTCAAGGTGAGTTTCGACGGCAAGACCACGGGCACCGAAAGCTACGACGCGGTGCTGCTGTCGGTGGGCCGTTCGCCGAACGGCAAACGGCTGGGCGCCGAACACGCCGGCATCACGGTCGACGAGCGGGGCTTCATCCCGGTGGACCGGCAGATGCGTACCAACGTGCCGCACATCCATGCAGTGGGCGACATCGTGGGTCAGCCCATGCTGGCCCACAAGGCCAACCACGAGGGCCGCGTGGCGGCGGAAGTGGTCGCGGGTCTCAAGGCGGCCTTCGATGCCAGGGTGATCCCGTCGGTTGCCTACACGGACCCGGAGGTGGCCTGGGTCGGGGTCACGGAGATCGAGGCGCGGGCGCAGGGGCTGAAGTACGGCAAAGGCCAGTTCCCCTGGGCCGCCAGCGGCCGTTCGCTGGGCAACAACCGGGAGGAAGGCCTCACCAAGCTGCTCTTCGACGAGGCGACCCACCGCCTCATCGGTGGCGGCATCGTCGGGCCGAATGCCGGCGAGCTGATCAGCGAGGTGGCCCTGGCCATCGAGACCGGCTGTGACGCAGCCGACATCGCGCTCACCATCCATCCCCACCCGACGCTCTCGGAGACCGTGGCCTTTGCTGCCGAGGCCTATGAGGGCACGCTGGTGGATCTGTACCTGCCGCGGAAGAAATAGGCCCCTGCGTGCTCTCCGGGAACTCGACCACCGGGTCCGCCGGCAGGTAGCTCCCCAGTGCCGGGTCGTAGACCCGGCCGTTCACGTGACACAGGCCGAGCGGGACGGACTTCTCCAGGAAATATCCGGAAACCGTCGCTTGCCCCATGTTTCCAGCCGCTGCATGATGACCTGCGACTGGCCGCTCCGCGGCCGCGCCTCAGGAGGAACGCATGACCACCGTCCAGATCAGCCTCCCGGAACCGCTGGCCGAAGAAGCCGCCAAGGCGGGTCTGCTCGAGGCTGACAAGATTGAAGCGCTGCTGCGCGAACAACTGCGCGTCCAGCGCCTCAGCCGCCTGCGCAGCGCTCGCGAGGTCCTGGCTGCCAATCCGCTGCCACCGATGACTGCCGGGGAGATCCAGGCAGAGATCGATGCCTACCGCAGCGGCCAGCGGCGTGCGCCTGGTCCTTGACACCAATACGGTGGTGTCGGGGCTGATCTGGCCGGGTGGACCACCGGCGCAACTGATTGAGGCAGCCGAGGCAGGACGAGTAGACCTGGTCAGTAGCCCTGCCCTGCTGGCCGAACTGCAGGGTGTGCTGGAGCGGCGCAGGTTTGCAGCCCAGCTCACCAAACGCCACCTGAGTCCGGCGGTCCTCTTCGATGGCTACGCCGCGCTGGTCACCATCATCCAGGTGAAAAACCTGGCGGAGCCTGCTTCCCGCGACCCGGACGACGATAAGGTGCTGGCCTGTGCACTGGCAGGCAAGGCCGACGCCATCGTCTCCGGAGATGACGATCTGCTGACACTTAGTGACTTCCGGGGCATCCCGATTCTTACGGCGGCTCGGGCTATCACGACGCTCAAACCCCGGTCGACCCCTTAGCGCGGTTCGTCCACCGAAACCCTTATCAGCCACCCCGCGGTTTCATCGGACCTCACCAGCGTGAGTACTCGCCCAGCGCCGTGAGTGGAACATCTATCTTTCCGATATCGATCCACGCTGAATCCGGATATCGATAGGAAATGGTAAACCGACCGCTACACTGTGTATCGCGAGCCCCGTCCACAAGTTCCACAACCTGCACAAACGCCGCGAGGCCGTTCTTGCTCATCTGAGCCGGTCCGGTTGAAATCGCGCGTTCATATGAAACCCTATGGTCATACCGGACCTGGCCAACCGCGCACTTGAATTCACGAGCGGTTATGGCCAGCAATGGCTGCAACCGTTGGGGTCCGCGAACCAGTATGGTCACGGATAGAAGGGGGGGCAAGACCGAAGAACAACTCTCCTTCCTCGGGCTGTGGCCACTTTTCAACGAAGGCCTCCAGCACAAAGTCACTGGCCTTTGCTGGTGGAACTGGACCTATCTCACCGGGCAGGCCCGGGCGTGGGACGTCTATCGTAATGACTCCGGACTGTTCGCCGTCGTTGGGACCGGGACCAAACTCGGTGATGCTGAAGGAAACGCGGCAGGGCGTATCAAGATTGAGAGCACCCAGAGAGAAAAAGCGAAAAGCCCACGCCCCCGGCGGGACAGTGCCCTTGGGAAACTGAAACGGCGCGTTACCTACTTTGAGTAGTCGCTGCCAGAGATTGCCATAGAAGGCTGATCCAACTTCGGACAAGCCCCGTCCACTGCCTCACCAAATCCCATACTGAAGGACACAGGGACTTTCAATGGGTTATGCAGCAACACCCTCACCTCTGGGTACGAAGCCGAATCAGCGGTAACCCAAGTCCGCACTTCCAGCAAGCGTGGTCGCTGCAGGTCATCGGCACATAAGCTGCCTGGCGCGCTCAGGCTTGCAGACGCCAGCACCGTGCAAACCAACCGCTTAGCGACACGCAGCATAGTTGCCCCTTGGATGTACAAGAAAAGCGGTGAGCAAAAGGGCGACGGCGATCCGGGTCGGGTGCTTGAGATCTATACCCAAAGACTACGAGCAATGGGCGCTTCGAGGATGCCCCACTGCGTACCCCATACTCTGAGCGATGAGCGGATCGGTACCAGCTAGCATTCGCCCCACACGAACATTCGCGAGACCATCTATCAGGACTACTGCATCCTATCAGGACTGCCGCATCCTCTACCTGGTGGGACGGGATGCCGTACAGATCCTCGCCGTGCTGCATATCGTCTGGCGGCCCGTTACTGCTTCTCCTCACCCCGTATTCCGCAACCCCGCCGCAATCCCGTTGATCGACAGGTGAATCCCCCGCCGCAGGCGGTCGAAGTCCTTGATGGGTTTCCGGTCACCCTGCGACTGCCGCCGGTAACGCCGCAGCAGTTCCAGCTGCAGGTGATGCAGCGGGTCAATGTAGGGAAAGCGGTGTTCGATCGAGCGGGCCAGGGCCGGGTTGGTGCTCAGCCGGTTCCTGTGGCCGGTGATCAGGCGCAGCGCCTCGCTGGTGCGGGTCCATTCCCTGCGGATGGTCCGGAACAGCGCCTGCCCGCCCGCCTTCTCCGGCACCAGCTCCGCGTAGCGCGCCGCGATGCCGAGGTCACTCTTGGCCAGTACCATGTCCAGGTTCGACAGCAGCGCGCTGAAGAAGGGCCACTCCCGGGCCATGCGCCGGAGCAGTGCCTGGCGCTGGCGCCGTTCCGGGCCCTTGCCCAGCCACTCTTCCACGGCGCTGCCGAAGCCAAACCAGCCGGGCAGGCCGACCCGGCTCTGGCCCCAGGAGAAGCTCCACGGAATGGCCCGCAGGTCCTCGATGGGCATCGGTCCTTTCCCATGGGGATGGCGTGAGGCCGGCCGCGAGCCGATGTTCAGCGCCGCAATCTCGCCGATGGGCGTTGCGCCGTGAAAGTAATTGAGGAAGCGCGGGTCTTCGTAGACCAGCCGCCGGTACGCCCGGAAGCTGGCGGCGCTCAGCGCGTCCGCCGCTTCGCGGAAGGCCCGGGGTGCCGGGCGCTGGCCCCGCAGCAGCGTCGCCTCCAGCGTGGCTGCCACCAGGGTTTCGAGGTTGCGGCGGCCGATGGCCGGGTTGGCATATTTGGAGCCGATCACCTCGCCCTGTTCCGTCAGGCGCAGCTGGCCATTCACCGTGCCGGCCGGCTGGGCCAGGATCGCCTCGTAGGCCGGGCCGCCGCCCCGGCCCACCGTGCCGCCGCGGCCATGGAAAAGCCGCAGGCGGAGATCGTGACTGGCTGCCAGCGGCGCAAACCACTCGCCGAGGGCCACCTCCGCCCGGTACAGCTCCCAGTTGCTGGTGAAGAAGCCGCCGTCCTTGTTGCTGTCGCTGTAGCCGAGCATCACCTCCTGCTCGCCACCGCTGCGCCGGATCATGGCCGGAAAGCCCGGCAGCGCGTAGAGCGCTGCCATGATCGCCGGTGCCCGGCGCAGGTCACTGATGGTCTCGAAGAGCGGCACCACGACCAGTTCGGCCACTGCATCCGTGTCCAGGGTGCCCCGCAGGAGGCCCGTCTCTTTCTGCAGCAGCAGCACCTCCAGCAGGTCGCTCACCTGCTCCGTGTGGGAGACGATGCTGTGCCGGATCGCCTGGGGTCCGAAGCGCGCCCGCGCCTCCCGGGCCAGCTCGAAGATCGCGAGCTCCCCCAGGGTGAGCGGGGAGTAGGCTGCACCCGGCACGCGCAGTGGCCGGACGTCATTGAGCAGCGCTGCAAGCAGTGTCTGGCGCGCCTGCTCATCCAGCCCTGCATAATTGCCCGTTACGTGGGCGACCCGCAGGAGTTCGTCTACCACCGCTTCGTGCTGATCCGAACTCTGCCGGAGGTCGATGGTTGCCAGGTGAAAACCGAAAACCTGCACTGCCCGTCGCAGCGGTGCCAGTCGCGGGGTTGTCAGTACGGCTGCCCGGTTGGCTCGCAGCGAGCGGTCGATGATCTCCAGGTCGGCGCTCAGTGCGTCGGGTCCGGGATAGGCCGCGGCCGGACCGACCGCTTCCAGTCCGGCCGCCGCCCCGGTCAGCCGCGCCAGTGTGGCGACCAGTCGCGCGTAGACGCCGGTCAATGCGCGACGATAGGGTTCGTCTTCACGATGGGGATTCCTGTCCGGGGAACTGGCGGCCAGGGCAGCCAGCTCCGGGGTCACAGGCGCCAGCAGCAGCGACATGGACAGCTCGGCGCCCAGCGCATGGACTTCCCGGAGGTAATGGCGGAGTGCCATTTCAGCCTGACTGTCCAGGGCGCGGCGCAGCGACTCGCCCGTGACATTCGGATTGCCGTCCCGGTCCCCACCAATCCAGCCGCCCATGCGGAGGAACGGGGCAACGACCTCATCTCCCAGCGCGGCCTCGAGCTGCTGGTAAAGCCGCGGGATCTCCGGGAGGAAGGTGCAGTGGTAGTAGCTGAGCGCGTTCGCGATCTCGTCGCTGACCGTGAGGGTCGTGGTGCGGAGCATGCGGGTTTGCCAGAGCTGGGTGATGCGTGCCCGGATCAGGCCTTCATTCTCGGCCCTGGCCTGCGCTGACAGCTGGTTCTCCCGGGCCGCCAGGAGTCCGGCCACCGCCCGCTCTGCATCCAGGATGCTCTTGCGCTGGACTTCGGTCGGATGGGCAGTCAGCACCGGGGAGATGTGGGCCCGGGCAAGGACCCGTGCGACGTCGCCGCTGCCCACGCCCGCGCGCCGCAGGCGGAGCATGGTTCGTGCCAGCGAACCATTCTGATGGTGGCCGGCCCGCTCGTGGACCCGCCGCCGGCGCAGAAAATGCTGGTCCTCGGCGATATTGGCCAGATGCGAGAAGTAACTGAAGGCCCGGATCACACTGACCGCCTGGTCAATGCTGAGGCTTCGCAGCAGACGATCCAGCCGCTGGCCAGCCCGGGCGTCGGCCTTCAGCCGGTAGCCCACCGAGAGCTGGCGGATCTGCTCGACAAGCTCGTAGGCCGCGGGCCCGTCCTGCTCACGGATCACTTCCCCCAGCAGCCGCCCGAGAAAGCGGATGTCGTCGATCAGAGGCCGGTTCTTGGCAATGGCCGGTGCCTGTCGCGTTGCAGTCATGCGGCCATCCTAAACGACACCCGGCAGCGGGGCACGCCCATCTGGCGTGGCCGGAGGATGTTGGTACTCAGGGAGGCGACAGCAGGCAGGGTGTACCATCTGTTCATTCGTGCTGAACCCGGTGATCTGCCAGATGCGCCGTACGCTCCTGAACATCCACCTGCTGCTTGCTGCCTTCCTTTTTCCCATCGCCCTGATGTTCGCGATCACCGGGGGTCTCTACACCCTGGAGATCAAGGGCAGCTACCGGGAGACCGTCCAGGCAGTGCCACTCACCGCGCCGCTGCAGCCGGACCTCGCCGCGCTGACCACCCTGGCCAGCAGTACGCTCTCGGGCCTGGGGGAATCCCTGCCCTCGGGGGGCGCTGCGGTCAGGAAGGCGGGTACCTCTTTCGAACTGGAGTGGACCGGTGTGGAGCGGGACATCCTGCTCCGGCCGACCGCTGATCCCGCCATCGCGCAGCTCGTCATCAAGGACACGGGGGTCTGGCGACATCTGGTGCAGCT
>CAYOXI010000043.1:0-22359 GCA_964407855.1 uncultured Chromatiaceae bacterium
TTTCCAGCGCTGCCCGGCTCGCGTGCCGCTGGCTGCATTCCTTCGCCGCCGTTGCTGCCGTCCAGCTGGCTCCGCTGTAGTCCTGGCAGACCAGCGCGTCGGTCGGCGCGAAGTAGAAGAGGCAACTGCCGACCCGGGATTCCAGCGAGTCAGGCCCCCGGCATGCCCCGCCGGCGGCCGGCAGGAGTTCCGCGTCGTCCCGTCCCGCGAGCGTGTCGCGCAGCCAGTGTTCGACGGTGGCCAGCGTCAACAACTTGCAGTGCCGTATCCCCTGGAAGAAACCGCGCTCGACCGGGTCCCAGGGCACCGTGACCGACGGCGCGCTCACCCGGTAGCCACCCGCCGGTTGGCGTTCGATGAAGTCGCCGACTTCCGCCGGCAACCATTCGCCGCCGGTGGGCAGCAGCGTGTCCGGTCTGAAGTCGAGCGACGCGCCCCGGTCCGCCAGTTGTTGCCGCTCGACCGGAGACAGGCGATTCAGGGCGACCTGCCAGGTGTGCTCGTTGACATCCCGGCAGCTGCGCCCGGGCCCGGCCCCCGCGAGCCCCAGCACATCGTTGACCCGCTCGCGGTTGACCATCTTGCAGGCTACCCAGGCCGGATAGTCCGCGCCGTCGCGGGTGGCGGTGCCGGTGGTCATGGCCACCACCAGTTCGCGGGCCGGCTCGTCGATGCTCATCTGGATGGTGTAGAAGCCGTTGCCGGTGCCGGTCTGCACCCGCACCGGGATGTCCGGCTGGTTCACCAGCCGGCGCTGCGCGGTAACGCACAGCCGTTCGTCATAGCCGGCGACGGGGAGTCCGGGGGCGGCTGAGGTGTCCGCCGATGCGAGGAAAACCGCCAGGCTCATGACCAGACTGGCAGCGGCGTAAACCTCCCGGGAGGTGGCCGGTCTCAGATGATTCCTGACCGGGCCAGCCGCTCGATGTCGGCCCGCTGCCACTGGGACAGTTCACCCCGTTCGGGAACCCGGGGCCGGCCGTCGGCCAGCAGCAGGTTGGCCGGATGGAAGGCGGCCGTGCGATAGCTTTCCGCATAGGCCTGGAAGGGCTGGCGCACCAGCACGTTGGTGAGGCCGGTCTTGCGGCGCGCGGCGCGCAGTGCCGGCAGATCGATGGTCGCAAAGGCCACCATCGACTCACCGCCCGGCATGGCCTCGGCCATCACGTTGCCCTGGTAATCCACCACTTTCGACATGCCGGTGGCCGAACCCGCGGGGATGGGGATGTGGGTCAGCGCTGCCGAGTTGGCCGACACCACATAGGCGAGGTTCTCCGCGGCCCGGGCGCGGCGACCCAGTTCCTTGGTGGAGAAGGACGGGCTGCCGGCCTCGCTGGACGGGTGGATGAAGACCTCGGCACCCCGCATCGCGTGGCAGCGGGCGATCTCCGGATACTGGATCTCCTCCGAGGCGATGGCGGCGAGCCTGCCGATCGGGGTGTCGGCGACCGGGAACACGCCGTCCAGGCCGTAGATCTCGAGGTACCGGTCCCAGACGTCGTAGGGCGTGGGGGCCGACAGCGAAATCATCCGGCGGTAGCGCAGCACGGTTTCGCCCGCCGGGGAAATGATGAAACAGGTCTGGAAATAGAGCTCCGGGAAGTGGGGATCCACCTCGTAGGCATTCCCCGCCAGGTACAGGTCGTTCTTCTGCGCGATGGCCGCCAGGCCCTCGTACTCCGGTCCGCCGATTTCCAGGGCTGCCTTGTCCCGCCAGACGGGGACCGTCTCACCCAGCGGGAAGCCGGTCAGGAAGTACTCGGGCAGCACCACCAGCCTGGTGTCACCACCGCTGTACTGGCGGACAAAGGCCTTGCTAGCCGCCACGGACGCAGCCACGTGGGCCAGGTTGTCCGCCATGCGCTGCCGTGCGGCTGCCCGGTCCGGGCAGTCGTTGACGCAGGCAGTAGTGAGCTGGAGGGCGAGGGCGGCGTAGCGCCCGGGGGCGGTTTCTTCTGCGGTGCTGTTCATGCGGAGCATTGTTTCACCCCGGCCCCGGGTTCCGTCAACGCTTTAAGTCGACCGGGGGCAGCATCGGAGGATATGCGCGGGAAACCGGCTATGTATAATCCCGCTCGGTCATCCGGCGGGGTGTGTCCCCGCAGCGCTTCCGCAGGCAGCATGCAGCCCACAGACACCCATAACCCCGACTACTTCCACAAGGTCGTGGATTGCCAGTGGGCGTGTCCCGCGCACACCGACGTTCCCGGCTATATCCGGCTGATCGCCCAGGGCAAGTACACCGAGGCCTTTCTCCTCAACCGCGAATCCAATGTGTTCCCGGGCATCCTCGGCCGGGTCTGTGACCGGCCCTGCGAACCCGCCTGCCGGCGGGGCCGGGTCGAGGAAAAGCCCGTGGCGATCTGCCG
Organism: uncultured Chromatiaceae bacterium; assembly: GCA_964407855.1. Classification (GTDB taxonomy): domain Bacteria; phylum Pseudomonadota; class Gammaproteobacteria; order Steroidobacterales; genus SHZI01. The sequence goes on from CAYOXI010000043.1 coordinate 2,370, forward strand.
GCTGAAGCGGGTGGCGGCCGACCTGGCCGACGACTACAGCGGTTTACTGCCGAAAGCGCCTGCCCGGAAGAACGGCAAGCGCGTGGCCCTGGTCGGCGCCGGGCCAGCTTCGCTCACCGTGGCCAACGATCTCCTGCCGCTCGGCTATGAGGTGGTGATCTTCGAGGCCCTGCCGGTACCCGGTGGCCTGATGCGTTCCAATATCCCGTCTTTCCGCCTGCCCGCTGCGGTGCTGGACCGGGAGATTGACGACATCATCGGCATGGGTGCCGACCTGCGCCTCAACCACCGCATCGAGAGCCTCCGTGGCCTGCTGGGCGAGGGCTTTGACGCGGTCTTCGTCGGCACCGGCGCCCCGAAGGGCAAGGAACTCACGCTACCCGGCCGGGATGCCGATCCCGCCCACGTGCATATCGGCATCCAGTGGCTCGAATCCGTGGCTTTCGAGCACATCAAGACGATCGGCGAGAAAGTGCTGATCATCGGTGTCGGCAACACCGCAATGGACTGCTGCCGCACCTCGCTCCGCCTGGGCGCGACCGACGTCAAGGTGATCGCCCGCAAGCCGCGCCAGTTCTTCAAGGCCTCGCCCTGGGAGCTGGACGACGCCGAGGAAGAAAATGTCGAGATCGTGATCAACCGCTCGCCGAAGGCCTTCGTGAGCGAGGGCGGGCGCCTCACCGGCATGCTCTTCGATGTGATGGAGTACGAGCTGGATGCGCGGGGCCGGATCACCGCCGAGCGCATCATCCGCGAGGAGTTCCTGCCCGCCGACGACATCGTGCTGGCCATCGGCCAGGAAAACGCCTTCCCGTGGATCGAGCGGGATCTCGGCATCGAATTCGACAAATGGAATGTGCCGACCGTTGACGAGAAGACGTTCCAGTCCACCCTGCCCGGTGTGTTCTTCGGCGGTGATGCGGGCTTCGGTCCGAAGAACATCATCTGGGCCGTCGAGCACGGCCATCAGGCCGCGATCTCGATCCACAAGCACTGCCAGGGCGAGGTGCTGACGGACCGCCTCCCCGACGGCATGAATCTGCAGACCTCGAAGATGGGCATCCACGAGTGGGCCTACAGCAACAGCTACACCAGCGCGGAGCGACGGCTCATGCCGCACGTGAGCCTGAAGGAGCGCTTCAGGAAGCTGAATGTGGAAGTCGAGCTGGGCTTTACCGCCGAGCAGTTCGTCGAGGAAGTGGAGCGCTGCCTCAACTGCGACGTGCAGACCGTCTTCACCGACAAGCTGTGCATCGAGTGCGATGCCTGCGTGGATGTCTGTCCTGTGGACTGCCTCACGATCACGACCGTTGGCCCCGAGGAAGAGCTGCGCACGCGCCTCACGGCCCCTGCCACCAATCTCAGCCAGGACCTCTTTGTATCCGGCCCGCTGCCCCAGACCGGGCGGGTCATGGTCAAGGACGAGGACCTCTGCGTGCATTGCGGGCTGTGTGCCGAGCGCTGCCCGACCGCCGCGTGGGACATGCAGAAGTTCACGCTGCTGCGTCCGGTGGCCATCGATGAGGCCAGCCGGGACACGCCCGGCACGCGCCGCTACGGCACCTGAGGCGCCAGCCCGATGAGCAGCAACAGCACGCAACGTCCCCAGGACAACGACTTCACGCTGAAGATCGCCAACGTGAATGGCACCGGCTCCGCCAGCGCCAACTCGATGCTGATGAAGGCCCTCTTCCGGATGGGCATCCCGGTCTGCGGCAAGAACTACTTCCCGTCCAACATCCAGGGACTGCCGACCTGGTACGAGATCCGCGTCAGCGCCGAGGGCCACCTGGCCCGCTCCGGGCGGGTGGACCTGATGGTGGCGATGAACGCGGAAACCTACCGCAAGGATCACGCCGAGGTGACCCCCGGCGGGTACCTGATCTACGACTCCACCTGGCCGCAGAGCGCGCTCTTCAACCGCACCGACATCCAGATCCTCGGCGTGCCGCTGTCCCGGATCTGCAACGAAAGCTTTGACAAGGCCCGCGCCCGTATCCTGATGAAGAACATCATGTACGTGGGCGTGCTGGCCGCGTTGCTCGATCTCGACCGGCAGATCATCAAGGACATGCTCAACGAGCAGTTTGCGGCCAAGGCGAACCTGCTGGACGCGAACCAGAAGGCCATCGATCTCGGCTATGCCTATGCGCGGGAGCACTTCAGCTGCCCGCTGCCCTTCCGGGCAGTACCCCTCGACAAGACCCGCGGGCACATCATGATCGACGGCAACACCAGCGCGGGTCTCGGCTGCCTGTACGCCGGCGCAACGGTGGGGGCCTGGTACCCGATCACGCCGTCCACGTCCCTGATGGACGCCTTCCGCAGGTTCTGCGAGAAGTACCGCAGGGATCAGGAGACCGGCAAGGCCAACTACTGCGTGCTGCAGGCGGAAGACGAACTGGCCGCGATCGGCATGGTGCTGGGGGCCAGCTGGAACGGCGCCCGCGCCTTCACGCCCACCAGTGGTCCCGGCATTTCACTGATGAGCGAGTTCCTCGGCTATGGCTACTTCGCCGAGATTCCGGCCGTGCTCTTCGATGTGCAGCGCTGCGGACCTTCCACCGGCATGCCGACCCGCACCCAGCAGGCCGACATCCTGTCCTGTGCCTATGCCTCGCATGGCGACACCCGGCACGTGCTGCTGTTCCCGGCCAACCCGGAAGAGGCCTTCTACCAGGCTGTCCAGGCCTTTGACCTCGCCGAGCGCCTGCAGACGCCGGTGATCGTGCTCACCGACCTCGACATCGGCATGAACGACTGGATGTGCCGGGATCTTGAGTGGGATGACAGCTACCAGCCGGACCGGGGCAAGGTACTGACGGCTGAGCAGATCGCCGCATTGCCGAAATTCAATCGCTACATGGATAACGACGGGGATGGCATCGCGGCCCGCACGCTCCCGGGCACCCACCCCGGTGGGGCGTACTTCACCCGCGGTTCCGGCCACAACATGCATGGGGCCTACACCGAAGATGCCGCCGAGTACCAGGCCGTGGTGGATCGCCTGCGTCGCAAGTTCGACACGGCAAAACAATACGTCCCGGCTGCCGAGGTGATTGCCAGCGAGAAGTGCCGCCAGGGCCTGCTGACCATCGGCTCCTGTGACAACGCGGTAAAGGAAGCCCGGGCGGAACTGGCAGAAGACGGCGTGCCGCTGAACTACCTGCGGGTCAGGGGCTTCCCCTTCGGCCAGGAAGTCCAGGACTACCTGGACAGTCATGACCGGATCTATGTGGTTGAGCAGAACCGGGACGCCCAGCTGCGCAGCCTGCTGCTGCTGGAGACCCGGGTGGACCCCGGCAAGCTGGTCTCGGTGCTGCATTACGACGGCCTGCCGATCCTCGCACGCACCGTGGTCGAGGGCATCAACCAGGACCTGGCGCGGGGGATCGCCGCATGAGCTTCATTGGCAAGCCGAAGGTTGCCCATCCGCAACTTCCCCGCAACGACCTGGGGCTCACCGTCCGGGACTACGAAGGCGGCATGTCCACGCTGTGTGCCGGCTGCGGCCACGACTCGATTACCGGCGCCATCATGCAGGCGGTCTTCGAGCTTTCGATCCCGCCCCATCGCCTGGCCAAGCTGTCGGGTATCGGCTGCTCATCGAAGACCCCCGCTTACTTTGCCAGCGCCTCCCATGGCTTCAACACGGTGCATGGCCGCATGCCCTCGGTGGCCACCGGCGCCAATGCGGCCAATCCTGACCTCTACTACCTGGGGGTTTCCGGCGACGGCGACACCCTCTCGATCGGCCTCGGCCAGTTCCTGCATGCGGTCCGGCGCAATCTCAACATGCTGTACCTCATCGAGAACAATGGGGTGTACGGTCTCACCAAGGGCCAGTTCTCGGCGTCGGCGGATCTGGGTTCGACGGCGAAGAAGGGTGAGGCCAACCAGCAGCCACCGATTGATCCGGCACTGACGCTGCTGTCGCTGGGCGCCACTTTCATTGCGCGGAGCTTCTCGGGCGACCGACAGCAGCTGGTGCCGCTGATCAAGGCGGGCCTGATGCATCGCGGCTTCGCGATGATCGACGTGATCTCGCCGTGCGTGACCTTCAACGACCACGAGGGCTCCACCAAGAGCTACGAGTTCACCCGCCGGCACAGCGTGTCCGCGATCTACACCGACTTCGTGCCGCCGGCGAAGGAGATCCGCGCCGAGTACGAGGCCGGCGCTGCGATGCCGGTGCAGCTCCACGACGGCAACCGGATCGTGCTGCGCAAGGCCGACGGCAGCTACGACCCCACCGACCGGGTGGCGGCCTTCGACTACATCCAGCGTCACCAGCAGGCGGGTGAGATTGTCACAGGCCTGCTGTACATTGATGAGACCAAGCCCGACATGCACGAGCTGGCCAACACGCCTGTAGCCCCGCTCACCACCCTGCCCTTTGACAGGGTGTGCCCGGGCAGCAGGACCCTGGCCTCGATCCAGAGCCGCTTCCGGTAAACCGCGCCGGCATCGGCGGCGCCGGCCAGGGAATGGCCGCGGACATGCTGCACAAGGAAGGCTCGATGGACATCCTGCAAAAAGCCCTCGTGGCACTGATGATTTTCCCGCTGGCCGGCCATGCCGCCATGACGGCCGACGACCAGGCGCTGATGGCCCGCACGGCCGAGGCTCACGAGCACGACGTGCCGGTGGCCACGCCGGCCGCCACCACACCACCCGCGATGCCGGTCAGCGGCCGCAACGTGACCTATGGCGCGCCCGACGGGACAACCTTCACCGGCTACCTCGTCCGGCCGGACCGGCCCGCAGGCGCTGCCCGCGAAACCCTGCCCGGGCTCATCGTCATTCACGAATGGTGGGGCCTCAACGCCAATGTGCGCGACGAAGCAGGTCGTCTGGCCGGCGAGGGCTACGTGGTGCTCGCTGTGGATCTGTTTGGTGGCGAGGTGGCCACTGAGCCGCCGGCCGCGATGAAGCTCAGCCAGGCACTCACCGCCAACCCGGGTCCCGCAGAGGCCAACCTGAAGGCGGCCTATGCCTACCTTGCATCTGTCGAGAAGGCGCCCCGCATCGGCACCATCGGCTGGTGCCTGGGCGGGCGCTGGTCATTGCGCACCGCGCTGCTCCTGCCGACCGAGGTGGATGCAACGGTCATCTTCTATGGGTCCGTGGCCGCCGACGAGTCCGAACTCGCGGCGCTGCAGATGCCGGTGCTCGGCCTGTTCGGGTCAAAGGACCGGGTGATCCCGGTCCCGACGGTTACCGCCTTTGGCGAGAAGATGCGCCGCCTCGGCAAGGACGTGGACATCCGCGTCTACGAGGGTGCGGACCATGGCTTCGCCAACCCCTCGGGGCTGGCCTACGAACCGGCCGCTGCCGAAGACGCCTGGGCGCGGACCACCGCCTTCCTGCGCGAACATCTGGCCGGGCCATCCCGGTAGGCGCGGGGCACCAGGTCATGGCCGGGCGGAGGGGGCCACTCCCTTATCGTGTTGCGAAACGCATCGTCACCGGTGTCATCGGCGGCACCTTGCTGCTGCTGGGCGCCATCATGCTCATCACGCCCGGCCCCGGGATCCTCGTCATCTTCCTTGCCATGGTGATGCTCGCGGCCGAGTTCGCCTGGGCGCGGTACTGGCTCCGGCGGCTGAAAAACACGGTGCCGAAAGCCAGGCAGGATGCGTTCAGGCAGGGCTTCGCGCGCTGGCGGGAGCGGATTTTCGGCCCTCCCCGCGACGGCTGAGGCTGTTCAGGCGCCGGGTGCGATCCCCAGCAGACCGAGGATCGGCCCGGCAAACAGGCTCTGCCGGGCCACCATGCACCAGAGCAGGATGTAGAGGACCAGCACCAGGGCGAGCACGCCGCGGATGCCCCCGCTCTTAAGGCCGTGCCGGGGATCCTGCGCATTGCGGTTGCGCCCGTAGCGGATCACGTCCGGTACCACGCTGAAGCCGGCCATCAGCCAGAACGCGAAGTACGCATCCCAGGCCCAGGGCGCGTTGGTGAGCCCGCCCCAGGTGTCCATCAGCATCAGGCCGAACAGCGGCGTGATGACCGCCGTGGGCGCGGTCACACCCAGGCACAGCTTGCGCAAAAAGCCGCGGGCCCAGATACCTACGGCCAGGGGCTGGGTGCGCCGGATCAGCAGCGCCCAGATGTTGCTGAAGAAGGTGTGCCCGAAATACAGGAAGGCCGCGAGCTCGTGGATGGCCAGCGTGACGGTGTAGCTGAACAGCAGCGGGATCCGGAACAGCCCCAGCAGGGGCAGCGCAGAGACCACCATGATCACCACCCAGACCGCGTACCAGAAAAAGCGGGCCGGATCGGCCTCGGCGGGCAGCGTGGTGGCCTGGCTGGTCACTGCGTTCTCAGTGCAGCAGCCGGGCGAGGCGGCGGCGGAACTCCGGCACCAGTTCATCCTCGCCGCCCAGCACCTGGAAGAGCCGCAGCAGCGCCTGACGGCCGGCGTCCTCGCGGTAGGTGCGGCTGCGCTCGGTGAGCGTCAGGAAGGCTTCGGCAGCCCGGCGAAAGGCACCACTGGCGGCGGCCCGAAGTCCCTCCGCGTAGAGCTGGTCCAGGTCGGCAGTGCCATCCGCGACGGCGATCAGTTCATCCAGGAAGTACAGTCGGGCATCGAGGCCGCGGGCACGATCGTCCATGCGTCGGGCTTCCGGCAGCTGTTCCAGCTGGGCGCGGGCGGCGGCGGCGTTGCCGGCCGCAAGTTCCAGCTCCGCCAGGTCCTCGCGGCTGTCCTGGTCGTTTGGCTGGTCCGCCAGCGCCTGCGTGAGCAGCGCCCGCGCCGCGTCCAGGTCACCCCGGGCCCGGGCGGCCGCCGCCTCGGCCCGTAGCGGCGCGACCTCGGCTGGCAGGAAGGGCTCAATCCAGTCGCGGATGGCAGCCTCCGGACGCACACCAACGAACTGCGCCGCGAGCCGACCCTCGCGGAAGAGCAGAACCGTCGGAATGCTTCGTACCTGGAACTGGCCGGCCAGCGCCTGCTCGGCATCCGTGTCGACCTTCAGGATGCGGGCCTTGCCCTGCAGGGACCGCGCCACCGCCTCGAGGATCGGTCCCAGGGTCTGGCAGGGGCCGCACCAGGCCGCCCAGAAGTCCACGACCACCGGCAGGTCCCGGGAGGGGAGCAGCACATCCTGCTCGAAACTTGCCAGGCTGGTGGCGGGGATCTCGGACATTGCGCGGGGTCGCTGGAATGACATCGCCAGCATGGTTCCGGTACTGGCGGCTTGCAAGGCCCGAACTTCGTGCGTGCCGAACGGAAACCGCGGAGGACGACACGGGGGCAAAAAAAAGTCCGGCCGGCCACCCGATTGGGCGTCGCCGGCCGGACTCCCGCGCCCGGACCCTTTGGGGGGGGAGCCGGGTCCTGCGTCGGTCAAGGCTCGCCAAGAGAGGCTACCGGGGCCACCAGGGGAAGAATGGGGGGTCGTGGTTCCCGGCAGAGCGCTTGATAAATCTCTCTAAGCAGGAACCGTGCCAGATCCTGGCAAATATAAATCAGTAACTTACAAGCAAATGTCGCACGAAATATCGTAACTACCGGAATACCGTGATAAGGAGGTCACGGAAAATCGTGTAAGCTGCCCGCCATGCCCCCGGAGCCTCAGGACCTGCCCCTGTTTCACCGTGCCCCGGTCCTGTGCGCACTGCTCGACCGCGACGGGTGCTTCCTCGATGTCACCGACCACTGGGTCCGCCGCACCGGGCACGACCGGGAGGCGGTCCGGGGCCGGCGCCCGGAGGACCTCGCGACCGCGGCGAGTGCCCGCCGCATCCGCGAGGAGCATCTGCCCCTGTTCCGTCGCACCGGCCGCCTGGACAACGTGCCGGTCGAGTTTGTGGGTGCGACCGGGGAGACGCTGGAGTGGCTGGCGACCACCGTGGCGGTCCACGACGGGGATGGCAGCTATCTCTATTCGATCTCGGCTTTCACCGAGTTGTCCGATCGGGCCCGGCTGGAGCAACGCTACCGCCGTCTCTACCAGTCCACACCGGCGATGCTCCACACCATCGACCCGGAGGGCCGGCTCACGGAGGTCAGCGACCACTGGCTCTGGAAGCTCGGTTATGCGCGCGAGGAAGTGCTCGGCCGTTCAATCCTCGAATTCATGACCGACGAGTCGCGGCGGCCGCTGGCCGGCCGGCTGCGCGCGGTGATCCAGGAGGGCAACCTCCGCAATGTGCCGCGCCAGATGGTCACGAAGGGCGGGGAGGTGCTGGACGTGCTGATGTCCTCCCGCACGGAGCGGGACGCCCGGGACGCCGCCGTGCGGACCTTCGTCGCCAGCAAGGACGTGACCGACCGCAACCGGGCCGAGGCCCGCCTGAAGGAAGCCTACGGCGAGATCGCCCGCCTCAAGGAGCAGCTGGAACGCGAGCGGGACTATCTTCGCGAGGAGGTGCAGGTGGCCATGAACTTCGGCCGGCTGGTCGGCGAGAGTCCGGCGCTGCGGGCGATGCTCGCCCGCATCGAGGCGGTGGCCGCGACGCCGGCCAGCGTGCTGATCGTTGGTGAGACGGGGACGGGCAAGGAACTGGTGGCCCACGCGATCCATGCCCGCAGCAACCGGGCGGCCGGCCCCCTGGTGAAGGTGAACTGTGCCTCGATCCCCGACGAGCTGTTCGAGAGCGAGTTCTTCGGCCATGTGCGGGGTGCCTTCACTGGCGCCCACCGCGACCGGGTCGGACGCTTCCAGCTGGCCGACGGCGGCACGATTTTTCTCGACGAGGTTGGCGAGATTCCGCTGGCCCTGCAGGGCAAGCTGCTGCGTGTACTGCAGGAGCGGGAATTCGAGCGGGTCGGCGATGACAGCACCCGCACGGTCGATGTGCGGGTGATCGCCGCCACCAACCAGGATCTGGAAAAAGCCGTCGAAGCCGGAAAATTCCGCGAGGATCTTTACTACCGGCTGGGCGTGTTCCCGGTACAGGTGCCGCCGCTCCGCCGGCGGGCTGACGATGTCGTGCAGCTCGCCGTGCACTTTCTCACCCAGGTGTGCCGGGACTTTGGCCGGCCCTGTCCGACGCTGACCAACGCCCAGGTCGAGCTGCTCCGCCGCTACGCGTGGCCCGGCAACGTGCGGGAACTGAAGAACGTGATCGAGCGGGCCGTGATCCTGTCGCCGGGCCCCACGCTGCGGCTCGACCTGCCGGGCATGACCTCGACCTCTGCCGCCATCGGTGGCGAGGGAAGCCACGCCATTGCGGAAGTGCCGCCCTCCGCCGGCCTGCCTGCCGGCGACGCGCGCACCTGGCTGACCGAGACCGAACTCCGGGACTGGCAGCGCCGCAACCTGGTCGCGGTGCTGGAAGCTGCGGGGTGGCGTGTCGCGGGCAAGAGCGGTGCGGCCGCGTTGCTCGGCATCCGGCCCACCACGCTTGCAGACCGCATCAAGGCCTTCGGAATCCGGCGACCCACCTAGCCCCGCTGCCCGACGGCAATCAGCCGGTCGGCAACCGAACGCTGACGTCACGGCTGGCTTCCGGCACAATCGGCGTCGCTGGCAGGGACGGTCCCCGCCGGTGCCAGCCGGGAGTCAGCGTGCCCCAGTCGTCCAGGGATCCGGACACCATCAGCCCCGCGAGCAGGCAGCACCTCGGCAGGAGGTTCATGTGCCCCTGCCGGGTCGGCCTTGCCATGAGCGCTCTGCTGCTCAGCCTGGCGTGGGCTGCGCCCGCTGCGGCCGTCACGCGCAGCACCTTGCCGGACGAGGTGAACAGCATCCTCGAGCAGCGCAGGTTGCCCGCAGCCTCCATCAGCGTGTTTGTCCAGCAGGTCGGTGCACCCGCACCTCTGCTGGTCTTCAACGGCGACGTGCCGCGCAATCCCGCGTCCGTGATGAAACTCGTGACGACCTTCGCCGCCCTCGAGGGCCTTGGCCCGACCTACCAGTGGCGTACCGAAGCCTACCTGGACGGCCGGCTCGACAAGGGCAGGCTGGGCGGCGACCTGCTGCTGAAGGGCTACGGCGATCCCCTGCTGGTCACCGAGCGGCTCTGGCTGCTGCAAAGCGAATTGCGCAAGCGCGGCCTGCGCTACATCGACGGCGACCTGGTGATCGACAACTCCTGGTTTGCCCGGGAGGAGCTGGATCCCGGGGCCTTCGACGGCCAGACCTACCGCGCCTACAACGCGCTGCCCGACGCGCTGCTGGTCAATTTCCAGGCGGTGAATTTCCTGTTCCGGCCGGACCCGGTGCGCGGCCGCGTGGAGATCCTGACCGAGCCGGCGCTGGGCAGCCTCGAGATCCGCAACCAGATGCGGGTGATTGAGGGCGGCTGCAATTCGCCGAAGAACGGCATCAGCATGGTGGTGAGCAGCCCCGACGCACCGCCCCGGATCACCTTCTCCGGCGCATTGGCCCGTGGCTGTCCGGAATACGAGCTGCTGCGCTCCGTGCTGGACGGCCCCACATACGCGTACAGCGCCTTCCGGGGAATGTGGGAGGCCTATGGCGGCTCCCTCGGCGGCGAGCTGCGCCAGGGCCAGGTGCCCGACGGCAAGCGGCCTTTCCTCACCTTCAACTCACCGCCCCTCGCGGAGGTGATCCGGCCGGTCAACAAGTTCAGCAACAACGTCATGACGCGGCAGATCTTCCTGACCATGGGCGCTGAACTGCTCGGGGCGCCCGGCACCCTGGACAAGGGCCAGCAGGCCACCGAGGCCGCGCTGGCGCAGCGCGGGCTGGTCTTTCCCGAGCTGGTGATGGGCAATGGCGCCGGCCTGTCCCGGCACGGCCGGATCACCACCGCCAACCTGGGACGGATGCTGCTGGCCGCCCAGGCCGGCAACTACCAGCCTGAGTTCCAGGCCTCCATGTCCCTGTCCGGGCTCGACGGCACGACCCGCCGGCGCTTCCAGAAGGATCCCCTGGTCGGCAAGATGCACCTGAAAACCGGCACCGTGAACGGGGTCAGCTCCATCGCCGGCTATGCGCGGGGCCAGTCCGGCGCCATGTATGCGGTGGCGATCGTGGTCAATGACCCGAAGGCCAACCTGGCCGGCTCCCAGGAGGCCCAGAACGCGCTGCTGCGCTGGGTCGCCCGGCAATAGATCCGGTCAGCGTGCTTCGCGCTAGAATGCCCTGGTCCAGCACCTGACCGGAAGCCACCATGAAGCTCGTGACCGCCATCATCAAACCTTTTCGGCTCGACGACGTGCGCAATGCCCTGTCCGAGGTCGGCGTCAATGGCATGACCGTGACCGAGGTGAAGGGTTTCGGCCGCCAGCGGGGCCACACGGAACTCTACCGGGGTGCCGAATACGTCGTGGACTTCCTGCCCAAGTCGAAGGTGGAGGTCGCGATCAGCGACGACCTGGTCGAGCGGGTGATCGAGGCCATCACCAACGCTGCCCGGACCGGCAAGGTGGGCGACGGCAAGATCTTCGTCACCGACCTGCACCAGTCACTGCGAATCCGCACCGGCGAGACGGGCGACAACGCGCTCTGACCGGGCCTTCCAGGCCCGCACGCCCAGCAGCACCGCGAGGATGCCCGCGTAGATCAGCGGCTCCGTCACGTCCTTCTTCACCAGCCAGTAGAAGTGCCAGCAGCCGAGCGCGGCTGCCGGGTAGATCAGCCGGTGCAGCGTGAGCCAGCGCGGGCCCAGCCGCCGGCGCCAGCCGGCCGTTGAGGTGATCGCCAGCGGGGTCAGCAACAGCAGGCTCGCGAAGCCGATCGTGATGTACGGCCGCTTCACGATGTCTTCGAGGATGACGTCGAGCTCCAGCGAGCGGTCCAGGAAGAAGTAGGTGACGAAGTGCAGCAGCAGGTAGACAAAGGCCCAGAGCCCAAGCAGCCGGCGAAACTGCAGGGGCCAGGCCTGGCCCAGCAGCCAGCGCAGCGGCGTGACGGCGAGGGTCACCAGCAGCAGGCGCAGCCCCCATTCCCCCAGCACGTCGCGGATCACCTGCTGGGGATTGGCGCCGAGCCGCAGGCCGCCGACCTCGAAGAGCTCCAGCAGCAGCACGACCAGCGGCAGTGCACAGGCCAGATGCGCCAGAGGTTTGCCGACCAGCCGCACCTGCCGCTGGCTGACCATGTTCAGAAGAACTTCTTGAGATCCATGCCCGCGTAGAGGCTGGCCACCTGCTCGCCGTAGCCGTTGAACGGCAGGGTGTCCTGACGGGCGGCAAACAGGCTGCTGAAGCCCGAGGAGACCCGTCGTTCCGTCGCCTGGCTCCAGCGCGGGTGGTCGACGGCCGGGTTCACATTGGCGTAGAAGCCGTATTCCCGGGGCGCAGCCAGATTCCAGGTAGTGGGCGGTTCCTGCTCGGTGAAGCTGATCCGGACGATGGACTTGATGCTCTTGAAGCCGTACTTCCAGGGCACCATCAGCCGCAGCGGCGCGCCATTCTGGTTGGGTAGTTCAACGCCGTAGAGGCCGACGACCAGCAGGCTGAGCGGATGCATGGCCTCCTCGATGGTCAGGCCCTCGACATAGGGCCAGTCCAGCAGCGGCCGGGTCTGGCCGGGCATCTCGGCTGGACGGACCACGGTCTCGAAGGCCACGTATCTGGCCTTCGAGGTGGGCTTGAAGCGCTTCAGCACGTCGCCCAGCGGGATGCCCACCCACGGGATCACCATCGACCAGGCTTCCACGCAGCGGAAACGGTAGATGCGCTCCTCCAGAGCGTGGGGCTTGACGAGCGTGTCGTAGTCGAAGCTGCCGGTCAGCCCGGCCTCGCCGTCGACGGCCACCTTCCAGGGCTGGGGCCTGAAGCGGCCGGATTTCTTCGCCGGATCACTCTTGTCCATGCCGAACTCGTAGAAGTTGTTGTACTGCGTGATCTCGTCGAAGGTGTTGGGGGTCTCGGCCGTGCTGAGCGGGCTCTTGCGCAGACCCTGGAGCCGTGCGTATTGAGCAGGAATGGTCTCCTTGGCCGAGACGGTGCTGCCCAGCAGGGCGCCGGCCCCGAGGAAACCCGCCGCCTTCAGCAGGCGGCGCCGAGCGAGGAAATCCCGTTCCGGGGTGATCTCGGAGGGGCGGATATCGGCCGGTTTGCGGATCAGCATGAGGCGTGTCCCTGAAGTGTCATGGTTCGTTCGACCGGCTGCGGTCCGTGCCGTTCAATCCCCAGTCCCGGGGTGTGTACGCCACCCGGAAGCCGTCCTGCAGCAGCAGGGCTGCAGCGGCCGGGTCCTCCACATAGCGCGCGAGGTATTTCTGCACCGAGCCGGCGGCGGCCTCGAAGGTTGCCCGGTTCTCCCGATAGACGGGGGAGAGCCAGGCAAGCTTACGCGCAACGTCAAAGCGGTTACGGGCCCCGTCGTTGGCGAAGGCCCGCGCGGCATCCTCGAGCTGCTGGTCGAGCGATGCGGGGCGGTAGGCCCCGGCGCCGAGGCGCGGGCAGGACAGGCCGGAGCACACCAGGGCGAAGTGCACCCGGGACTCATCGCGGTCGCCCAGCCGCGTCTCTTCCAGCTCGGCCAGGGTGACCGGGCTGCCGAGCACCGGGTAGGCCTGGCGCCGGAAGAAATTGCGTCGCCCGCGCCAGGTGGCTGGTGAGTGACCGTCCAGAATGGCCTGGATGGCCAGCGCGTTGTAGGCATTGATGTAGAAGGCCAGCGCCTCGGCATCAGAGCCCAGGTCACCGGGCCTGGCGGTGCCGATGCCCTGCACGAAACGGTCGAAGGCCGGGTCGGCACGGATGCCGTCGTAGTCCACGACGCCGTTGCGCACATTGCGGACCAGCACGCTCTCCAGGTCGGCATAGGCGGGCAGGGCGGCCCGGGACGCGATGGGGAACAGGCACAGCAGGACGAGCGTGACCAGCACGGGGAAGGCGGGGCTTGAATGACGCATGCCGTATTCTAGGCGCATAGGGTTAGTACGCAGCAGAAAGCCATGCGGATGCACGAGTTTCGGCCCATCAGGCGCCCCTGGCGAATCCCGGTCCTCTTGCTCGGGGTGCTTCTGCTGGCTGCCTGCCAGCCGGATGACGGGGCACGGGTGGTCACCATCGGCGGCACGGCCACCCCGAACACGCCGGGTGAGCTCATGTGGCTGGGCTTCCGCGACCGCGTCGAGGCCGCCGCGCCGGGCCGGCTGCGCTTCCGGCCCCTGATCTACGGCCAGCTGGGCTCCGAGGAGCAACTGCTGTCCAGCCTGCGCCGGGGCCGCATCCAGTACGCCAACCTGTCCGCCCAGTCGGTCAGCACTCTGGTTCCGGAACTGGCGCTGCTCTACGCCCCCTACCTGTTCGAGGACTACGCCGAGGCCGACTACGTCTACGACCGCTACCTCACGGACCTCTACCGCGAACTGCTCGCCGGGCGCGACCTGCACCTCATCACCTGGTACGAGATCGGTTTTCACCATGTGTATGGCAAGCAGCCCATCCTCCTGCCCGCGGATGCGGTGGGCCGACGCTTCCGCGTGTCCAGCGCGCTGAACGCCCGGCTGTTTGCGGCGGCGATCGGCGCTGACGTGATTCCGCTGGGCTTCGGCGACATCGTGCCGTCCCTGCAGACCGGGCTCATTGCGGCTGGCGAGAACGCGGTGAGCCTGTATGCGCGCACCGGGATCGCCGGCGAGGCCCCGCACCTGACGCTTACCGGCCACAGTTTCGGCGTGTCGGTGATCGTCAGCCAGAAGCAGTGGTGGGATGCCCTGCCGCCTGCGGACCAGGCCCTGCTGACGGAAGCCTTTCCGGCCATCAGCGAGACCCGCGCTGGGATCCGCGGGCAGACCCGCGAAGACCTGGCGCTGGGCGAGGCCATCGGCATCATGGTGCATGAACTTGACGAGGGGCAGCGGGCCCGGTGGCGCGAGGCCACCGCCGGCGTCACGGAGCAGCTGATCACCGCACTGGGCGGCCGCTCGCGGGAAATCCACGCTGTCATCCAGCAGGCCCGGGCCGAATACCGGCAGCAGGCCGGGGTAGACTGACTTACGGTCAGGAGGTTGTCCGCCATGCTGTTCAGACGCAGGAAGACCGAAATTCCCACGCCCGACGAGGCCCTGCCGGGCAGGGCGACACCGATGGCGGTGGGCAACCGGCATTTCGTCAATGGTCACGCGCTTGTGCCCCCGTTTCCGGTGGGCCTGCAGCAGGCGGTTTTTGGCCTCGGCTGCTTCTGGGGTGCCGAGCGCAAGTTCTGGCAGCTGCCTGGCGTCTACAGCACCGCGGTCGGCTATGCGGCCGGCTTCACACCCAATCCCACCTACGAGGAAGTCTGCTCCGGCCGCACCGGGCACAACGAGGTGGTGCTGGTGGTCTACGACCCGGCCACCGTCTGCTACGGCCAGCTGCTCACGACCTTCTGGGAGTCCCACGACCCCACCCAGGGCATGCGCCAGGGCAACGACACGGGCACCCAGTACCGCTCCGGCATCTACTGGTTCGACGACGTCCAGCGCGACCTGGCCCAGCGGTCGAAGCAGGCCTTCGAAGCCAGCCTCCGGGCCGCCGGCTTTGGCAGCGTGACCACCGAGATTTGCCAGGCGGGGCCCTTCTACTACGCCGAGGACTACCACCAGCAGTACCTGGCCAGGAACCCGGGCGGCTACTGCGGACTGGGTGGCACCGGGGTGAGCTGCAGCCTGCCGGTCTCCTGAAATGTGACCGCTGTTCCGCGGTGCAGGAAGCCTTTGAATATCATGGCGTCCATGCCGGCCGGGTGGGTGCCGGCTCTCGGGGACTGACGGTGCAGCTCAAACGACTGAAGATTGGAACCGGCAACCTGGCCTGTGGCATGTTCGTGGCCCAGCTTGACCGTCCGTGGCTGGAGACGCCGTTCCTGTTCCAGGGCTTCGAGATCCGGGATGACAAGGAGGTGAAGCAGCTCCAGCACTACTGCCGGCACGTCTACGTGGACGCCACCCGGGGGTCGCTGTCCAGAGACGAGGTGCTCGAGGCCCGGGAGCGCGCCGAGCGCTACAGCCAGTCGCTGGCCACGCCCGCGACGCGCTTCGAACATGCTGCGGCACCCAGCCTGCAGCGGCGACTCTTCGCCGCCATTGCCCGCCTGGACCGCAGTGGCCGGCTGGCCAATTTTCTGCACACCCGGCAATACCGCAACCTGGTCTCCACCCGGGCCGAAGCACCCCGGGCAGCGCTGGCCTACGAGAATGCGGTGGCGGCCCTGACCGATACCCTCGAGCAGCACCAGCAGGGCCGCCAGCTGGATGTCACCGGCCTCACCCAGGCCGTTGGCCCGCTCATCGACAGCATCCTGCGCAACCAGGATGCGATGGCCTGGCTGGTCGGCATCCGCAAGCGCGACATCCACGCGGCCCAGCGTTCCATCGGCAGTGCGGTCTGGGCGGTGATCCTTGGCCGGCATCTGGGCTTCGAGCGCGGCGGTCTTGAGACGCTGGCCCTGGGGGGCATGCTGCTGGATCTGGGCAATGCCCGGCTGCCCGGCGAGATCATGGCCAAGGAAGGCCCGCTGGACGATGTCGAGCGGATCATCGTCCGCAAGCATGTGAAGGCCGGGCTGGACCTCGTGCGCAATGTGACGGGTGTACATGCCGACGTGCTGGCGATGATCCAGCACCACCATGAACGCCATGATGGCACCGGCTACCCGAAGGGCCTGCAGGGCGCGGACATTCCGGTGTTCGGCCGCATCGCAGGCCTGGTGGACTGCTTCGACGCGATGACCACCAAGCGTCCCTATGCCCCCGCCCGTTCGGCCTACGACGCGGTGCGCGAGCTGAACAGCGTCTCCGGTACCGCCTTCCAGCGGGAGCTGGTGGAGCAGTTCGTGCAGGCCGTCGGGATGTTCCCGACCGGCTCACTCGTCGAACTGAACACCGGCGAGGTGGCCGTGGTGCTGCAACAGAACCGCACCTGGCGACTGCGCCCGCGCCTGCTGCTGCTGCTGAACGCCGACAAGACCCGGGTGGCCCGCATGGCCACGGTGGATCTCAAGTCCCGGCCGCAGAACGCCGATCAGGACGGCGCCTGCTGGATCATCCGCGGCCTGGAGCCCGGTGCCTACGGCGTGGATCCGAAGGACTACTTCTAGGCATCCTCAGGGCAGCGCCGCTTGCTGGCCAAAGCCTGTGCGAACCGCTTGCAGTCCCTGCCAGCGGCGTGACGACAAACGCCGACCGCTGCATCGCATAGTTAGGCAGCTGACTGCTCTTCGGATTCCCAGCCAGGGAAAACGAGCACAGCCGGGTGGCACTTCAGGGCTCGAGCCAGAACCTTGGCCCTCTCGACGCCCAAGCGAACCCGGCCATTCTCAATCGCCGAGATGGTGGTCTGCGGGATACCGGTGAGTTTGGCGAGCTGGTTCTGGCTGAGTTCCTGCAGTTCGCGAACGATGCGCACGGAGTCACCAACCGAAACCTTCACGCGACGCTTGGCAGGACGGAACTCACTCATTCTTAGCGCCTCCGATAGTCATGTGGCGTTACTTCAACCACTTGGAACAATAGCTGCGATGCAATCACGCGATAAATGATGCGGTACTGCAAATTCAGTCGGGAGGAGCGGTGGCCCTGCCATTTGCCCGAAAGAGCCTCGTCCCGAAACCCGCGAATCGCCCTCAAGCCAAGTGGACCGGAAATCCTCGCAATATCCTTCCACTTCTCATAACGTTTCTGGATCTCAAGTGGAGCTGAATCCAGCTGCTTTCCGGTGCGTGGGTGCTCCACTATCTGCCACATGCCATATTGTGCCTAGACCAAATATGGTCTGTCAATGGCCTCCGGTCAGCGGCCTAACGCTTGAACTAAGTGGCCACATCAATCGCGAAGCGATTGATTGGTCCGCTTGAGCGAATTGTCAGGCGGCACCGATGGCCGCCCACGACAAAGCTGCAACAGCTCCTAGAGCGACCCAGCCGGGGTGGCGGCCACGAGTGCCTACAAGAACCAACAGAGAACCCGCCAGAAACGCGGCAGCTGTGACACCGAGCACTGTGCTTGCAGCTAGAACAGCCTCCGGACTGTGTGCAAGTTGCCACAACAGTCCGGCCAAAGCCCAACCAAGTACCGAAGCAAGATGCCACGTGGCCCACAAGATCCGCACGTTGCGGCCTTGCAGTGGCGGCGCCGGAAGCGACGGAACAAGCGGGGACACGCGCAGGTGCCGAAAGATTAGCCACTCGCCAAGTAGCGAATGCACAACACCAGTGACTGTTGCTAGAACAGCGGCAGTGATGAGTAGCGACTGCATGGTCATCCTGATTCCTTTTGTGCCGCCTGCCGTAGCGGGTCAGCTTGAGCGAGGGGTTAGGCATCCCTCGCGTAGGCTGGCGCCGCGGGGTGGGTATTGTGGAACGAGCCATACCGCTTGGTTGACGGGTAGTACTCCGAAGCGAGCTGAACCTTTGATGCGGATTCCTCGCCTGCCACGGCGGCAATGAACGCGAGGGTCATGTCAATGCCTGCCGAGACCCCTGCCGACGACCATACGTTCTCGTCTTGAACGAAGCGCTCTTCGACTACCGTGACGTTGCCAAGTGCTCGGAGTCGTTCAAGCGACCCCCAGTGTGTTGTGGCCTTCCTGCCTGCCAGAAGACCGGCGGCATGAAGCACAAACGAGCCAGTGCAGACGGAGAGAATCGACTGGCATCCTTTGCCTCGAACGGCAACGAACTCAAGGAGCCTGGCGTTCGTGACTTCAACTCGGGTTCCCTGCCCACCAGGTACAAGCAGGTAGTCCAGCGGCGGACAGTCTTCGAAGGCGACGTGCGGGGTGACAGAGAGGCCCTTCGCGCAAGTGACTGGTCCAGCATGCTCCGAGACTACGAGGCACTTTGGCCCACCTGCTACCTGCTGCCACATAGTGAGCATTTCCCACGGGCCAACGAAGTCGAGTTCCTCGACGTTGGGGAAGATGAGTATTCCAAAGGTCATGGTGTGCTGCGAGAGGTGTTTTGGGATGCCCAACGATGGCGCTAACCGGCCGCCCGCTTGCGGGCGGTCCCGGTTGAGCGCTTGGTTAGACGACGGGACGCAGCAGGCACCTCGGGGCGCGACCCAAGGCCCTGAGACACCAATGACACGATCAGGGTATTGAGCGACACCCCTTCAGCTTTGGCATACGCGATCAGCTGGGCATGGAGCGAGCGAGGGACCCGCTGAACAAAGCGTCCGCTGACGGAGGCAAAGGGCCCCGGAGTCTTGTCACCGAATTCCCTGGCTACAGCAAGCCAGGACTGAAGAGCATCCCGACCATTCTCCATTGCCTCCTCCGGCGTAGCGCCATCGGAACGACATCCCGGAAGATCCGGAAATGTGATGGCATATCCGCCCCCTTCATCCTTCGACAAGGGGCGAATCTCAAACGGATACTCAATCCGGGACGTTTTCATTCTGCAACTCCATCTTCCACGAGACGAACGAACTTCTTGACGTAAATGGACTTGATCGGGCGGTGCGCGGGGACGCTGAGCATCGAGCCATTGGGATGCCTGAAGATTACATGGCTGCCGCCCGGCTGACGGCTCACGAGCCCGTGAGCTTCCGCAACCGATTTAAGGCTCTCGATTCGCCAGTCCTTGGGATTGGCTTTCATGCGGGCCAGCGTCTTAGCTGCTTTCGTCACCGTGGTATGATACTACTAGTGATACTATGCTGCAAGTGCGCTGTACGGGCCCGACCCCTCGACCTCGTAGCTAAAACGCGGCGTTTCCATGCGCCTGAGGGTCGCTGATGAGAGAACACGCTGCCAAATCGCCTTCATCGAAAACGCGCTCGACAACAGCGTAGGGCGGGCCGACCAGCCACGACGGATCGTCAGTAACGTAATGCTCGAGCTGTCCCGGATGCTCACCTTCAGCATGAGGCGCGTGTCCCACCACTTCATGAGGTCCCAGTGACATTGCCACGACGACGCGCGATCCGACGTCGGTGCACCGCCACCGCGTGCCGCCGCACCAGAAGTCGATGCCGATTCGAAAGTCGCTATGTCTCATGAGTCACGGTTTGGCGGTCGTCTAACGATTGAGCTCACCGGCCCGCGGGAACACCCGGCGCGCGCGCCACAGCGACGAGCGGGGAGAGTTCCTACGAAAAAGTGGACACCCATGGGTTAGGTACATGTGCGTTCGAA